>CBDUOS010000238.1:0-1542 GCA_965368905.1 uncultured Bdellovibrionales bacterium | reverse complement strand
GGCGGGTGCTGAAGAAAGTCCCGGTGAAACTATCCTGTATCATGGTCGAACTTATAAATTGTATCGCGGCATGGGAAGTCTTGGAGCGATGTCAAAAGGTTCAAAAGATCGTTACTTCCAAGGTGACGTTAAAGAAAATGAAAAGTTGGTGCCAGAAGGCATCGAAGGAAAAGTGCCCTATCGTGGTTCAGCCAGTGGAATCGTTCATCAGTTGTTGGGTGGCGTTCGCTCGGGTATGGGCTATGTTGGTGCCGCTACAATTTCTGACTTTCAAGAGAAAGCCCGTTTTGTGCGGATTTCCACACAGGGTTTAAAAGAATCTCATGTGCATGATGTGACCATTACCAAAGAAGCCCCTAACTATCGACTGGAGTAGAAATGCAAGGTGGAGTGATAATTCTTGATTTTGGGTCTCAGGTGACCCAGTTGATTGCCCGTAGGTTGCGTGAAATGAATGTTTATTCAGAACTGCATCCTTACAACTATGACATTGAAAAAATTAAAGAGCAAGGACCCGAAGCGATTATCCTGAGTGGAGGACCATTGTCGGTCAATGATGAATCTTCACCCAAGCGTGACATTCAAGAGCTTTTGGATATCGCACCGGTTATGGGGATTTGTTATGGCATGCAGTTGATGTGTCAGCAGTTCGGTGGAATCGTTGAAAAAGCCAAAGTCCGTGAGTACGGAAAGAAAATGGTGAAGTGGAAAGAGGGGGTGGGGGAAGTCCCGCAACAACAGAAAGTTTGGATGAGCCATGGAGATGTTCTCAAAGTGCCTCCTCCAGGTTTTAAAGTGCGTGCCCTGAGCGACGAAGATCATCCGGCGGTGATTGAAAAAGACAATCTGTTTGCAGTGCAGTTCCACCCAGAAGTCAGTCACACCGATCATGGCATCGATATTTTAAAATACTTTGTTTTTGAGAAAGCCAAAGCGCAACCCAATTGGAAGGCTGAGGGTATTGTCGAAGATCTTAAGCTTCGAATTTGTGAGCAAGTGGAAGATGAAGATCATGTCATGGTGGGCTTGAGTGGTGGAGTCGATTCCACGGTGGCGGCTCGTTTAGTGACCAAAGCTTTGGGCCACGAGAGAGTGCATTGCTTTTTTATAAATAACGGTCTTCTTCGTCAGGGAGAGTACGATGAAGTCCTCGAACGATATAAAAAGTTGGGACTGAATGTATCTGGAGTCGATGCGGAAAAGGTTTTTCTGAGAGCTCTTGACGGAGTCTCTGATCCTGAGAAAAAAAGAAAAAAAATTGGTCATTCTTTTATTGAAGTATTTGAGCATTGTATGAAAAAAATGGACCCTCAACCAAAATGGTTGGTCCAAGGAACTCTTTATCCAGATGTCATTGAAAGTGTTTCCACCCGCGGAGAGTCGGTGACGATCAAAACCCATCACAACGTGGGGGGGCTGCCCGATAAAATGAAATTGAAAGTTTTGGAACCTTTGCGAGAATTATTTAAAGATGAAGTTCGCAAGATTGGCGCAGAGCTAAAAATTCCAAACGACAGCCTTTGGCGTCATCCGTTCCCTGGC
>CBDUOS010000237.1:0-1645 GCA_965368905.1 uncultured Bdellovibrionales bacterium | reverse complement strand
ATATCTTTCATCAACCCCTTGCCCTCGGTCGCACGCAACTGATCACACGCAGAGATCGCTTTCTCGATCGCACTCAGCAACATCTTCTTCTCAGCTGGAGAAACGTTGGAGTCATCTTCAACATTCACCAATTCAGGTACAGAGAGCAATATGTTGGCTTGCTGTGCCGGCTCTAATCCTAAATCCTTAGCCATTCCATTGAATCCACTCAGCCATTTTTTGGCCAACTTTTTATTGAAATGTATTTTCTCAGACCCCTTCAAGACTTTTCGATTCAGATAAATATCGATGGTGCCTCTTCTCACAACCTGCCCTACACGTTTCCGTATTTCAGAATCTAGACCTTTATATGCCGTGGGTCCGTGAATCTTCACTTCCAAAAACCGACCGTTCACAGAGCGTATCGAAACATCAATAAGGTAATCATTGGAGTGCAAGGCGGACTTGCCGAAACCGGTCATACTTTTCATTTCAAACGTCCATTCGTCCTAAGCTCGCCTTTTTGCAGACGAAATTTTTGAGATTCAACAAAGAAGCTATCATACGCTGATCAGAGATTCAGTCAACGATTTCAGGGGCGAGCTTCGCTTTGAGTTTGCTGTTTGGCCCATTGTAAAGCCTGCTCAAGTTGCGAAGGTTCAAACCAGTGAACTTCAGAGTCCCGCTTAAACCAAGTCTGCTGCTTTTTTATCAATTGCATCGTCGCCGTCACCACTTTCTCTGGCAGCTCACGCAAACTAATTTTTCCATCGAGATACGCTTGCACCTCTTTATAGCCGACACTCAACATCGGATGCCAGCTTCCCAACCCTTCGGCACGCAACTGTTTAACTTCATCGATCCACCCCGTAGCTAACATGGCTTGAGTGCGTTTCTCCACCCGAGGGCGCAGCAATGACCTTTCACAGTTTATTCCCATTTTTATTTTTCGATGAGAGGGCAAAACAGAGTGATCTTCCGACTGCAGCTGATGCTTCAATTCAGTCATAGTTTTGTTCTGTCCAAGCATCACTTCCATTGCCCGTCGCACTCGATAGTGATCATTGACACTGATCTTCTTAGCAAACTCAGAGTCTCTTTCGGTAATCCAAAGATAGGCCCCTTCAACTCCTTTGCTTTGCCAAATTTCTTCCACCTGATTTTTGGTCTCTTCACTGGTATGAGATTCCGGATACAATCCTTTTTCGAGAGCCTGAATATAAAACCCGCTACCACCAACAAAAAGACACTGAGACAATTGATTGCTTTGCAAGGTCTGCACGACATCTTGCAAGTAATCCGCAGCAGTTAAAGTTTTCGGTGGCTGAACATAGCCGAAGAGGTAGTGAGGGACCGTTTTTTGTTCAACAACTGTCGGCTGGGCCGTGCCAATTAAAGTGCGATCAAAAACTTGAACCGAATCACAATTTACAATGGGCCAGCCGAGTTCAGAGGCCAATTCGATAGCCAATTGAGATTTACCTGTGGCGGTTGGTCCAACCACATATAAAAAAGTGGCCTGCGTATCAGACACGTCGACCAAAATCTTTTTCCAATTGGACGAAAGGAAACTCTATCGATACCGATCGACCATGGGGGCAAAAACCAGAAAGAGGAAACTCATCCATATCTTTTAGCAGGGACTTCATTTCTTCCAAGCTCAAGG
>CBDUOS010000236.1:0-1686 GCA_965368905.1 uncultured Bdellovibrionales bacterium | reverse complement strand
AACTATGATGGGTTTTACGGCGAAGCCAAACTGGTCAATGGCAAACGCAACGTCCACACTTTTGAGAAATTCAATTGGTGGAAACAGTTCCCTCTACCCCCCGAACACTATGGTTGGATTGTTGAAATCGATCCTTGGACAGGAAAGGCGGAAAAACAAGTCAATCTCGGCCGTGCTCCCCATGAGGGGGCCACCGTCGTTAAGACCAAAGACAACAAAGCTGCAGTCTACATGGGAGAAGATCGCGAAGGCGGCTTTATCTATAAATTTGTCTCCGAAGCCGATGATTTTAAAAAGGGAATGCTCTATGCCGCCGATACCGCAAAAGGGCGCTGGCTTGCACTGAGTTTGGAAAAATCCCCAGTTCTCAAAAAGAACTTCAAAACTCAGCTAGAGGTACTCACCTACGCCCACCAAGCGGCAGAGATGGTCGGGGCCACTCCACAAGACCGCCCCGAGGATATCGAGGTTCACCCAGAAACGGGGGACGTCTATATCTCTTTAACTAAAAACTCGCAGAATGGAAACCTCTACGGAAGTCTTTTAAAAATCACGGAATACCGCGATCATGACTCCCAGACATTTAAAGCCAGCACTTGGATCAGCGGAGGCATGGAGACAGGCATGGCTTGTCCCGACAACATCTGTTTCGATAAAAAAGGCAACCTTTGGATGACCGTCGACATGTCAGAGAAAGACATTGGATCGGCCAAGTATGAAGCCTTTGGCAATAATGGGTTGTTTTACATCCCCCTCTCGGGTCCCGGTGCGGGCATCCCCATTCAAGTCGCGTCCGCGCCCGTAGATGCTGAGCTGACGGGCCCCTGGTTCTCTCCCGACTACAAAACATTGTTCTTGGCCGTCCAACACCCAGGAAGCTCAGGGTGCGACAATCTTCTTCGCCCCACAAGCACTTGGCCCGATGGGCCAGGACAAATACCCAAGTCCGCCGTGGTAACCATTCAGGGACCATTGTTTGATCAGTTGATGAGCTGACTCGCAGCTCCTTTCCATTGAGAATTCCACTCCCTCCATTGGGTCAAAACCCGATTAACGATTGCAAGTTTTTGCATCATATTTATTAGTAGAGAGACTTAATTTTCACAACAGTTGGGAGGTCTTATGTTTTCCATTTTAATATTTGTACATTTATTCAATCAAGGGGCCATGGCCACTTCACTGGTTCCCGCACCAGAAGACTATTTGGTGACCGAAAGATCCTATTTTATTGAGAACGAAAAAAACACCATGGAAATCTTCAAAGAAGCCTCTCCCATGGTTGTTTCCGTCGACTCTACAAGAATAAGTCACTTTTTCTTTTCATCCCATGACCGAGAAATTCCAGCCGGATCTGGTTCTGGATTTATTTGGGATGACGAAGGACACATCATCACAAATTTTCATGTGATTGGTGCCGCCCTCAACTCCTCCAGTCAAATTTGGGTCACAACCAAGGATGGTGAACGCTACAAAGCCAAAGTTATTGGTACCGAACCCAAAAAAGACATTGCTGTTTTAAAAGTCAGTGGCCTCAAAGTTCAATCACCAGGTTTTGCTAAGAAAATTGCCCAATCCAATGAACTTCAAGTGGGTCAGAAACTTCTAGCGATCGGTAGCCCCTTCGGCTTCGAACAAACATTGACCACGGGGATCGTTTCAGGGCTCAACCGCTCCATGCCATCGGTA
>CBDUOS010000235.1:0-1896 GCA_965368905.1 uncultured Bdellovibrionales bacterium | reverse complement strand
CACCAGGCAGAAATAACCAAACTCAATGACAATAACAGACGCAACATGCTTCCTTCCTTTCGGGCCATAGACGGGCCTTTAATCAACATAAAGTGTTGAGTGTTCATAAGAAATGCTGATCAAAAGGTCACTTATTAATGCGAGTCGTCTTTGTGGAGATTTTCTGTGGAGGATTAATTCTGGCTGTCGAACAAGCAGCCCGCCAGTTTGAAAAGGACGCGAGCACCGACATTGGCATCCCAACCTTCGAAATCATATTCGGACTCAGGTGCCACCTCGCAAAGGTCAAAGCCCACCACCCGTTTTCCAGACTGGGCCACTTCATGTAGGAGGGCTTCCATTTGCGGGTAGCTGAGGCCTCCAGGAACGGGTGTGCCGGTGCTGGGGCAGAGATCGGGAGAGAGGCCGTCGATATCAAAAGAAATGTAAACATTGTCAGATAGGTTGCGGATCGCCGATTTGCAGATGGCCGTCCAGGTCTCACCTTGTGCTAGGCGCAGGGCCACTTGCGAGTCCAAAAAGCTATGGATATTCCCATGCTCAGCGGCATAGGCTTTTTCTTCAGGGCAGAAGTCTCGAATACCTAGTTGAACCAAGGCAGAGGGAGAGAGGTCTTCCATCACATTGTACATGATCGAAGCGTGAGAATGATTGTAGCCTTGGTAGGCTTTGCGTAGATCCATATGAGCATCCACATGTAAGATGCTGAGGTCGGAGTACTTTTCTTTTAGGGCTTTGATTAAACCGTAGGGTGAGGAGTGGTCACCACCGACGGCTGCGACCCATTTGTTTTTCTGTAAAATTTCTCGGGATTGCTCATAGAGCCAACCGTTCAGTTGCAAAGAGGCTTGGTTGATATCCTCTTGAATCTGAGAATCTTCTCCTGAGATATCTTCCCCTTTCTCCAACAGATCTCGCAAATACAAAGCTTTCTCTTTCAACAAACGAGAGCGGCTGATAGTTTCTTGATCTGTGGCCAGTTGGAACAGCCCATTTTGGTAAAACTCACCAAAAAGTCCATCGCATAAGTCCAATTGCTTGCTAGCGGCAAAAATAGCATCAGGTCCCATTGAGGTGCCATGCCCAAATGAAGTTGTTACCTCCCAGGGCACCGGAATAAAAACGAGAGCGGCTTCGTCTAAGCTATAAGGTAAGGCAAAAATACCTGAGTTTTTTTGGCCAGTGGCATTGGGATCAAAAGTCATGGTGTCGACTCCTTCGGTTGATAAAATTCCACGGTTTCAGGGGAGAGTGGGGTTTTCTCTAAAATGAGGTCAGCGGCTTTTTCTGCAAGCATCATGATGGGAGCGTAAATATTCCCATTGGTGATGTACGGCATGACCGAACCATCCACAACTCGCACTCCTTCAAGACCTCGCACCTTCATGGTGTTGGGGTCGACGACAGCATCCTCTCCGACACCCATCTTGCAGGTTCCACACGGGTGGATCGCGGTTTCGCTGTCTTTGCGTACCCACTGCAAAATCTCTGCATCGGTTTTGACATTTGGTCCCGGAGACAGCTCACCACCATTGAACTCGCTCATAGCCTTTTGCTTTAATATGTTTCGCGCCGTTTGCACCGCCTCAATCCACTCTTGTTCATCTTCTTTAGTGGATAGATAATTGAAAAGAAGAGCGGGGTATTGTTTTGGGTCTTTTGATTTGATTTTCACAGAGCCGCGAGAGTTTGAGTACATGGGCCCCACATGAACCTGGTAGCCGTGACCTCCCGCCGGTGAGGATCCATCATAACGAATAGCCAGTGGCAAAAAGTGAAACATCAAGTTGGGGTATTTATAACTTGAGTTGGGGCGGATGAATCCACCAGCCTCAAAATGGTTAGTGGCAGCAGGTCCGGTGCGAAACAGCCACTGCAAACCAATCCAAGGTTTAC
>CBDUOS010000234.1:0-1953 GCA_965368905.1 uncultured Bdellovibrionales bacterium | reverse complement strand
GTTTAGATTCCCCCCAATGAGACGCAAAATAGCTTTAGAAATGATAAATCGAAAAAGCCAACTGCCGATCGTCAACGCAAGGGAATTTCTACATGGAAAAAACAGATATTAGAAGAATTACAGTGGACGATGTTTGGCCCATGTTACTGAAATCTTGGGACTTGGTAAAGTTCAACTACGGGCTCACCCTGGTGATCTGCATTGTTCTTGCCTTTGGCGCTTTTCTGTCATCCCTGCCCATTGTGGGGGCCTTGATCGGAGGGCTTTTGAGCGCTTACGCTCCCTTGGTTTTTTTAAAAGCGGCCTTTGAGTGGGAAAATGGTCGGGAGTCCGATGCCAATGAGTTGATTGCAACAATCAAAAGTAAAGAGCTTTTTGACCACATGTTTCCCTTGATCATTATTCAGCTTGCGCTGTATGCAGCCCCGGTACTGATTGCGCAAATTCCATTTCTCAATATCCTTTTTGGCTGGATTGGATTTTTTACTTTTCCTATCACTTGTGTGGTGGGCGTCGCCTATCCAATTTTATATTTCAATAGAGATGTCCCCTACCAAAAATCTTTGGCCTTGGCACTTGATGGAATTATTAAAAACATTGGGCCTTTTCTGGTCGGCCTTTGCATTTTGGTGGCCCTGCTTGTCGTATCCACAATCTTACTGGTTATCCCACTGTTTCTCGTCGGATTACCCGTCCTCTTTGTTTATCAATACATATGGTACCGCGTAATTTACGAAAACCTCACCGTTGAGGTGCCAGACAAAGCCATTATTTGAATTTAGCAATCGCTTTGAACTCGACAGCGATGGGTGTCGGTAGTGCACCGACTTCCACCGTGGTTCGACATGGTCCCGTTTTCACAGAAAAGTATTCCGCATAGACTTTGTTGAAAGCCGGAAAATCATTTTTCATATCGGTAAGAAAACATTGCATGTCCACCAAATCTTCCAGGCCCAAGCCGGAGTCTTTTAAAACCAGTTCAACATTTTTTATCACGGCATGAGTCTGCACCGCCGCATCGTATGCTGTGACCTGCCCGTTTTCATCTATTGTCACTCCGGGAATTTCTTTGCTTCCCCGCTGTCTGGGGCCCACACCTGAAAGAAACAAGAGGTCGCCCACGCGACGAGCATGGGGGTAAGATCCGACCGGCTCAGGGGCTTTTTCGCTGATCACTTGATTCATTTTTCACCTCACCAATTATGGTCTTGATAATTAAAATACCAACGATCATGGTCCGGATCCCAATCATCCCAGGTGGGAACATCTTCGATTTTAGAAACCAAAGACTCGGGCACGATTCCGGGCACCACAAAAGCTTTTTGTCGTTTCAGTGGATAGGGGTTACGCAGCTCCATTCCGAGAACTCCTAAAATCGAACGCGCCACATACCAAGTGGCCTGCGGATTCCAACCATGAGCAATTTTAATCACCACACCCAGACCTTCTGGGTAATCAGGGTGTTCAATGGCCATTCCAAGCAAACCGTCAGCACCTTCTTTAGCGATCACTTTTCCTTTGCAGGATTTGATGACGGTCGTGTCCAAGCGATTGAAGCCTCCAACCAAATCAGGTTCTCTGGTAAAGGCTTCCCAAATCCAGTCGTCATTTTTCTTTTGTGCGAGCTTGCCATAACACTGGGCCAACTCATTCACCGTCATCGCCACTGTTGGCAGACCATCGCCATCCCTTGCGACTCGCAAAGGTTCGTAGGCGGGCCCCAAATACTCTTTCACCACTTCCAAGTAAGCTTTGAATACAGGGTGGTTGGGCAAAGTGTAACCGGCACGGTTCCACCCTTTTAATCGACACCCTTTTAAAATGGCCGCGTGATGCCCCGATGAGTTGTTATACCAGCGTCGAGGACGTCGAACCTGCCGTCCAAATTGCACCAAGGGAAGATCCAGTGGCGTCAGCATCAAGCCCCACTCCCCTTCGCTCAACAAACTTTGC
>CBDUOS010000233.1:0-2087 GCA_965368905.1 uncultured Bdellovibrionales bacterium | reverse complement strand
AATTCGCATTTTGGGAGCGATCGATAAAGAGTCTTTAGAGACATTGCGCCAGGCCGATGCCATTTACATCAGTGAGCTGAAAAAAGAGGGAATCTACGATGAGATCTGGCAAGCCTTCTCTGTCTTGTTACCGGTCAACACAGTGGGTGTGCAAGGGGATGCTAGAACTTATGCGAAAGTGATCGCCTTACGCGCGGTGACCTCTGACGATGCGATGACCGCAGACTGGTACCAATTCAGCCATGATTTCTTACAGCGTGTTTCAAGCCGGATCACCAATGAAGTGGAAGGCGTCAATCGCGTGGTTTATGACGTCACATCTAAACCACCGGGGACAATTGAATGGGAATAGTTAGATTTCCTGTCTTTTGAAAGACAGCCCATTTTCAAGCGATTGAAATTGCACAGATTTTATTTAAAAAAAACGCAACTTTCTTATCCACCCCCCGTTGTCTAGTCAAACGGGGGACGCTTGCTAGATACTTTGCCTACCCAATTTTCGATTTTAATGAACGTACTGCTCTCGACTTCGATGGCAGCCGGACGGATCGCTGACAAGCTTGTGAAAGTCAGTCAGTGAATCCTGCAGACTTCGTACCTTATACCTAAAACAGGTGTCGCCCACCGTTTTAGTTTGGAGGACTGTCCGGTTGCTATTGGGTCTTTTTATTTAGAATTCCAATTCGCAATACTGCTCAAGACTTAATTTCTCACCTTGAGCGTTTCTTAGGAACAGAAGACCAAATGCGGCGTCGCCTTCGGCGTTGATCGACATGGTGTATTTGTCTGAACCCGCCACCTGGATTGAGGTTTCAATATAAAAACCATTTTCACTTTCGATTCCGAAGTCCACACTTTGGGTTTTATAAGTAATGTCTTTGGCAACCCAAAAGCGATCAAGGGGAACACCTACGCCGATTTTCTCACCCTTTTTGGGACCTGATTGGTAGGTTTTGCTTTCATCCAAATTAATAAATACTAACTCTCCATAAACTGGTTCGACAGAGAAATCAGAGTAGTTGGTCACACCGGACGTTGACCATTGCACCAAGCAGTCCATGGCGTTGCCTTCAAGAACGTAATTTTCACCGACTTTGATTTCTAGGGCTTTGTTAATAAGGTTGATAACCTCATCACCTTTGGAGTAGGACTCTGGGAAAACGCAGCTACCGTTTTCGATTTTTCCATTTCCTTGTGAACAGTATTCTTCGGCCGTCATTTCCCAGATTTTTTTATCGGCTGAAAAAGAAAATGGCATCAAAGCAGTGGTTAGAAGTAAGCATAATAGTTTCATTGTAAAGTCTCCTTTGTAAAAGAAGACAATGGCCTGTTTTGAAGGCAGCAGCAATATCGAGGGAAAATATTACTAGATCGACGTTTGGAAAGATTGGTCTTTGTTAAGATTGAGGTAAGGCTGCCAAGCGCATAGAGAGACAACTCTCAATAAGTTCCTGGCTTATCAACTCTTCACCACTGTCATTCAGGCATTGGTACTCAAAGCCTTGAGTGGCTTCATCTACAAAAGAACATAACATAATACTTTTCTCAACCATCTCGGACTGTCTGAAAGCGCTGAAATTCGAGTTGGCCTTGATCAAATACCGACGGGCATTGGTATGAGCCGCTCGCACGACGTTTCTTTGGTCAGCGGAAATTTGTGACAGATCAAAGGTTTCTCGCACTTGTTCCCAAGATAGGCACCCCAAATCAAAACTATCGCGACTACGGTCGATAGCATGAGCGCTAAAATTGACTAACAATACAAGAACAATAACTATTAATTTCACGATCGACCTTTCCCAAAAACGTCACTTTGTTTGCAAATAATACAGCTGTACGCTGCAAAAATAAAGGGCAGAGGCCAATGGGTGGAAATAATACACACTTCAGTGTCCGATATTTTGCCACTGATGATAAAAGCCCGCAGAAAGGCTCTCTTAGGGAGTTTGGCACAATTCTTCCTAGGGAATAGGGGAGAGGTAGCGATTATGAAGGTGAAATTCTTAAAACTTTTGATTGTCGGACTGTTTATGAGCCTGAGCTCTGTGGTCTTTGCCGAGAGTGGCTTAGTGGAACATCCCGAGGAT
>CBDUOS010000232.1:0-2116 GCA_965368905.1 uncultured Bdellovibrionales bacterium | reverse complement strand
CGCTTGTCTGCCTATCAAGGGTTGGTCAATGCGCTCAATTCTCGTTTAGGCGCGACTGTGGTTGCGGAAAGGATGCGGACTCAAATGGGCGGGAACTCGCCCCTGCAAATGAGTCAAAGGGTTCACAATTTTGTGAATCGTTACAACCAGGCCAGGACGAACCCCAGTGATTTTATCCGTTACTTACGGTCTCAGTTTGGAAGACCGGCGCGTGCGGTAACACCCCGCCCTCGCGTTCCCGATGTTCTTGGTGGAAGTGTGAACCCTTGACCTTTCCAGTCAGGCTTTGTTTTGGCCTTTTACTAGCATCTCTCATCGCTTGTGTGTCCAAAGGTCCCAATGATGAGGTGAAATCCAAATTGGGGTATCTCAATGGTGAAACCTACAATGCGCCGGCTCGAGGAATTGTTCCGGGAGCCGGGATTCCGGTGGGTTACTGGGGTAAAGTTAACAACCGCGCGACCACTATTAAAGGGACCGTTTTTCACAAGAACGAGTCCATGCTGTTTCCACTAAGCCATCAAAAAATTCGATTAAAAAACAAAGACGGCAAGATTCTTAAAGAGGTGCAATCCAATGGAAGTGGAGAGTTCATCATAGCGGCCCCTATCCCCAATGGGGAATACCATCTGGAGTTGGTCCATAAAAAGTACACCGGTGCTTTGAAGCTAGAAGTTAATAAATACGAAATCAATAATTTGAAATTACATGCCATTCCGGCACGAGATCGATAGTTCTACTAATATATCGCAACATATTTTCTTAGTTAAAATCTGAACTTTGAGCCACGTAAGGTAAGTTACGGTAGTAACCCTGATAATCCAGGCCATAGCCAACCACAAAGCGGTTTTTAATATCAAACCCAACGTAGTCTATGGTGCAATCAGTTTTAAGAGCCGCTGGTTTAAACAATAAAGATGTCGTGATTAACTTCTTGGGCATTCGCGCGCCAATATTTTTCTTCAAGTAATTCATGGTGAGTCCTGTGTCGACAATGTCTTCAACCAGAAGAACGTTTTTGCCTTCAAGGGGGACGGTCAAATCCAATGTGGTTTTGACTTCACCAGAGCTGGTCGTTCCTCCATCATAAGACGAGACACCAATAAATTCACACTGAATATCTAGGTCGATGCTTCGAACCAGGTCAGCAAAATACATACAAGAGCCTTTTAGGATACAGATCGCTGTGAGTTCTTCACCTTTAAACTCTTCGGTGATTTTTTTGCCAATGTCTTGAACTCTTTTTTCTATTTCTTCTTGGCTGATGAGTGATGTTAAATTGAGTGGCGTCATATCTTTAACTCCCTATACAAATGCATTATTAACCAACTCTCCCACACCTCCAGCACCGGGAACAATATACTGATTGTCATCCAGGCCTTTTTCTTGCTCCCAAAGAGTTCCAGGGGCTTTTTCTAAAGCTTCTGCTGTAGAAAAGCCTCGGTCCAAGCGAACGGCGTAAACAATGACGTCGGGGTGGGCTTCGGTCATTTTTCGTACATATTCTGGCGTGATCATAAGGTGGGCGGCAATGAATTTTTTGGCCTTCCCTTCGACTTTTTCTTTATAATGACTGATGACTTCACAAATGGAGTTGCCGGTGGCTCCCATTGGGTCAGGAATCATCACAATAGCATCATCAATATCACCACCGATTTTAGAATCCGCTAGATGGGTGTGGGTCACAGCTCCGTTACGATCAGTCACTCGGGAGGCAAAAATATGATCCTGCCGAATCGAACGAGGATTAACTAAATTATTCAGCTCATCAGTAAAGACCTGGCTGGGGATCATTCCCGCGCGCGCCACATCAACAGAGATACCCCTTTGCGAAAGCTGAAAAATTTTTGTGTCGAGTCGTTGACTTTCATGTTGTGTGCTCATGCGGGTAGGAAACTGTGTGGCTTGAGTGGGCCACTCACTGTTAACAATCGCTACAAAAAGTTGGCGATACAGTCGAACTAATAAATCGTTAAAAGTGGGTTGTTGGCAACCGCCTGTTGAAAGAATTGCGCACTGATGAGTCATATAAGGATCATTGAGAATTTTAATTTGTTTTGGGTACTTGTGGTCCAATAAGCGCATTCCAATTTAATAGGGGGCCATTGGGTGTTTG
>CBDUOS010000231.1:0-2119 GCA_965368905.1 uncultured Bdellovibrionales bacterium | reverse complement strand
TTCGGAGTCCTTGGATCTGTTTTTTAACTATGGTCACACTGTAGGGGCCGTAAATTTCCCCAATATTCCGGCTTCGTCGGATATCAAAGGGCGACGCTTACTCAATGTTCACAAAAACGTGCCAGGAGTTTTAGGAGACATCAACAGCATCGTTTCACAAAAGGGTATCAACATTCACTCACAAAACCTCTCAACGGATGAAGAGATCGGTTACTTGTTAATGGACATTGAGGCCGGAGCCGACGAAGCCTTCAAAGAAATTAGCGCCATTCCCACCAACATAAAAACCCGCCTGCTATAAAAGGTACGCCGTTCTTTTTCTAGCAGCGTCATTTAAAGTCTCATGACCTTAATCTATTTGCTCTATCGGAATGACGCTGCTGGAAAAAGAACGGCGTACCTTTTGTGGCAATTTACATGAGTATTTGGAAGCAAAGGCAGGCGATGACCGTTGGGATTGCTGCGCCCATCAGAAGCTTCAATGGATTGATTCCGCCGCTGAACGAGCCTTTTAGGATTCCGTAGCCTGCTGGGTTAGGAGCATTCGCAATGACAGTCAAACCACCACCAGCAACGGCTCCCGCCACCAAGTTGTACTTCTGATTATCCGTCAGTTCGACTAAAGAACCGAGGTAGGTCAAAGCCGCGTTGTCAGTGATCGCAGTTAGACCCGTGGCCCCTAAAAACAATGTCAGGTCACCCAACTGTGTAAGTATTTCTTGCAGCCACCAAGCCTGCATATTCCCCAAGGTCACCAAGCCACCCAAAAAGAATCCCACCAAAAGTGACTCTTTGAGCTTTGGTTGATCTTGGTACTCTTGTGTGACAGTCATAAAACCGAGGAAAAATAAGAACAACCCCAAGAAAAAAACCATGTGGTGAGCCGTGTAAACAACCAATGCCAATCCAATGAGGTGAATCGTTGTCATCCAAATTGTTGGCTTCATATAGTTGTCATGCTTTTGTTTTATATGAAGTTTTCCTGCCAATTCATTTTTGAAAATAATGGCCGTACCGATCGTGCAGATTAATATCGAAATGGCGGCCTTGTAACCGAAGTTTGAAGCCATATGGGCAATGCCCCAGTGCCACTTACCTGCAACCATTAAAACAGGAGGCGCTGCAAAGTGTGTGAGAGTTCCACCAATAGAAATGTTCACAAACAACAAGCCTAGAGTCGCATATTTGAATTTGGTCGACATCTTTCCAGAGAAAAAATAATCCAATAGAATCAATGCCGTCACTGTCATCGCCGCCGGTTCCGTTATAAAAGAGCCCAGTAACGGACCAATGATCAACGCCGAAATATAAAAAGCCATTTTCTCTGGCAGAGGAATCATCTTGGCCACTATCGATATGCATTTTTCAGCAAATAGAATAACGGGGCGTGTTCCGGCCATACACATAATAACAAATACAAAAGCCGGTTCGGTGTAGTTGATTCCCTCTAAGTAGTGAATCGCTCCACCAATGAGGTTGTGATGATCATCATAAACAGTGAATCCTTCCAACCCAATATAGATGGCAATAAAAAGTCCTGCCCAAATTCCAAAAATGGCCTCGACCTCTCCTAAAAAGTGCAGAAGGTTCTCTTGTATCGACCCTTCCGGGTATTTATGGGCCATTTTTTCAAATTTGGTGGCCACAAAAGTGTGAAGAACAGCAAGGGCAAACAAGACAGTACCAATAATTTCAAGTGTTGTTGGACCAGACCCCATGGCGGCTTCAGCGACGTGTTGAACGGCTTCGGTGTGCTCGACTTCCATGTGAATACTCCTCTGTAGATATAACAATTCTACGAAGGTTTTCAGCAGGATACAAGATCCCAATCTCAGGAATCCTTTATTAAAGGTTTGTTAATTGCTGCTCTTTTTTTCAGCAGACTCGACGCTTGCCGACTCTTCGATTTGTTGCGCGATGATTTGGTCCCGCCCCACAACCACCCACTGCAGACTATCAAATGCCACTTCCAAATCTTTAAGAGGACTTTTGGTATCGGCCGGCAAGATTACGTAATCAATTTTTTCATTTTGCAAAAGCTCTGCCCAGTCAGCCACGGATTTGTTTTCAAAAAACTGATGGCGCTCTGCCTTCACCGGCCCATAAACCAACTGCCATC
>CBDUOS010000230.1:0-2143 GCA_965368905.1 uncultured Bdellovibrionales bacterium | reverse complement strand
ATAAGAACCAAAACTTTGTTTTCAGAGGCAATTTTTGGATGCAGCCATTGACTGAGCTTGGCGCCCACTGTTTCGATCAATGCGGCTTGCGGTTGCCCCGAGTGCACCACTTGCTGGTCGATTTTTTTGACTTCTTCTCGGCTGAGCAGTTTCATGTTGTGTTACCTTAAAAATAAAATCGGGCCCCGTAAAGTATTCCTTTGCGAACACGTTCACTTAAAACGCCGGCGTTGTCTACATCCAATCGTTCTTCATACCACGAACCGTAGAGGCGTAAAGCACCATACTCAATAAAGGCTCCGGCTTCGTAACGATAGCCATCTTGTTTAATTCCAGATTCTGATTCGCCTTTTAAAATATGGTCGTATTGTCCGGTTAGAGCAAAAGCTTTGATAAAGTAGATATTCATACTGGCGCCACCCACCTGAAATTGCGTGGGATCATCATTGAAATCTTGATTCATCAATCCATAGTGCAAAGTCAGATTGGTCGACTGATCAGACGTTCCCAGCATGCGCACTTTAAACAGGGCCTTCCATTGCTCTAACTCTTCATCGGAAGTTTCGTACTCGCCATAGAGCCCCACCATTGTGACGTAGGCACCCAATGCCCCTCGATAGTTTCGAAAAGTTTGCGAGGAGGTGACGCTGTTCGTGATTACTTCTTGCTCGACGCTGGAGGTGTCGACGCTTAAAAAGAATTCGTAGGGGCTGGGCAAATTGTAACCCAACCAAGCATCCATCAATTTGACTTTACTTTTTTGTTTCAGCCATTCACTGAGGCTCCAGCGTTTGGCTTCTTTGGCAGCCTGTTTTTCCCGTACCGATCGATTGAAATCATAGGACAGTGCGGGCTGGCTTAAGCCTAAGAATAATATAATAAGGAGAAATTGATGTGTTCTCATTCTCCTATTTTCTAGGAATAAAGGCTGACTCACAAGCCTTGTTTCAATTTGGTATAGACTGTGGCTTTAAAAGATCAGTCGTCAAAGCTATTGTCGTCTTGCTCGTCTTTATGAGACGAAACTTCACGATCTTGCTCAACTTCTTCTTTCATTTCCTGAAAATTAGAAACATCGCGGCTTCGACCATCAATCACAATGGCTTGAGTCTTTCGCTCACCCCAGTCGTCAGCGCGCTCATTGTCCTCGTCGTTGACCTTTTTTTTATGTTTGTTGTAGTCCGCGTTGGACTCCATCATCGCTTCTCTAAGTAAAAGTTGCGACTCGTCGTAATCCCGTGCCTGCGCTGAGAATGCGAGCAGTTGGGTTAAGACTGCCACTGTGAATGTTCTTAATAGCCAAATATAAAGAATCTTGATGCTGTTCATTTTGATACCCTCCTCGGTACTGCCCTATTAGAGTGCAAGGACTCTGCCAGCCGGGAAGCAAAATACGTGTCTCAGTCTGAGAAATGCGCCTTTTTTTTAAACAGCTGACAAGGCGTAAACTGGCATTACCAACTGGTTCACGTTTTAGGCCATTGACTCGGCAGTTCAACCAGGAGTCTTGTTCCCAGGCTATAATCGTGGGTAAATACAATTCTGCAAGTGCTCAAAAAAGGAGTTTGCTATGAGAATTCTAAGTCTAATGTTGCTACCACTGGTGCTTTGTTACTGTGCTTCAAACCCACACAAAGCGAAGGAAATCGACACCTCCATGGAAAAGGAAAAATCTCTCAATGACGAAGAGAGTATTGGAGTGAAAGACGGAGATATGGTGTATCAAAAGAAAGTTGATATGGCCGAAGAGTTGCGTCGATTGCATATCAATGTTTACAGCCTCGAAGACCGCGTCTACGGCAATCGCAAATACGGTTCTCAAGGGCTTTACGGCGTCCTAAAAAAGTGCCGAGCTCAGTTGGTACACCCGCGCAACGGAGGTGATGGAAAGCTGATGTGGACAGAGCCATTGGATCGTGTGACCGACAAAGAGGATGAATTCGACATCGGTTACAGCAAAGACAAATTGGTGGGAGTATCTCAAGAGTATTTGAAGGATCGCATCAATCGTTTCAAAGGTTACAAAAAGGTCCTTCAGAAACGACAGGATGAGTACCGAGAAAAAGTCGAAATTTGTGAGACCGAACTCAAAGCCAAAATATTTAAGCGCAATAAAGAGGTCGACAAAGCTAACCAGGGCTAA
>CBDUOS010000229.1:0-2147 GCA_965368905.1 uncultured Bdellovibrionales bacterium | reverse complement strand
AAGATCGCTAAGACTCCTGCGGCAACAGTTCCGATTCCAATAAAACTCCACCGGAACCAGCCCACTTGCTGCGAGTCGACTTTATCAACAATTTCTGACCACTCGTTGGTAGGCTTGCTGAATTCTTTCCTTAAGTTCTTATCGAGAAATTTTTTTAATTTATCTTTATCGCTCATAATTTTACCCCGTGTTTCTTCAGGACCTCCTCTACAATATCGCGAGAACTAGACAATCGAGACTTTACCGTCCCCTCTGCGATTTCAGTCAATTTTGCCACTTCTTCTACTGGCAGTCCTT
Organism: uncultured Bdellovibrionales bacterium; assembly: GCA_965368905.1. Classification (GTDB taxonomy): domain Bacteria; phylum Bdellovibrionota; class Bdellovibrionia; order Bdellovibrionales; family JAGQZY01; genus JAGQZY01. The sequence continues at coordinate 1,850 of CBDUOS010000229.1, read as the reverse complement.
GAATGTAGTATAACAGAAAAACCTCTTTCTGTTTTTTGCTCAGATTTTTAAAAGCATCTCGCACGACCTGCTCGACCACAACCTCACTCTCTGGATTTGATGGACTTAGATCATCGCTTGGTTGTTCCATTTTTAGCTTACGCTTTTCTTTTTTTAAGCAATCATAAGCACAATTCATAGTGATTCGGTAGACCCAAGTTTTAACCGTAGATTCACCTTTGAACTTCGGCAAAGCCTTCCAAATTTTTATGAAAACTTCCTGCACAATCTCATCAACAACATCTTGTCCGGTAATCCAGTACAAACTCTTGCGCACGAACAATTGATTGTCTTCATAAATTTGGCGGAACCTTTGCAGCTCCGCCTGGTCGGTTTTCGCCATCTCAAGTAACCTCTACTGGTTTGACTTGCGGTGTTTTCGACCACCACGCTTTCCCTTGCGCTTTCCACGATGCTCCTTCATTAAATCTTGGAATTTTGTGCGCTGTTCAGGAGTTAGAATTTTTCTAACAGCAATCATTTTCTCAAAACGAGCATCTGCAATTTGTTTTTTGAGAGTCATTTTTTGGTTGTGTAAATCACGCAATTCCGATTCACTGGCGTCACTGGCTAAGGCTTCTTTAAACTTAGTGCTAATGGATTTTTTATTTTCTCTCAACTGTTTCATATTGTCTTTTTGGTTCGTCTTGAGTTCATCCAATTTTTTGGTTTGCTCTTCTGTTAAGTCGAGTTGTTTAAAAATCTTGTCTTTAAAGTCTCCACCACGACGTTTTGCTTCAGCTAAAGAGGCGGTTCCAACAACCAATAAAACGACAGTCATTAATTTGATCAAAGTTCTCATTGTAAACTCCTTGTTTGCATTACACCCGTTAGACGACTGATTGGCTGCTTGGGTTCAGATTTTTTGCATTTTTTTTATAAATCACATAAATATTTGATATTACTGAGGAATAAATTTCAACGTTTTTTTGAACCCAACCCCTTTCAGCATCGTCTAATAATTAAACACACGAGGAGGTATTGTATGCAAGCCAAGCAAGTACTGATCATAGGGGCTATCGTAGGAACAATTATGTTTGCGATCCCACAGGCCAATGCGGAAGCGCATTTTGTACTTCGAGTGGATCCCCTATCGTTAATTGTAGGAACTCAACGTCACCACCACACCTACTACCGCTCTCGTCGCCCCACCCCCAAGATTGTCTTCACAAAGTACAAACACCCCCGGAGGTTTAAGCGATCTCATCGAGACCACTATTGTGACAATAAGCACACCCGCAATCGAAGTCGCAAACATCGAAATTGGTAAAAATGCCCTCTTCCTTCTAACCACCACGCCCGCAGAGTTTCTGCGGGCTTCTTTTTGCTATTTTATTTTTTGTGGAGGCACAAAGTGATATTCCCCGCTGCGCCCCAAGCCTTTCTCTAAATACATAACTTTATCTTTGTAGTTAAAAGAGACGACAAAGTTTTGCATCAGACCGTTGCCAACACTACCACCCAAGTCACTCTTGGCAAAGAAACCCTTCTCTGTTGTTGGAAGGCGCGCTGGCACTTGCATAAGTTCCACTCCCGAATCTCCCAAAGTCAATTTGGGCAACTGACCCAGTTTGGCCGGAATCGCACCCCCAACCCCATAGCCAGAGACCACAGTGTTGTTTCCGAAATGCTGTGCCATCGCGTGTGTTGCCGCATATTTTCTAAATAATGTGAAAGAGGAGCGATCACCGGTATCGACCAACACCTGAGTTTCTGATTGCAGAATTTTTGCTGGTATTACCGGTTTGTTGCCGTAAAGTTCGAAGGGAATCCTGATCCCTTTTGGGCTGAAATGATCAAACTCCAAGAAA
>CBDUOS010000228.1:0-2163 GCA_965368905.1 uncultured Bdellovibrionales bacterium | reverse complement strand
GAAGATCGGAGGTGTGGTTCAGCACCAAATCGGCAATAACGCGCATGCCACGGGCGTGGGCTTCGTCAACCAGTTGCTTGAAATCTTCAACGGTGCCGTAATCAGGGTGAACGTTGTCGTAATCGGCAATGTCGTAGCCATCGTCTTTCTGAAATTGGCTGACGTCTTCATCCAGGTCGTTAATACTCATGGTGATGATTTCGCCCGTCGAGTTAAGACGGTTCACCAAAGATTGGCGCGCAATGGTCGCTGCTGACTCTGAGGCGTATGGGGAAAGATTGAGGATCGGGAGCACAATCACTCTTCGACGCAGGCCATTGTCACCACTGGGACGTGCTTGTCGCGGAAGATCTCTCACTTCGGGCTGACGCCGTTTTCGAGCGTCGTCCAGTAACGAGCATTGGATCATAAGAAGACTTAAAATGGGCAGACTGAGGACTTTAAAAGACATACCCTTATTATGCGATAAGCCTTATTTTTCATCCACTAGCCTTATGGCTAAAATGGCACCCAATGAAGCGCCATTTTTCAATTTCAGGATTAAAGCGGATCGTTGGCGATTACAGTTTCGGGACGATCACCAATTTGTAGGGCAATCAAAAGGTTGCGCAAATCCTCGATCTCGTCAGCCTGATAAAATCCAGTGGCAATCACTTGGGTCATGGCTTCGACAAAAGTCCCATCGTATTTCGCAAGAGGTGAGCTTTGGCTCTGATGACTCATTCTCTCCAGACGCTGTGAAAAATCGTAGACACGAACTTCCACATTGCTAATTTCATCGTGAAATTCTGTGGTGGTAAAAACCAATTCACCACTGATGTTGATTGTACCCTGTTCCGGTTCCAACAGTTTGTTGCTTTTAGCGATCTGAATACTCATGACAAAAGGGACAAAAACGGTGGCGCCATCCTCTTGCAATTGCATTCGCGGGAACACTCCAGCTGCAACATCATCCACCACATGAAAGTCTCTTGGATTCACCGTGTGGAACCCTGTGAAGTCAATGCTCTGGGCTTCAAGAACCTTAAGGTCCATTGCTTCATAAAGCTCTTGGTTTACAATATGCCCTTCAGAAACAATCTGCCAGTCGGTACCAATTCTATGATAGCTCTGATTTTGCTGACGCTCTTTCTGAGTGGGCACTTCGCCGGAAGCATATTGAGGGGCTTCCGCTTGCGCGAGCCCAGTAGTGAATAAAAGACCGACAATCAATGTAATTATTTTAGTACTCATGGGTACAGACCTCATAGAATGGTTTAAGTGTATTGCCCCTATTCAAGAGCAAAACCCGTTCCATAATGAATAGTACAAGGATTTCTATCGGGTCGACTGGCGCATGGCATAGGCGGCGGTTAATGAAAGAAAGAGAAGAGTCGCCAAGACCCCCGCTAACATTACGAAAAATTCAATTCCTATACCACTGGGAGGCTCAGTCCCCAATGTCAGTAATCCGACCAATACAGGCACGATATATTGGTTTAGAAACAAACCGGCAAATATCAATTTATTGGTGTTATTTTTCTCTAAAAACTTCCACAAAAATAGGTCTTTATTGGTGAGCACTGAACTCAGAGCGAAAACCCCCATAAAAGCCATTTCTAATTTACAGATACCAACACGTGGATCCACCGAAGAACTCAAGTAGGCTGGCGCACCCAATAGATGCCCCAACAAACTCACTCCCCCAGGAAACAATGCCAAGTGCAAAAGGATGTCATCGACGATAAAAAACGAACGCCTTGTAGGTCGGATCAGGAGCAAAATTTCATAAAAACAAAAAAGAATGATTCCAATCGATGTCAGAATCGAGGTAGGGACAATGCCCGGCAAGGTGTCCAAAACCAAAGAAGGAGCCAACATTAGCATCAAAATATTGGAGGCATTTCCGCAAGACACAATGCCGAGGACGGCCAAACTCATGGCGTGTCCCCATCCAATAAGTTTTTTAGAGGCCAATCGCACTCCCACCATCCCGAGCAGTGATAATGATGTAAAAGGCGACATCACCGGTCCGACTTCAGTGTAAAACAACCCTTGCCCCGTCAGCCACCAAAATAGGCTGATTAGGGTCATGAGAAAAAGGGCGTAATCTAACCCGTAACCGAGGCGTAGTTTATCTGAAGCCTTGATTGCTATCATTGACTGAAACTATTGAGCGACTTT
>CBDUOS010000227.1:0-2184 GCA_965368905.1 uncultured Bdellovibrionales bacterium | reverse complement strand
CACCCTGAGCATAATCATCTTGGTAGCGTAAGGCCAAGGCCCAAAAGTGAGGCATCTGCCAAAAGAACATCACCAAGAAAAAGTACAAATTGGTCCAATCAAAAATAACACCTGAGGCAGCGGTGTAGCCGATCACAAAGGGCATCGCTCCAGGAATCGCTCCAGGAACCGCAGCAAAAGGTGAGTTCCGCTTCCACTTCATGGTGTAAAAATAGTTGTACAAAATGACAGTAAACAACCCGAGAGCAGCCACCTTCCAAGAGATCAGAAGATTGAGCCCCAGCCCCAACACCAGTAGAAAAATCGCCAGGATCAAAGCCGTTTTGGGCGTGATGCTGCCACTAGGGATCGGACGCTTGCGAGTCCGTGGCATCAACGCATCCAATTCCCGCTCCTGGTACTGATTGAGCGCAAAACTGCCTGAACTGAGAAAATACAACCCCAGTAAAGTGAGTAATAGATCTATCGTGGAGACATTCTTGATGAAGGGGTGACCAATCAAATAGCCACCAGTTGCCGTGAAGATTACAAAGCTGACGATCCCAAATTTTGTAAGATCAAGATATTTTTTCATCCGCCTCTATAACAATGTGCTTTCGACTGGAATACGGGTGTAAATGTCGATCACACAAAAAATGAATAGTAAAAGTACAAAAAGAAAGCTTCCAAAAATAATGATGGAATTCATTCTGTCCTGGTAAAGCAGCTGCATAAAAAATGCCATCACCAACCCCGCTTTAGTCGCTGCGATCAAAAAGGCCACAGCTCCATTGAAAGGAGAAAGGTCCATCCCTTTGGCGGTAACGACCGTTAAAATGGTCAACGCCACTAAGGTGAGGAAAACTTTTAAATATGTCTGAAAGGGTACAATGTGGTGTCCTGCCATTCTTTAACTCCTCTTAAACCAAGTACAACAATGGAAATAGAAAAATCCAAATCAAATCAATTAAATGCCAAAACAATCCGATACCTTCCACCGGAGTGTAGTAGCTAGGTCCAAACTCGCCGCGCTTTGCTCGAATGGCCACCCAAGTCACAAGACACATCCCGACCAACACGTGAATACCGTGCAAACCTGTCATCATAAAATAGAAGGAATAATAGAGGGGAATGTTATCTGGAACATTCACACCCTCTCCGACCACATGCTGAATTGTCTCAAACCCTGTGAACCAGTCTCCAGGCATCCAACCCTCATGAATTTTATGAGTGTACTCAAAGTACTTGATAATCATAAACACGGCACCACAAATCACGGTGATTGCTAGGTTTAAGACGGCTTTTTCTTTGTTGTTCTTTTGACAGTAATAAATCCCAAGAGCCATCGTCCAAGAACTCAAAAGTAGAACCAAAGTGTTGGTGGCTCCCAAGCGCCAATCGGTCGTCATAGAACCTAATTTAAAAACCTCTGGATAGAGATTGGAATAAATAAAAAATCCAACGAACAATGCTCCAAACATTAGGATCTCTGATGTTAAGAAAATCCAAACCCCTTCGATGGAGCTTTTGAACTCATGTTCAGCGTCGTTAAAATGATGGGCAAATTCGCCATTCTTTTTATCTAACTTACCTGTACTCATAAGGACCCGCCGTTACTGTTGGAATTTCATCGAAGTTTTCATGAGGGGGTGGTGAAGGGATCGTCCACTCAAGAGTTTTAGAACCCCAAGGGTTATTCAGTGCTTTTTCACCTCTATAGACACCGTGAATGAATAACCCCAATACGACTAAGAAACCGACACCAATCATATAAGAACCCAAGCTTGAAATCTTATTCAAAGATTCAAACGCCGGTAGGTAGTCGGCATAGCGACGGGGCATACCCATAGCTCCCAATATAAACTGTGGAAAAAATGTAACGTTGAAACCAATGAAAATAAGAATCCAAGATAAGATGGCCGATGGCTCGTGGAACATCCTTCCTGTAATCTTGGGGAACCAGTAAAGGGCACCACCCATAATCGCCATCAAAGTTCCACCCACCATCACATAGTGAAAGTGAGCCACTACAAAGTAGGTGTCATGAAAGTGAATATCTGTGGCGATCGTTGCAAGGAATATCCCCGTCACCCCACCGATGGTGAAAATAAACATAAAGCCCAATGCATAGAGCATGGGAGACTGCATTTGAATTGACCCTTTATAAAGTGTGGCCAACCAGTTGAATAGTTTGATGGCCGTTGG
>CBDUOS010000226.1:0-2215 GCA_965368905.1 uncultured Bdellovibrionales bacterium | reverse complement strand
TGACGCTTCAAAAAATGCACCTGTTTTGTCAGCCTATGTTTTAGTTAATATATTTCAAGCCTTGGAACACTCACTTCCTCGTCGCTATTGGTATAGCAGAGACAAAGACTTGGCCTTGATGTTGTCTTTTGACTATTCTGTCACATCCATCCCCACCGCGGCAGAGATCCAAAACGCTCGTTACTTCAAGAATCGTTTTGAGTTCGAAAGAGTGGCCAAGATTCCCAATTTTTTACAAGAAACAATGCGAGACTATGCCCGCTATGTGCCACCGATCGCACCCACACCGATGGGTCCGATTGTGAACTTTGTCCAGGTTTACCATATGATCCAAGCCTGGCGCGGAGATGACCCATTATTGAAAAAGAAGAACAAAGAGTTATTCACACGCGAAAAAATGCAAAGACTTCTCGAACAATCAAAAAAGCGCCACCAAAACAAATGACGCTGTTGGGAAAGGTACGGCGCACCTTTTACACCGTGTAGTCGACGTAACTGCCCTTTGGAACTTCGTCGGAAGGGACTTCTTCAGGGTTGGCGATTTCTTTTTGTACAACGCCCATCGCATTGTCGGCGACTGAAGCCAATGAGGCCTCACTATAGATCTCATCCATTTCCATGGGACTAAAAGAAGGGGTTTCTAAGGGAGCTTCTTTTAAGATCACGTTGTTGATATCCACAGGGTTTTGCGCCAACTGTGCGTTATTAACAGGTTGGTTTTGAAAATTCTCTTCAATCATAGCGGGTCTTTCGGCTGCTTGAGGGGTTGGGAAAAACTGGGTTTGAATATTTTTAACCATATCCAGACGTTGCTCCACTCGCTCGTGGCGCTCGGCCTTTCTTTGGCGATGAGCTTGTAGAGCTTTGTCCACAGAAGAATAGTGACCACGTTGGCCCTTTTGGCGTTCCCATAGAGGCATCGCCTGTGAGTTTGCTCCGTTGACTTTATTCATAAGTCCTCCCCTTCCTTGGGTGTCTTAGTTTCTTATCGGGGAGACTGTCTCAAAATGAACGAGACCATGGTTCAGTTCTCACTGTACTTCATAGGTTCAGACTGCTAAAAATTGAGTATGAACATTGTCACACAGATTTTGGTCGGGTTGATTGCCTTACAACATGTTGGGTTTCTTGTTTTAGAGATGTTCCTCTGGACCTCTCCTACCGGCCAAAAAATCTTTGGTACCACTGCCGAATTTGCTAAAGAATCGGCGTCGCTGGCTGCCAACCAAGGTCTTTACAATGGTTTTTTAGTCGCTGGCCTCATTTGGAGCCTTCTCCATCCGGTGCAAAACTTTTCTCACCAATTGCAGTTGTTTTTTGTTGGCTGCGTGGTGGTGGCTGGACTTTATGGTGCTTACTCGGTGAGTGCTCGCATCCTTTACATTCAGGCCTTGCCAGCTCTCCTCACCTTAGTTCTTCTTTTTTTAACACGCCAATAAGAGCGGGCTATTCGGCGTAAAGAAATTTTTCGATGACAATCAATTTGTCTGCTTCAGCTGTTTGTAGAACAATCAAACCGGTGATTCCGGTGCCGCTCATATAGTTGTCGGCGTACTCACCCAACCACATGTCTTTATGCATGGTTGGTGAGGTGTAGAGCTTAACGACAGCGTCCACTGCGGCCTCGCTCCAAGGGCTTTCGCCATCGCCCCATGAGTGATCTTCTTCCATCATAACCACGGCAGTCTCCATATTGGATATGGCATAGCTGAACCAATTGGGCTCATATCCATGAATCTTAGAGCGCTCGTTGAACCAAGTTTCAACAGCCTCAAAGGCTTGGCTGTGGCTTTCGCAACTTGAGATATCAAAAACACGGGCTCTGATATCGAGTTCTTTGGCAAAAGGGCTTTCTCCAAGAACTGTTCCACACTCAGGTGTGCTGGCTAAGGCTTGATAAGCGAATAATGCAATGACAATAGAAATAAAAGATTGAAACATAGTCCCCCCCGGATTTCTGGATTCAGCTCCCGTCTTGTCGTGAATTGGATTGTCCGTCAAGTCAGGGTTGGGTTCATAGACCTGATAGCTCAGTTTTGAAAAAAATATAAGATTCAGAGAGGGGCTCGACTAGATTTTACCTTTTAAATAGCGCTGTCGTTTGGTTTCAGGGAAACGCTCGATTGCGTAACGAAGCATGGTCCGCGGCATCTTGTGGTAGTGCTTCTGCAGAAATGTTTCTGTTTTCTTTAAATCCTTCTTCCCTGTCCAATAT
>CBDUOS010000225.1:0-2265 GCA_965368905.1 uncultured Bdellovibrionales bacterium | reverse complement strand
CCTCACATCCGAAAGACTTCAATCAAGAGCTGGTGGACATATCACAGCAGCATCGAGAGAAAATCTGCGATTACATCCATTTGCCGGTACAATGTGGAAGTTCGGAAGTCTTGGATCGGATGAACCGTGGCTACACCCGTGAGGATTATTTGAAAAAAGTGGAGATGATCAAAAAGGCCATTCCAGGCGTGGCTCTTTCCACAGACATCATTGTTGGTTTTCCAGGAGAAACAGAGGCTCAGTTTGAAGACACTCTGACTTTGCTTGAAGAGGTGGAGTATGACGGCATTTATGCCTTTAAATACAGTCCACGCCCATTTACCAAAGCGGCGCGCTGGGAGGATCACCTCTCAGAAAAAGAAAAGTCTGAAAGATTAGAGAGGGTTTTTTCTTTGCAGCGGCCGATCTCATTGCGACTTGCAAAACAAAATATTGGCGCAACCTACGAAGTTTTGGTCGAAGAGCAAGAAGAAGATGGCGCCGTCTTGGGGCGTAACACCCAAAATCGAAAAGTGAAATTTTATGGAGAAGGTATAAAGCCGGGGGACTTGGTGAATGTCACAATCACTGAAGCACGCCCTTCGCTTTTAACGGGTCGAATATAAAGAGGAGTCTGTTATGCAGCATGAGCTAAAAGGTGTGAAACCAAAGATCGGAAAAAACACCTTTGTTGCGCCTTCTGCAGACCTTATCGGCCAAGTCGAAATCGGCGAAGAATCTTCAGTTTGGTTCCAATGTGTTTTAAGAGGCGATGTGACACCCATAAAAGTGGGCGATTTTACTAATATTCAAGATGGCACTGTTATTCACGGAACTTACAATAAGTTTGATGTGCAAATTGGAAATTATGTAACAATTGGACATAAGGCTATGATCCATGGCTGTCACATTGGCGATGAAGCTTTTGTGGGCATGGGTGCTGTATTAATGGACGGGGCAGAAATGGAGCCCCGCAGTTTTCTGGCAGCGGGCTCATTGTTGCCTCAAGGGATGAAGACAGAAAGCGGCTTCCTGTATATGGGAGCCCCTGCCAAAAAAATACGCCCTCTAAAAGAAGAGGAATTAATTTTCTTGCGCCAGTCAGCAATGAATTATTTTGAATACAAGTCTTGGTACAATCCGGAGCTATAAAACGGGAGTGGTTATGAACATAAAAGAAGAAGCTTTAACATATGACGATGTGTTGTTGGTGCCTCAGTACTCAGAGGTGATTCCCAGTCAAATCAACACGCGCAGTTTTTTTGCACGCGATATTTATCTGAACACTCCTTTGATCGCAGCCGCCATGGACACTGTCACTGAGAGTCGAATGGCGCGGGTGGTCGCTCAGTTGGGTGGATTAGGTATCGTTCACAAAAACCTCAGCATTGAATCGCAAGCCTTTGAAGTTGAGAAAGTGAAGAAGTACGAAAGTGGAATGATTACCGACCCAATCACCTTGGCTCCAGACGCTTCGGTCGATGAGGCTTTGAAGTTAATGGCTAAATATTCGATTAATGGTGTGCCAATCACAACTGGTGGAAAGTTGGTGGGAATTCTCACCAACCGCGATCTGCGTTTTGAAACCAATACTCAGCAGCCGGTTTCAAACATTATGACAAAAGAAAATTTGGTAACCACAAAAGTAGGCACCACCCTAGACGAAGCCAAATCTATTCTACAGAAACATCGTATTGAAAAACTCTTGGTGGTTGATGATGCCATGAACCTTAAGGGGTTGATCACGATAAAGGATATTGAAAAAGCCACGACATTTCCCAACTCTTCAAAAGATCAGCAGGGGCGACTATTAGTCGGAGCCGCCATTGGGATCGATGCGACTTCAAAAGAGCGAGCCCAAGCCCTGGTTGAAAAGCATGTTGACGTTCTTGTTATCGACACCGCTCACGGGCATTCCAAAAATGTACTATCGATGGTGGAGTGGGCGCGCAAGGAGTTTCCTGAGTTGGTTTTAGTGGCGGGCAATGTTGTCACCGCCGAGGCCTGTGAGGCTCTCTACACCCGCGGTGCCGATGTGGTTAAAGTGGGTGTTGGACCTGGTAGTATTTGCACCACCCGTGTGGTAGCGGGTGTGGGTATGCCACAAGTGGCAGCGATCCGTGAGTGTGCCGATGTAGCGCGCCAGCACAGTAAAACCATTATTGCCGATGGTGGCATTAAATTTTCAGGGGATATGGCCAAGGCATTGGCTATGGGCGCCAACACCGTTATGGTGGGGAACCTGTTGGCGGGCAGTCTGGCGGAGGCGTTGGGTGTGCAGCCGGC
>CBDUOS010000224.1:0-2284 GCA_965368905.1 uncultured Bdellovibrionales bacterium | reverse complement strand
ATCCAGAATAAAAAAACTGTCTTTGCTGGGATTCTTAAGGCTTTCAAGATTTGCTTTTATCGTCATGCCCCAGGTCTAACCCAAGGTCTGGCCACCTTTCAACTATTTGACAGTTTCTCAATGAAAAACAGTGTCTCAGAATGAGAATTCTATTTCAGAAATCATTTTGAGCCAATATACTCTAAGTTGCGGTTATAAAATTGGGATGGGAATTGAATACTAAATGTGACGTGAAAATGGGGCACACGCTTTTCGGGGGACAGTCTTATCAAGACATTCTTGGTATGCTTTCTTCTGGAGCGTTACCCTTTAATAGCTTAGCCTCACCTGTCGGTCTTAATCAGTGGACGGACTTGATGGCTTTTCAAGACTTCGGTCAATTTCTTGCGAGCAAACTTATGTTGGCCTCCACGGGCTATTCTCACGACTCTTTGTTCAATCACTGGTACATAAAAGATGGTGAACGCAGCTTTGGTCCATTCTCAATGCTGCAAATGCTTGAGTTCTATCAACAGAAAAGACTGCATTTGAACAACTTGGTTCGACATCCCTCTTCGGAAACCTGGTCACTCTTTACCGAGACTGGCCCCTTTGCCGAACAAAGCTTAGAAAAACTGTTGGCGACCCCTGAGTTGAAAGCCATCTATGGGCGTCGCAAACTGCCGCGCGTTTCTTATGACAATGAGGTCTTCTTAAGTGCGGCTGGTGAACTCTACCGTGGGATCTCTTGGTCTCTATCATGTAAAGGATTGGGCCTAGTGACTGATCAGTCGACGATCATTGAATTAGGGCACCGAGTGAACATCATCATCAACGCCAATCATGAGCACGGAGCCGTGCAAGTGAAAGGTAAAGTCGTGAACCTAAAAAAAGAAACCAACTACGAAAGAGTTGCCATCGAGTTTGATCAAGAAAATGAGTTTCTGAATCAGTTTGTCGCGCAAAGAGTTCCAAGCGTCTAAACCTTGAAGATTTCATTGAGCGTTAGATGAACGTTCCAGACTGAAGTAGGGTTTAAGATTTGTTTTCAACCTTCATTAGTAAAACTTCTTAAAATCTAATAATTCATTAAAAAAATTTCTCTAATTACAACGGGATAGAAGAGGCTCGACCTAAGGCTAGCAAGGTTAATCAGTGACAAGATCGATGTCATTTTATCGCCATAAGTCTAGTTAAAATCGCAAAAAATCTAAAACTCATAGGACTTGAGACCAGAAGATATCCAGCTCAATTGATAGACTCTCCGCACCCCTAATAGGCTTTTCTGTTATTAGGACAAGACATATTTATGGGGGGACCTACATGAAAGCATTACTAACAGTTGTTGCACTTTTACTCGCAGTGAATGTGCAAGCCGCCAATAACGGATGGCTCGTAAAACTTAAAAACTCAAGAAGCCTACAATCCTTCGATCTTGAAATGAATCGCTCTGGCGTTGAACTTAAAGATTTGAAATTTAAAAACTGGGTGAAAGTAAACATAACGGATGAAGAAGCCGAGATGCTTCGCCAGCATCCCGATGTGGACCATGTTGAAAAAAATATGATCCTTAAGCTTCAAACCAATATAGAAGTTCACGACCCTGTGTTGAGAGCACAAGTAAAAGACATGGCCGCTTACGAACAGTTGAGTGGGCTTTTCACTCGCGGCCAGGACAACCCGGAAATTCCCCTGACAGGGAACGGTGGTTCGGGAGCTGACCCTATGTTCAATAAGCAGTGGGGAATGCAGGATAACGACGTACAGGGCGCTTGGAGCGTTGCTGGAACCAAGGGTAATAGTGACATCGTGGTCGCAGTGATCGACACCGGTGTTGATTACACCCACGAAGACCTGGTCGACAATATGTGGAGAAATACTGGTGAGATCGGTAACGATGCCAACGGTGTGAGTAAAGCCACCAATGGAATCGACGATGATGGTAACGGATTTATAGACGATGTTGTTGGTTGGGATTTTGGTAAAGACGATAACAAACCTTACGATCTTAACAAAACCGGGTTCCAATTGTTGCTTGGAGGAAACCCTGGGCATGGAACTCACGTTGCCGGTTGTGTGGCCGCCACCGGAGACAATGGTAAAGGTATCGCTGGTGTGGCTCCAAACGTAAGAATCATGGCCATGCGCTTTATCACTGAAGAAGGTCAAGGGACCACTGAAGGTGCGATCGGTGCCATTACTTATGCGGTAGATAACGGCGCTCACATCCTGCAAAATTCTTGGGGGAGTGAAGGTGACGGTGGTGACCAAGAGGCTAGCAAGGCTTTGCAAGACGCCATCCAAT
>CBDUOS010000223.1:0-2358 GCA_965368905.1 uncultured Bdellovibrionales bacterium | reverse complement strand
CCTCGGTGAGGATCTCGACAATGACAGCCAGACCATGATCTGGGACGGCACTGCTTATTTTAGCTCTTGGGATCGCAGTTACCATGCTTATGATATTAAAACCGGAAAAGAAAGATGGAGTCAGTTTATGGGCGGGCGAATTCAAACCAGCTTGTCACTCGTCCCAGGTGCTAATATTGGAATCACTAACACCAAAGTGGGTGACATCACCGGGATCAATTTGACTGACGGTGAGATCCTCTGGCGTTTACGCCACGGAGACTCGAACCATATGTTCAGCGTCCTCATCACAAAAGATCCGGACCGGCCAGGTGAATACCTCGCCTGGAGCCGATGCAAAACCTATCAACTCTGTGTATTAGATGGAAAGACCGGAAAACTTCTTAACAACACGGACCTTCCGAGTTCTTTTACCAGTGTACCCTTTGCCTGGAAAAATCGTATTTATATCAGCCTTGATAAAAACCAAGGTCTTATAATTTTAGAATAGCCAGATTTTTCTATTAAAAAGCGACGTCTTTTTTTTACAAGCCAGCTTCGGGTTCGCGCTTGGTCTTTTCATCTTTTAGACGAACAGCAACGCCCCAGTCGGAAACCTGACTTTTAATGGCTTCAGGATTATGGGTCACCACTCGTTGTTGAAGTTTCGCAAAGATGGGTTCACGAATTTCTAAGCGGTTGTTTTGCAAAACACATTGGCGAGCGATTCGCTTTTCAATGTTTACAATCACTGGTGCTTTAAGGTTGGCCGTCATTCGAGCTGGATCTTCAGGGATCGTAATGATGCAAAAAGAACGAAGTTGGGCTTCTGATGTCGCCTCTAAGTTTTGCAGATCCGCCTTCGACATCTCCAGCTTATAACCCTCTTCGAAAAGTTCAGGTTCCAAAACCGGAAACGCAATACTGGACTCATCACAACTTTGTAACCAAGCAAAAATTTCATCATTTGGATCGTCGAGGAGAACAAATTTTTCCAAATCATTAAAGCCCAATAGGCCTTCAGAAAAGGTTAAAATATCATCAGTTGCAATTTCAATCGGTCCAAATCGGGTCGTATTGACTAGCATAGGCCCCCCCTACAATGCTTAGACGAACTATCCCCTCCGGTGGGTTAATTACCTAAATAGTATTCTGGACCTTTCGCCCAGTGCAAGGTCTAATTCCTAGGCTAATTAATACTTTGCGTTATTTTTTATTTTTCAGAAGGCTAGCCACTTCTTGGACTTGTTCGGCTGAAGTCTCTGTAGAGGCTTTATTTTGATCCTGAATGGATACATAGACCTCTTCACGGTGGATCTTGGTATCGCGAGGAGCTTCAATGCCCAGGCGGACCTGCTTGCCCTTGATCTGAACCACTCGAATTTTGATATGGTCATCAATGGCTATGCTTTCACCAAGCTTTCTTGTTAGGACTAGCATACTTTCTCCTTCAACATCCTCGTCAAAGTGCTCATCTATATATAGAGGAAGGAAAATAGCTATATTCCACCGCCTAGATTGTCAAGCGGACAACTCTTACCGATATAAAATTCTCCCAGTGGTCTTCATAGGTTGCCAAGGTTTTCGGCGAACAATTGTGTTTTCTATTCCACTTTGAATTAATGATTCCTAGAAAATCGAGTGATCTTTACAAAGAATCTATGAGATGTGTCTTTTTAACGTCAGCGAATAAAATCAAGGAGACTGTTTTGGATCATCTTGCCTGATGTCGCCAGAGAAGCCTCGAGCTGAGTTTGGGTCCGATTCAGGTTGTTCACCAACTCGTACATATCCACATCCTCAATTTCAGATTCGAGCATCTTAGAGTCGACTTGTAGTTTTTGAATGGTTTCCAAACCTGTATTCAATACCGAAACTCGTGAACCCAGATCCGCCCGCGCGAGATTGATCTGACTTAAGGCATCGTCAAGAAAGTCCAACGAATTTTGAATCACTGACTTGTCATCTGTTTTCAAACCGATGGATAAGGCTTCAATCGTCGAAAAAATGTTTACTGACTTCGGCCCCCAATACCCCTCGTTGTTCAGTGTCGGGTCACTGACGAGCGCACCATTTAAAGCGCTGGCCGGCCCACGCACTTCGACTGGGGGAGGCATCGGGCTATCATCTTCTCTAAGTGAAGGGTCCAACTCTTTTGTTGTACCGATGGGATCATTGATGCGTTTTCCAAGAAAGACTTTGCTTCCAGGGATATTCATCACCATTTTGGCATCTTTGTCTACGGGCACTTCAATCTCGGCATCGTCACCGTAGTAGTTCCCTTGCATATCAAATGGGGCTTTGGTTGTTTTGTATCCAGCAAAAAGATAACGGTCACCCACTTTGCGGTTTCCAATGTTAACTAGCTGCCCAAATATT
>CBDUOS010000222.1:0-2476 GCA_965368905.1 uncultured Bdellovibrionales bacterium | reverse complement strand
AAAGACTACAGGTTTTGGGGGCCCCGGGTGTTCATATCTTTGTTTTATCTGATGTCGAGCTCTGTCAGTTGGCTATGGATCAATTAAAGGACCGTTTCTTATGATCTCTTTGATCTTATCCGGTGGAGTCGGGGCACGGCTGTGGCCACTGTCTCGAGAAAAACAACCCAAACAATTTTCTCCTATTTTTAGTCAGTCCCTGTTTTCGCAAACGGTGCAAAGACAGCTAGAAATGGGAGAGGTTATGGTGTGCACGGGTGAGCCCATGCGCGCTTTAACTGAATCGGCTTTGCGCAACGATAAACTGCAAGTCACAAATACATTTTATGAACCTGTGGGTAGAAATACCGCTCCGGCGATTGGATTAGTCTGTCGATTTTTGCAAATCCAAGGTCGCACCAATGAAGTTCTTGGGGTGTTTCCTTCTGATCACTTTATTGAGAACCGAGATGGGTTTGTATCGGCTTTACAGCTCGCAGAGCAATGTGCGCTGGAGGGGCAAATTGTCACGATCGGCTTAAAACCGACATATCCGGCGACCGGTTTTGGTTATATTGATTGTAAAACAGAAGTGTTTGCCGAAAAAAGTGGTTTGAAGGCTTATCCTGTAAAGGCCTTTAAAGAGAAGCCCGATGAAAAAACCGCCGCGGAGTACATCAAGAAGGGTCATTATTTTTGGAATGGTGGCATGTTTGTTTTTAAGGTGAACACGATGATCCAAGCCTTTGAAAAATATCTCCCAGAAATTTGGCAAGGTCTCGCAAGTTTGAATGACGATTTTTCTAATCTCTCTGTTGTATATGAAAATCTAGGCGCAGAGAGTATCGATTTTGGGATTATGGAGAAAATATCGAATCAAGTGAATATTCCCTGCGATATTGGTTGGAGTGACTTAGGATCTTGGGATGACTTGGCTGATGCAACATCATCTGGACAGATTCCTGTAGACCATTTAGTTATTCAACAAAGCAGCAAGGGCTGTTACTCCTACAGTTATGACCGCAAGATTATCGCTTTTTCAAATGTTGAAGATTTGATTTTGGTCGATACACCTGATGCTATTTTAGTTACAAAGCGTGGCCAAAGTCAGTCAGTAAAAAATATCGTTGATGAGATGAGAAAAGTGACGCCCTCGATCACCAAAGACCATGTTTACGAGTATCGCCCTTGGGGAAATTACAGAAACATTTGGCAGGAAGAGAGTTTTAAAACCAAAATCATTGAAGTGGACGCAGGACAGCAGTTGTCTTATCAATCACACGAAAAACGCGCTGAAATCTGGGTGACGACCGTTGGCCAGGGAGAAGTGGTTCTCAATGATGACATTGTTCCAGTTCAACCAGGGAAAGTCGTGGAGATTCCGCAAGGAGCGAAGCACCGTATGCGCAATACAGGAGAAGGTCCATTGAAGTTCGTGGAAGTCCAACTTGGTGAATATTTTGGTGAGGATGATATCAAACGCTACCAAGATGATTATAAAAGGGTGTAGTCGTGAAAGTCTTGTTTGACGTGACATCTCTTCTTACAAAAAATTTAACCGCTGATGGAATTTACACCAAGAATCTCTATCGACTGCTTCGAGGATTGGGTGCGGATGTCGAGGCGGTCTATAAAATTCCCCGAGGTGTGAAAGGTAACTTCATTGAGTATCACATCGGTTCGACAGCAAAAAAATTCCGCAGCATGTTCTCGGGCCGTGGTTCAATTTTGCACGGTCCTAGTGGGAACTTGATATCTGAAAGTGATAAGTTTAAAAAGGTTATTAGTATCAATGACCTCTCGATGTTCCGAGAGGGACTTCTTCCCAACAATATCGCTTCTGGATTGCAAACGCATATGAAGCAACAGGTCCAGGGAGATGTTTCAGCTGTGATTGTTCCCAGCTATGAAGTCCACAATGAGTTTCTTGTACGGTTTCCCAAAATGATGAATCGGGTGCACGTAATCCTGCCGGGAAGCGATCATCTCTTAGACGCTTCCAGTGGTGGCGACGAGCGCATATTCAACGACCCTTATTTTCTTTTTGTTGGCACAATAGATAAAAAAAGCAATGTATCGGGATTGCTTAAAGCCTTTCAAATGTTTTGTGCTGTGAAGTCGGGGATTAACTTGGCCATCGCTGGTGACAATGGATACGGGTCAGAGGCCATCCATAAAATGTTGGATGGATCAAATTTGAAAGACCGAATAAACTTTCTTGGCTATAAATCAGGGGCTCAACTGAAAAAACTGTATGCAGACGCGATCGCCACGGTGATCCCCTCTTATTACGAAGGCTTCAGTTTTCCTCTTGTGGAGTCAATGAAGATGGGGTGCCCAGTCATCACATCAGCACTCGGGACGATGAAAGAAATTGGTGGAGAGGGCGCTCATTTGGTGAACCCAAAAGATCCTGTGCAAATCCAGGCAGCGATGGAGCGTGTCTACGCTGACAAAGTTTATAAAGATAAGCTGATCGCCGCCGGCCAAGAGATCA
>CBDUOS010000221.1:0-2511 GCA_965368905.1 uncultured Bdellovibrionales bacterium | reverse complement strand
TTCAACAAGCACTGAATGGCCATTGGCCTTCATGACCTCGACTCCTGCCGGCGTCATACACACGCGGTTCTCCTCAGCCTTGATTTCCTTTAGAATTCCAACAATCATGGATTCCTCCTCTGTTTTTTGGGGTTATTATTTTATGGAGCGTTGGTTCAGGCGCTTAATTGTTTAGCCGGTTCCAAGTTCGAATCTTTTTGGCTGGACTATATTAGTAGAGCTGATGTAGATTTTTATATTCAGGGATGAAACCCTATTCTAATTCAGTTGGGCTAATAACCGCTGGTTTCCGATGCAGTATTCACAATTGCCTGCGTTGATCAGAGAAAAAGAGGAGAACTGTTAGCAATCGCTATTATTTATGAATAGAATGGATTTGTTGCGTGGGTCAAGGGTCAATCAAAAATGAATTTATCACAGCCTCCAAACTCAAGGTGCCCAATAAAGCTTTGTTTTGTGTATGCCACGAAAAATCAGTTGCTTAAAATTACATGTACCTTGCCATGCCTCCAAGTTGAAAGGAATCGAAGACATGACAGATAACCTCTTTTCTACAAAATTGTGATTTTTGGATTGCAGAGATTGAGGTGAAAATTTTTTGATAGCGGAAAAACAAGACCCTTTAGAAACTCAGCAGCGGTGGGATATAGCAGTATGTACACGTTTTGCAAAACGTGGGGTATGCGCCGACTATATGTTTAGCTACATCACCATTTAGATGTAGTTTTTCTAATATGAACCGAACCATTTACTATGAAGTTTATCGTATATGCCGTTTGTTCTTAATTTCAAAAGGGCTCGATTAACCGGTTCGCGTAGTTCACTTCCTTGCGGGAACAGGAAACCGTAATATTGAAGGTCAAAGAGCGGGCCGACAACTGAAACTTTCCCAGCCCCTTTGTTCCGGGCATAGTAGAGGATTGTTGGCGAGTCAAAAACTACCGCATTAACCTCCTCCTTTAAAAGTTTCTCGTAGGCTTGATCTATTGATTTCGCTGGAATGACAACTGCACCTAACTTTTCCAGCGCAGTAACACTCGTTGTCCCTTCAACCGTCGCAACCAATCTATCTCGAAGATCCCAATGGTCGGCGATATCGGAGTGGAGTGTTTGCAAAGTGATTGCTGAAGACAGTTGTGCAATAGTCCATCCAAAAACCCCGATTCCTATAATCATCACAAGACAGGCCATCATTCGGCCAACCCAACTGCGAGGCACTATGTCTCCATAGCCGACAGTAGTCATGGTTACCAGAGTATACCAATATGCTTGAAAAATCCCTGGTAAATATTTGACGTTGATGTATTTGTGACCTCGTTCAACCCACCAAAAGACATGTCCGCATATAATGATAAACAACCCAATGTACGTTAAAGATTTCACTACTATGGGTGAGTAAAGGGATTTGACAGACTGGGCCAGACTGAATTTTGATTTTTTTAAGACCATGATGCGCAAGCCGGAATCCAAATAGTGGTGGGAAAAGTCGACCATCTTTTCCCGTTCTTCAGTCACGGTAATGCATGAGAAACCGACATCCGCATCACCTTCAACTAAATCTGCAAAAATTCCCTTTAGACTGGTATCATTATAAGTGAAGGCCAATTCCAATTCTTGAGCTATTTCTTCCCAAAGCTCAATGTCAAATCCAGTATAAGTACTATCGTAATGCATGACACATGGCGCAGTTATCTCAACGTCCACTGTCAACATCTTTTCTTTGGATTTAACCTCATTTGCCAAACCAAAGACCAGAACACAAAGACCGAAAATAAGAAGTGCATATTTATTTCTTTTTTTTCTATTGTTTCCCATTTTTTCATATCTAAAGAGTCGACTTCGTCGACCCTGCAAAGCGTGGCAAAGGCGTCGGCACGATCTTCCAGCACTGCAGCCGCCCCTCCAGCCTAGCGCACAAATCGATGCCAATCCGGGCTGAGAAACCACTTGAAATAAATCTGATCGAAGCGGCTATCAGCTTTCAACCGGGCTAAAAACTCATTTAAAAACTTTATGAAATCCGGGTCGTTCTTGCGTATCGCCCAGGCACTGGGTTCTACGGTAAAGGGTTCATCCAGAAAGACCAGCTCGTTTGACGGGTTCAAGGCACGAAATACGGCGTTAAAAGGAAAGTCATAGACAAAGGCGTCCGCCGTGCCTTCGAGTACCCGCGTGGCACCCTCGATTTCCGTATCCGCAGTTTCATAGGTGGCTTTGGGAATCAGACGCTGCACGGCTTCTTCACCGGTCGTGCCGGGTTTGGATACCACAATAAACTTGGAATCATTCAGGTCCTTGTAAGATTGAACGGTTTCCGTGTGCTTGGCATTGAGCAGGACTGTCTGTCCCACGGTCATAAAAGGATCGGCAAAATCCACTTTCTCCTTACGTGATTCTGTAACGGACATCCCGCCAAAAATGATGTCGAAACGGCCTAAATTCAAAGCAGGAATGATGCTGGGCCACATGGTGTCCACAAACACCGGTTTGACCCCCAACGCCTTGGCCATC
>CBDUOS010000220.1:0-2678 GCA_965368905.1 uncultured Bdellovibrionales bacterium | reverse complement strand
TTTCTTCTTTTTGGATTGAGCGTTGGTAGTGGTGGACCTATAAAATCAGCAATATGGGCTGAACTCTATGGAGTTCGTCATCTGGGAGCCATCAAAAGTCTCTTCGCCACCTTTATGATTTTTTCCACGGCTGCCAGTCCGGTAATGTTTGGGTGGATTTTAGACCACTCCCAATCCCCGGCCCCCCTACTTTATACACTTTTTGGCAGCAGCCTTTTTTTCTCTTTGCTATCGTTTGTCGGCTTGAATAGAAAATAGAGACTGGCAGTCACTATGACGTCGACGCCTGAATACGTAGGATTTTAATTTGCACAAGCACCAAAGTCTTCTGTAAAGCTAAGGCTACGCATGAGGGTCTCTAGATCTTTAGACTCATCATCACAAAGATCGATAGTCTCCGCTGGACAGCCCGAACTTCTTTGTCCTAGTGGTGTGCGATCCTCGTCATCACCAACATACACCTCAACATAGGGGAACACAAAATCCATAGTGCAAAGGATGTCTTCCGGATAATCGTGAAGTGTTTTACAAATAGAACTTTCTTCTAAGGATTGATTGATCTGAGCCAAGAGATTGGACTGTAAACATGCCCCTTGCCAATTGTTGTTTTCGGCAGAAACAATCTCTCCACGCTGTAAATCCAAATCCACTGTTTGTCTTTCTAACTGAAAGCTCACGCCACGCTCACGATCGACGACACCCATCAAGCCGGACGCCGAAACCTGTTCCGAATTTTCGTCTTCTTTGATACTCTGTTGTCCACAGTTTTGGCTGAGAAAAAGAATGAGAACTGTCCAGAAGAGAAATCGTGCTGCCAATTCAGGTCCTTCAGTTTAGTTATTAAGAGCTCCAAGATTGATCCACTGAGACAAAGCGGCTCTTTCTTCAGCCGTCAAGACGGGCGCGGTGTCCGTGTCTTCATGATCGACATCGGTATAACTCATGATCAAACTTCCACCCGCATCACCAGGACTCACTCCGCCAGTGTTGATGGTGTTCACATAGTTCGTGTAATCATAGTCTTCGCCTGCTTGTCCCTCTTGGTGACAACTCACACATTTCGGTTCAAAAACATTCGTGAACAAAGACAAGTAAACGGGTTGCACTCCCTCTCCGACACCAATCAATCCGCCATTGGCAACCAGTTCATCGGACCAATCTTGGATCGCATCCTCCACTCTTTGAATAAAAGCGGCATCGAAACCTTGATGTCCATTGTTGAGCATTTCCATAACTCTAGAGTTTGGTGGATTCCTTAAATCAACCAGACCAAAACTTATCATCACATCATGGGCTACGAAAGCATCTTCGTTTGAGTGTAAGGGTTGTTGGTCAACATTATGACATGTTTTACAAGATCCGTCTTCCTGAGTAATGGGGTATAAAGAGTTTTGGAAAGCCACAAAAGATTTCGCCATGTCGACATCATCAACAGTTGTTCCTGAACTGCTGTCCAAACTGACACCTTCAATATTTTGATGAGTCGCTGAACAATTCTGATACAGCGTGATCGACACCACAGCTAAACCAATAAATAACCAATTGCGCATGGATTGCTCCCCCTGGATATTCCCCTAACCCTTATATTGTCCCACAATTTGAGGCGTTTTCCTAAATTTCGAAAAGCATTGAACTGAATCGAGAAACATTGGATTTCAACGTTTCACCCTGAGACAAAAATAGCTGTAAAGCCCTAGAACCGATCTGCTTTTCGGATTTTTCCGATTTCCCTTGCTGCATGTTATACACTAATATATATTAATATATAACAATAGAAAGGAGGTCAAAATGGCCTTTGTTTTACTAAGACTTTTTTATGGAATTTATTTTTTAGGTTCTGCCATTATCCTCTATCACTTGGTTTCTGTTCTTTTGTTTAAAAAGGATGGATTGAAAAACGACTGGGGAATAAAACTGGCATTACTTTTATTTTTTTGGCCGTTGGCAATCTTCAGTAAAGAGGGACGTCAACAATTGTGTGAGCTCAGAAGAAAAATTATTGGTTAAACAAGAAACGAAATGTTTTAGGTGCAAGAGTCTCAAGCCTAAAACAAATGAAACTTTTAATAATAAGGAGTAGAAAATGAAAATGTTCAGAATCGGAGTCGCTATGGCCCTTTGTTTGAATTTGGTGAGTTGTGGGTTTACTATCGTGGATACCGGTCACCGTGGAATCAAAACACGATTTGGTGAAGTTGTGTCAGGCCCGTTGCCTGAAGGTTTTTACTTTTACAACTTTTTTACAACAACCATTGTTGAAATGGACACACGAGTTCAAAAGTGGAACAGAGAAACCTTATGTTACACCGCTGATATCCAAAATGTTAAAGTGACTTACACGATCAACTATCGCCCAGACCCCACATACATGGCCAATTTTTACAAAGAGATTGGATTCGATTGGGACAACAAACTGCTACCCCAGATCGTCGAAGGAAAAGTGAAGGAAGTCATCGGTCGCTATGATGCCGTAAAATTGATTTCGGATCGACAGAAAGCCACCAAAGCCATGCACGATTTGATCGAACAGGAGATGAAGAACAGTAAAATCATCATGGTGAACTTTGAAATCACCAATTTGAATTACAACGATGCTTTTGAGAATGCTGTTGAAGCCAAGGTTGTCGCTATCCAAACTGCCGAAGAGGCGAAGAACAAAACGGTACGAGTTCAAGAAG
>CBDUOS010000219.1:0-2682 GCA_965368905.1 uncultured Bdellovibrionales bacterium | reverse complement strand
TGGAATGTGGCCGGCCTCTACTTCATGCTCACAGGCACATTCCGCTTCTGCCCCCTCTACTACTACCTAGGAAATCGCTCAACCTAACCCACTCCCTATAGACAGAAGTCTAGCCACCCCCACAACAAAACTCCATTTTTTCGTCAAACCTTTAAACACCAAAAAAGGTACGCCGTTCCCTATTTTCAGAACGGCGTACCTTTTCTAGCAGCGTCATAAAATGGGGCAGAAAATGGGTTTTAGATTAAAAGAAACTTGCAGTCTTTCCGATAAGTTAACAGAGGTAAGGTATGAAGTTTTTGGTCGTCGATGATGATCCAGCCATTTTAAAGATCACCGAAAAACTTTTGGGTTTGCAAAACCATGAAGTGATTTGCGTCGACAATGCTTTGGATGCCATTCAAACGCTTGCCGACCTCACTTTTGATATTCTGATTACCGATGCCACCATGCCTGCCCATAGTGGTTTTGATTTGATTCGTTCAATCAAAAAAAGAAAAGAACTCTCTTATTTAACTATTGCGATGTTAACAGGACGCAGTGAAAAAAGTGATATCGAACATGCTGTTGAACTGGGAGTGCAAGACTACATTGTGAAACCCATCGACCCCGAACTTTTTCTCGAGAAGATGGAAAAACTGGCCGAGCGACACAGTAAGAAGAAAGATCAAAAGCCTGTTAAGTCCAGATACAACGCCGACATGCATGTTCCCATTCAAATTATGCGTTTAACAGATATCGGAGTCAGCATTGAAAGCCCCTACCCTTTGCAAAAAGGAACCATCGTCACCATTGACCTGGAGGAGTTGAAAGAGGCTGGTCTTTTACAGAATCGATTCAAAGCCATATTTAATACGGACAGCAAAGACTCAAACAAAGTCATCACCGAACTCATTCTTTTGGATCTCAATGAAAGAGAGCAAAAGTTATTGGCCCAAGCTGCGAAAAAGTGGTTTGGCAAGAAAGCTGCTTAGGAACTTAAATGAAGATACTCTTAGCTGAAGATGATTTAAACATAACCAAGATCGCCCAAATGGTTCTGGAGAGGGTGGGAGGTCATAGCGTCGACCACGCTAAAGACGGTGGTGAAGCCATCCAAATGGCTCTCGCTAATGATTATGATCTGATTATCTTGGACGGAATGATGCCTATTCACCCCGGCGTAGAGGTTTGTCGGTTGTATCGTGAACAAAAACAGGGTCCCCAAGCTAAGATTATTTTTTTAAGTGCTAAATCTTCGCAAAAGGACATCAAAGAATTCTTAACACTCGGCGAAGGATACATTCAAAAGCCTTTTGAGCCGCAAAAACTTTGCATCATGATCGACGACATCTTGAAAAAGGCCGCTTAAATGAAATCAATCCGCGCCAAACTTAACTTCACTATGTTCCTGATGCTAGGATCAGCTATTGGCTTTGGATTCGTGGCCTACAAGAATAACGAAAAACTGGAGCGGTTCCAAGAACAGGTATCATTCAGCTTGCTGATTCGCGACCACGTTCAAGAAATTGATTTCAAAGAAAAGCAAACTAAGGACCTACAACCACTCAAAAAATTGAAACAAGAGGTGAAGGAGTCTGAGCGTTATGAAGCGGTCAGTAACTTAATTCAAGCTTATAACGCCAACAACTCTAAGCTTTATGAGGCTCGTCTGAATGAATTTGGAAAAGCCGAAAGACGCTTTTTTAAATTTGCTCAATGGAAAATCAAAAAGCACAAAAAGGAAGTGCGCTTCTTTTTAATCCTGGCCACCCTTCTTCCTTTGATGGGACTGTTGGGGCTGATCTACTATTTCAACTATGGTGTTCTGTCGCCATTGCAAACTCTGTCGAATCGGATGATGGAGTTTTTGATCGATCAATACACTTTTCGCTTTTCTAGCCCTCCCAATAACGAAATTGGTAACTTAGAAAGAACTTTCAACTCGTTGGCGCAGAAGGTGCTAAATAACATGGATGAGTTGCTAGCACTGGATCGTGCCAAATCTGAGTTCGTCAGCATTGCCAGTCATGAACTTCGTACTCCGCTGACTTCAATCAAAGGATCGCTTGGTCTATTGAGCAATGAAATTGTGGGAGAACTGGATCCTGACTCTAAAGAAATGGTTTTAGTAGCAGAGCAAGAAACCGATCGTTTGGTTCGACTAATAAACGACATGCTAGACTTAGCCAAGATTGAGTCACGCTCTTTAACTCTGAAAAAAGAATGGTCAGGTCTCAGCGAACTTTTGGTGAAAACAGCACAAGGACTCAAAGGGTTCGCTGCCGCTGCACAAGTTAAAATTCAAGTGGTCGAAAACACAGAACCAGGTTGCCAAGTGAGTATGGATCCGGATCGAGTGCAGCAAGTCTTAACGAATTTGATCTCCAACGCGATAAAGTATAGCCCCGAGAACGGAACCGTTACCGTACAGTCGTGCCTCAATCAGCAGGGTGTTGTTGAAGTGGCGATTTCTGACCAAGGGCAAGGAATCTCTGAAGACAACCAAGGTTTAATATTTGAGAAATTTCGACAAGCCACCGACTCAAACCATCACCTCGTCAAAGGAACAGGCCTGGGTCTTGCTATCTCGAAAGCCTTAATAGCAGAGCACGATGGGGAAATCGGTGTTCGCTCCGTTGAGGGCGAAGGAGCCACTTTCTATTTTACGCTGCCCGAGTGGAAAAATGTTGATATAATAGA
>CBDUOS010000218.1:0-2985 GCA_965368905.1 uncultured Bdellovibrionales bacterium | reverse complement strand
TATGTTTCAAACGAAGCCAACTCATCTTGTGCCGCCTGGATTTCATTTTCTAACTTTATTATCTCAGAATCCAAATTATCGAGGCTCTCTTGAAACATTTTAAGTCTTACTTCTGGAGATCGCATATTACTTGAGGCTGCAACCGGATTGTTTGACTGAAGCTCTTTTTTATCGTTATCCCAGTTATCTAACTCTTCCTTGATTCTTACAATGTTTCTTTCGAGACTGTCTCGACGTTCTTTTTTGAAACGCAGTTCATACTGTTGCATTTCAATACTTCGAGAACGGAAGCTCAGGTAGGAGATGGACGATTGGAGTTTTTGAAAATCATCATTTTTTGCCTGCTGGGTCTTCAACAATCCGATCAACTCATCCAAAGATTGAGTCATCTGGAACATCTCAAGAGCTAAATCATCATTTTGACTGGATTGAGTCTCAAAGGCGAAACAGGACAACGGTTGAACTAGCAAAAACCCTGCAAATATAAGCAGTGTAAACGTTTTATTCACGGAGACTCCCCCTCTTTCATCGAGTTTATCAGTTCGGTAACTTATGGTCGTGAGCATGGAAAACAAGCGCATAAGGATCAGTAAAACACGAAAGGGTCTCCTCATCCAACAATCACGCAATTATTATAAAGCTATCTCGTACACTGTGTTGCCTTCTGCGATCGATCTAACAAATTCAATTGCGTTCTTTTTATTCATCTCCAAATCATGCAGCGTTTCTGTCCCCAGTGAGCATGATACCCAAGAACACTTACAAGAGCCTGGGTTATGGAGCGAGTCGTTGCTTAACTTGCTACGGCCACACGTTAAAGTTACTCAAAGGAAATGTAGAGAAATTATAATCAGTGGTCAAGTTCATCTGTGTCTTTAACCCCATCAACAAAATAACGCCCCCTATCAAAAGATAAAGGGCGTTCATAGTTCTTAAAGGTGCAAGGGAGAAAAGAGCTAACTCCAAGGCAAATTAATTTTCAGATATAAAGCTATGCTCCCCAGCGAGCAATGAGATGGAACTTCTCTGAGGGATCCAGCCAATCGGCGTTGATCATGCGCGACGCACTATCCCAATTTTTCATTCTGAGATAACCGATAAGAACCAGAAAAAGGATGGAACAAAAACCTAAAAGATAAAAAATCACCATGTCCATCCTCCTTCTGAGAGAGCGAAATAGTTGTTGGCTATGAGCGTAGAATAAGGTACAAACTACACATAAGTAAAATCGATTTTTCTTCTCCATAGGATAACTTGTAATGATACTGCCTGACTTTAATCGCTTGAGGGTTTTCTATTACATCTATTCTTTGAATAGCGTCGTTGCCGCAGCCAGAGCTCTTCATATCTCCCAGCCAGCGGTGAGCCAGCAGTTACAAAAACTTGAGTCAGAAATCCAAGCGACACTCTTTATCCGCCTACACAAAAAGCTGGTTCCAACGGATGCAGCCAAAAGACTGTTTTCTTTAGTGGAACCTTTTATCGAAAACCTCCGAGAAGGAATGGACAACATCAGTCAACCAATAGACCGACCAGCAGGACTGTTGCGCATTGGAGCCCCACGAGAGTTTGGCAAAGAGTATCTGCCCTTACTGAGCCATTCTTTTCGTAAAAAATACCCGGAAGTAAACTTCACCTTCAGCTTTGATGAAACAGCGCCCCTGTTGACCATGTTGCGAGAGGGGGATATTGATTTTGCACTGGTGGATGTCTTTATGCCCAAAGGCCAATTCCTGGAAACTCCGCATCTGTTCAGCATTGAGCCACTGGTTGCCGAGGAACTGATTCTTGCCTGTTCGCAGGATTACTATAAAAAAGAAATCGACAAAAACCACTCTTTTGCCAATTTGATAACCAAGGAATTTATCAGCGATGAAGACGATCGGGAGATCTTGAGTCATTGGTTCAGACACCATTTCTCCAGAACGGCCTTAAAACTGAAAGTCGTAATGACCACCAATAGCCATGAAGCTTTGATCTCTGGTATTCGACTCGGCATGGGGTTGGGGTTGACCTCGGCTCACCTTGTTTTTGACGAGCTTGCCAATGGATCAATTGTCCCGATAGAAACAACGAAAAAGAATGCTATGAGCTGGATCTCACTCGTTCAACTTCAGGACAAGATCCCGTCCCTGACGGAAAAGACCTTTATTTCTCACTTAAAAAATGGCCTTCAAGAAACTGAGATATTACAAAAGTTTTCCAGAAATTCGAAACGGAACAGTGAACAGAAGCAAGAAATCAGTTAACAATAATGGAGGGCTGCAAGGAAAAGTGTCATCTGATTTCTGAGAAGACTGCCCAGCGATCTTGAAAGTCTCTTTTAGCCAGTTGACTGCAGACAAGAAAGTGCCCTTAAGTCCCACAAGAACGGCCCACCCTGGTTTTGGGGTGAGCCGTTTTCATGTCCGATAATTTGGGCAGAATGAGCGCTGCAATTTAGCCATGACAGGCACATTCAAATCAGCAGTGTCAGTTGAGCGATATCTTCTCATCAAGACCAAGAAGACTCTCCACGGTCATCGTAGGCTCAATCCCCCAGGGATCAAATACAGCCTCTGGCGATCGACGAACCCACGCCGACTTCATTCCTGCGGAAATCGCGCCGATCACATCAAAGGGATTGCTTGAAATCAACCAAGCGTTCCCTCCTGTCGACTTTGATCGCCTGAGAAAGTAACTATAAACACCGGGGTTAGGCTTGAAGGACTTAACGTCGTCGACACTGACAACACCAAGGAAGAAGTCACGTATTCCGGCATGACTCAGCAAGACTTCAAGCGCTTCTGCGGCTCCATTTGAAAAAGCAAAGAGTCGGAACCCTGCAGCTTTCAACTGGGTCAATCCTGCCTTAACATCTTCAAAAGCAGGAAGGGTTCGATATATGCCCATCAACTCATTTTTCTTCTGATCGTTCAGATCTATTCGATAATATGCGCAGGTATAGTCGAGAGCCTGACTTGTGCATACGGCAAAGGTTTCATA
>CBDUOS010000217.1:0-3091 GCA_965368905.1 uncultured Bdellovibrionales bacterium | reverse complement strand
ATCAGCCTATATTCATTCGTGTTCTGAACCACAATTGCTTTAGCTATATGCCTAATTATCTTATCAAGGTTTAGTCTAAGATATAGACTTCTTTCGCCTGGCTCATCATTTTTAACCTTTGGATTTATGCGAACTCTATCAGAGTCAACAACCAAGCTAACAATTTCAATCAGCTTACTAAACAGTTCGTGATCGCCGGAGCTCCACCCCTGTTCTTTCCGGATATAAGGCATTAATCTCTGAACGAACTTAAAAATTATTGACTGCATTCTTTGTTGTTGTGCGAGCTCTCGAAGACTAACCTCAGTCAATTTTTCCATATCTGGTTGCCCCTCAAGAATAGGAGCAAGCTCCGCTTCAGTAGGAGTTTCATTGGCATTAATGACTAGTTCATCAATTTTATTGATGTCCAAATTGATATCTTCGGATAACTGGTGGTCAATTCGAAGAATGTTTGGCCAAGACATTTCATACTGAATCTTTTCCCTAATGGGCTCAATTCGAAATTTGGGCGGTGTGGGCCTGCCTCCAGTGCCCTCTCCAGACCCCTCATGAGGCAAAAAGGAGAACGGTACGCCAAATACATTTACATATTCAGGTCCCAAAAAACCATCATCGTCTTGTTCGTAAGATGTCCTTCGCAGTCCCCTTCCAACAACTTGTTCACAGAGCAACTGACTCGAGAATGCTCTCAATCCCAGGATGTGGGTTACAGTTTTTGCATCCCAGCCCTCTGAGAGCATACCCACTGAAACCACATGACGAATTTGCTCTCCAGGCTGACCAACCTGGCCAACCGTATCGACTTGAAGCCTTAAATACGACTCCAGATCTTTTTTTGCTAATTTGCCTTGCTGTGCTTTTTCAGAGAGGTCGCTATTTTCTAAATCTTGATCATCAGTCTTAGATATTACTTTCGAGTCAATTCTCAGTGTCATAGAAGGGTCACAAAGTTCTTCAATCAATATATTTCCCTTATCGAAAGCATATTTGATTCGAGCGGCAGTCTCAGTTCTGTTAACGACAGATATTAGAACCGGCGGAACTTCTGAGCCTTTCTGCACCCAGTCCTTAAAAGTCTCTCTCCAGTCATGCCCTAAAAGAGAATAGGCTGCCGTTAACAAGTCCGGTAAGTTCTCATGTTCATCGGCCTTACGGTTTATATCGTCTGAAATTTCGTTGTAAATTTGGTAGAACTTTGACTTGTAAGTTTCAGGACAAGGAGGCCCATCGTCTCTGACAACAACCCTAGGCGTTTTTACCAAGCCAGCTTCAATTGCGTCATTCAAACCGAAGTCACTTACTATCCACGAGAACAAAGCCTCTTCTGATGTTTTTTTTCCAGTTGGTGCAAAAGGTGTTGCTGAGAAGTCAAAGCATGTCTGTATTCCTCGGGTTCCATTTATTCTATCTAAGCCACTGATCCACTTTGTAGCTTCTTCGAGTTCTTCTTTTGATAGGTCTTTGGGTTTTTTAGTTTTAAGTTCGGCAGGGACCCTCCAAGCATGGTGGGCTTCATCATTTATTACAATAAAATTGGATGCTCCCGCCATATCTCCGAGAACCTGTCGTACATAGGCCTCATCACTAATGGGGCCTCTCTTATCTACGGTTTTCTTTTTTTCTATTTGTTCTTCATTGTCCCACTGAAGCTGATGCCAGTTAATAATTTTTACTTTTCCTTGGCGCAACATCTTCATATAGCCCGGGGGCACAATACCAAATTCCTCATAGTAATTGCCGACTGATGTTGGGTCCAATACGCCCAGCCTATTCCTAACGGTCAGTCCAGGGGCTACGATTAAGATATTTTGCGAAAATCTTGTGTCCTTTCGATTCGAGGCTTTGTTTAAAATTTGCCAGGAAATAAGCATACTCATTACGACTGTTTTCCCTGTTCCAGTGGCCATCTTTGAACATAGCCTTCTAAATTCACCACCATCACTGGGTATTTCAATGCCAATCTTCTCTGAATCAGGAGCCTCTAAAAACCAAATGAGTGTCTCTATCGCTTCAAGCTGGCAAAAGAAGAAACTTCGGAGTTTTCCATCCTCACGGTCGTGCCAGTGGTTTAAAAGTCGGCGAGTAATAGAAGATACACCAGGGTAGCCCGATTCCCTCCACTTTTTTACTCGAGGACGGATCTGATTTACCAATGGCAACTCAATAAACTGCCCAGGGTCATTATAGGATCGAGCTCTTTCCGAGGCTATAATGTATCCAGCGGGTCGCCGTCCTTTTACAATATCAAATGATTTTAAATCTTGATCATACTTCCAGTGCCGGCTTGGCTCTTCATGAGGACGAGTAATGATAAGTTTATCTATCTGCTTCATCAAACTAAATCCTTTACGATAAAGCTTTCAATTCCTCGGTCATCAATAATCTTTACTGCACACCTTTTGTGCTCACCAGCCTCAAATGGTAACGAGATGGTACCTCGATACTTTTCAATGAGTTCCTGGTCAATTTCAGCTTTCAGTGCCTTACTTAATTTATGCCAGCCATCCTTCTTACCAGCCATAGGAAAGAATACCTGGGAAGGCAACAGACTTCTGCCATCATAGTCGGTGTCCAGCATCCACATTGCTATCTTGTTTGCTCCTCCTGACTCAACTTTCCCAGTTTTTGTATTGTAATAATCAAATCCATTAACCGATATTTCAAAATTAGATTTTTCTTTTTTAGAATTCTTGATTTCCACGTCTGGTTGGCCAACTAGCCAGAAACTCTCATTGCTTGAACGTTTCTTTTTAAGGTCATCTGTGAACAGATCGGTATTCATTTGAACTTTTAAGATAGAAACACCGGTCCAATCAATCTCATCGATATCTTTTGCTGCTTCCGGGTCAAATTGAAAGGACGCAAATGCAACCACCGTAGGCGAAGGTTTTAACTTTTCAGCCTCCTGTAAAGCTAATTCAACTTGCTTTTGTTCAAGAGGTGCATAGTTAGGGCCAAACGAAACCACGATACGTTGGGGCTGCTCTTCAGCTGTTTCTCCATCAGCATGAATCCATCTTGTTCCTGGGCAAAGCTCCAACCTCGCTAACTTAAGGGTTTGGTTGTTTTTTAACCTTATACCTGAAAC
>CBDUOS010000216.1:0-3092 GCA_965368905.1 uncultured Bdellovibrionales bacterium | reverse complement strand
ACCATCACTGCCTGCAATCGGAGAGTGCAAGTCAGAAAGATCGGCGGTTAGAGTGTAGCGGCCAATGATTCGCCCGCAGTCGTCATTGTAACCGATGTCACAATCATCTTGACGATCTGGAAAGCTTAATGGGTTTAGTAAAAGTGTGGTGGAAGAGGCTGTGGAAGCACAGTAAACCTGAACAGTCTCTGCCTTTACGTTTACAACAAACGCCAGTAAAAATAAAAAGCCAATGCATTTTCCCATACCAATTGATCCCTCTGCCCCAGAAGGACTACAAGAATTGTGCCACGACTGAAGAGCCTTTCAACTGAAAGGGGTGGGTTTTGCTGATGTTTTCAACTTTTTCAAAGAGAAAATGACAGTTAATTTTATAAACAACTCTGGAAAAATTTCAGGGTGACGGGGTCCGGTTTAGCTCGATACAATAGGGAATGGATCTTCTTCGTCCGACACATGTGCATATTCATCTCGATCGTTTGATGAACAACTTTAAAACTCTTCGGACGTTCAGTCCCGAGAGTCCATTTGTCTGTCCTATGATAAAAGCCAATGCCTACGGACATGGGGATGTGTCAGTAGCAAAAGCTCTGAGTGGTATAGGGTGCGATGTTTTTGGAGTCGCCTCGGTCGAAGAGGGAATCCATTTACGGCAAAATCATGTCACAGAAACCATTCTTGTCTTTGGGTTTTCTAGCCGTGAAGCGGTGAGAGCCATGTTGGAGCACCGATTGACTCCCGTGGTTTCTGATTTTGATCAAATGACCGAATTAGGTCACGAGGCCTCTGAGCCGATCGACCTGCATATCAAGTTAAACACAGGTATGAATCGTTTGGGATTTTCAGTGCATGAGGTAGAGGGCGTGAAGACTGTTTTTGAAAAAAATGAGAACTTCAACCTAGTTGGGGTGGGGACTCATTTCCATTCGGGCGGCAGTTTACACATCGACCAAAGTTCAGCCTGGCAGCAAAACCAACTTTTCGAAAAAATGATTGCCCCCTTTTCTGGCAAATCCTTGATTTTTCACGCCTACAACTCAGCGGCCATTGCTTCACTCTATCGGTTGCGAAGGGGATTTAAGTTTGGCTTTCGTCCAGGTCTTCTCGTCTATGGTATTGATCCTGCTGACGACCTCACAATAAAACCTCTCGTTAGTCCGGTTATGGAATTCAAATCTAAAATTGTCGGCCTGCAACAAGTAAAATCAGGAGAGGTGGTTTCTTACGGAGGAACTTGGTCTGCAACTAAAGACAGTCTCATCGGAATTGTTCCTGCGGGTTACGCTGATGGTGTCTGTCGCAGTCTTTCGAACTGTGGTGAATTTTTAGTGAAAGGTCAAAGAGTTCCTATTCGTGGAAGAGTCTGCATGGACTATACGATGGTGGATTTAACGGATATCAGTTCATCATCGCAAGATTTACGCGGCGAAGAAGTCGTGCTGATTGGTCGGCAAGGCGATGAAGAAATCACTGTTGAAGATGTGGCGCGAACTGCTGGCCGAGTGACCTACGAGGTGATGACCGGAATCAGCGAACGGGTGCCCCGAATGTACGGAGCGAATGGGTGAGTGAGTCAATTCGACACAGAGTGAATCAATTTATCGACATGGTCGTGGTCACCCTTTGGCAAACCTTTGAAAAGTTTGTCTTCGAAGTGGGAGACATGACACGCTTTGGTTACTATTCCTTGCGCTCGTTCTTCTCGCCACCCTGGCGCTTTAAAGAATTCATTCAGCAGATGGAGTTTATAGGTAACAAATCGATCTTCATTGTGGTGTTAACGGGAACTTTTACCGGAATGGCTTTGTCTTTTCAGGTTTACCTCGGGTTTCGCCTGGTCAACGCCACAAGTCTGACGGGTCCGATTGTAGCCATGGGGATTGCCCGAGAGCTCGGTCCCGTATTGACTGGATTGATTGTTGCGGCTCGAGCCGGCGGAGCCATGGCCGCCAACTTGGGCTCCATGCGTGTCAGCGAACAGATTGATGCCCTTGAGGTGATGGGGGTCGAGCCCGAAGAGTATTTAGTGGCGCCTCGTATGTGGGCTTCGATAATTGCTCTTCCGCTACTGACTGGGGTCTTTGATTTTGTGGCCATGATTGGTTCTTATTTTTTATGTATTCGGGTTCTTGAAATGGACGAAGCCATCTTTTGGGATAAGACAGCTTTGTGGTTGAATCCCGCACATATCAATGAGGGACTAATCAAGGGGGCTGTGTTTGGCGCCGTCTTTTCATTAATCTGTACTTATCGAGGATTCACCACAAAAGGGGGGGCCCGCGGCGTCGGTGATGCTACCAATCGTGGTGTGGTGTTGAGTATGGTGATGGTAATTATCCTCGACTTCTTCTTAATGAACCTTATTGAAGTTTACTACAAGATGACAGCTTAGAATTGCACATGGGAAGCAAATGGAGAAAGAACAAGAGAATGCCATTGAGATCATTGATCTGAAAAAGGCCTTTGTCGAAGGAGACTATGTTCTCAATGGGATCAATTTGGAAGTCCCCAAAGGCAAAATCACTGTGATCATCGGATTTAGTGGAACTGGGAAAAGCGTTCTTTTGAAACACATCCTTGGTTTACTCAAGCCAACTTCAGGCACTATTAAGGTTCTTGGGCGAGATATTTCCACCATGCCAGAAGAAGATACTGTTAAAATGCGAAGGCACTTCGGTGTGTTGTTTCAGTATGCCGCTTTATTTGATGATATGTCGGTTTTAGAAAACGTACAGTTTCCCTTGAAGGAGCATCGTAAAGATTTATCAAAAAAACAAATTCACGACATTGCTTTTGAAAAATTGAAACAGTCTGGACTAGACGAAAAGCATTACAATAAACTACCCGGCGAAGTTTCAGGAGGCATGAGAAAGCGTTGTGGTCTAGCGCGAGCCCTAGCCCTTGATCCTGACATTTTGGTTTATGACGAACCAACGACGGGGCTTGATCCAATTTTGACAGAAATGGTGGATAATTTAATTCTAAGCACTCATAATCATAAGGAGGACACTGCGTCATTGGTGGTGTCTCATGACTTACACGCAGCTTTTCGCATCGGAGATTATGTAGCAATGTTAGACAGCGGCAAAGTT
>CBDUOS010000215.1:0-3120 GCA_965368905.1 uncultured Bdellovibrionales bacterium | reverse complement strand
GTCGTGTACGAATACACCGCCGCTACCAAACGAGGTGTCCAGGGCACCCGATGCGGTTAGTCTCCACACAGCCATGTCTAAGTGGCTGCCGTTGTGTGAGCTGCCCACTGCAATGATGCGACCTTGATTGTCTTTGGCGATTCCGTAAATGTCATCGTCTTGTGAGCTACCACCAGCGGAACCATCAATGGCAGTGTATCCGGTACCGAAGAAACTCGTGTCTAACTCTCCAGAATTATTTATGGAAGATTGCGGTGGAGCGGACTCTTTGTCGATCCCGCAGCCAGTGAGAAATAAAATAAAAATAATTGATAAGTTGTTTTTCATAAAAGCGCTTTAAACTTAAAGACTTATCGGGAAATCTGCGTATCAGTTAAGGTCTTTCCTTTAGACGATAGACCGGAAATGGCCCTTATATATAAGGAGATACACAAAAAAGAGCAGAATGTCTGACTCTTGGTCTGTAAATAGTCTTAATTTATGGGGTCTAAAGTTTAGGTTTTAAAGATAGTTCTAAAGTAAATTCAGCGACCACTTCGCCATTGGTTTCGGCGCGCGCTTTGATCTTTCGAGTGACTCGTTCATTCTTTGTAAGAGCTTCAGCAATCATGTCATCAATTTCAGGTCCCTGTTCGCAAATAAAAAGGGTTGCACCTTCTGCGCGTTTTAAAAACTGCGCTTCGAAAGACTTAAAAACCAAACTGATTTTTTCACCGCTATAGTAAATTTTATGGGCCGCTAGAAAACCAATGCAAGCGTCGGCTCCGATAGCCAAAGCTCCAAAGTAAAGACTGCCGAGGTGATTTTTTACAATTCTTATAAATGGGATTCGAATCACACAATGGTCAGAGTCGATTTCGGTGACTCGCGCTCCGGTGGCAAAAAGCAACGGAACTTTGGTAATGCCAAAGGCCTTCAGCATAAGGTTGGCTTTTGTTTTTTCGGGTACGTAAGATTCCAGTTGCTTCCTCATGTTTAAACTTTTAACCTGGTTTCGATTTTAGGTAAATAAAAAAGAGGACCCCATGGAAAAGCCACAGGCGATTAAGACTGCGATTACAGAGATGTTCTCGATGGATTACCCAATTATAGGTGCCCCCATGTTTCTTGTGAGCAACAAGGAGATGGTGATGGCAGCCAGCCGCAGTGGAGGCATGGGCACCTTTCCAGCCATGAATTTTCGTCCGATCGCGAACTACCAAAAACTGATCGATGAGCTCAAGAACGAGATCGCCGAGAAACCCTTCGGGATCAATATCATTGTGCAAAAATCCAATAAGTATCAGCATGATCAAATTGATGCAGCCATAGAAAAAGAAGTGCCTTTGATTATCACCTCTTTGGGTAATCCGAAGAAAGTGATTGAAAAAGCCAAGGGTAGTAAAACAAAAGTGTTCTGCGACGTTGTGGGGTTGGAGCATGCAAAGAAAGTGGCTGACCAAGGCGCGGACGGCTTGGTTGTTGTCGGTAGTGGAGCCGGTGGGCACGGTGGTGATACCTCGTTGTTTGCGCTTTTGCCCTGGCTAAAAAAACATATCGATCTTCCAATGGTAGCAGCCGGCTGCATGAGTGATGGTGCGAGCATGGCGGCCGCGTTGTCTCTTGGAGCGGATGGCATCTATATGGGAACTCGAATCATTGCGAGTCACGAGGCCGAAGTGACTTCAGGTTACAAGCAAGCCATTATTGATGCTGGCTGCGATGATATAGTGAGTACCGACCGAGTCGATGGATTTCCCGGAAATTTCATCAAGACGGCCGAGTTAGAAAAGGTGTTAAAGCCCAACTTTGTGGACAATGTTTTAAGTCAAAATAAGAGAGTGAAGCGGACAATTTCCCTCTTACGAGCCGGTCGTGCCTTACTTGGGCCGAAAGATCAAAAGTTATCCTATAAAAACACCTTTAGCGCTGGTCACGGAGTTGGGGTCATCGACGAAGTGAAAGATATTCAGACCATTTTTTGGGAAACCGTGAACCAATACCGAGATCTAGTGAAAGATTTACCGGTTTGACGCATTTCGCTGAGTCCTACTTCCAAGGGAGATTCTAGGTTAAGATTGGACCTTATTTCAGTGGAGAAAAAATGTTCAAAAAGGTTCCTCTGCATTGGCAGATATTGATCGCTCTTGTTCTTGGATTGATTTATGGAGTTATAGCCATTCAGACGGGCTTAGTGGAGTTTACGGAGAATTGGATTAACCCTTGGGGGACAATCTTTGTTCGTTTACTTAAATTGATCGCAGTTCCTCTTGTGTTGGCTTCGTTGATCACAGGTGTCGCCTCCTTATCTGATTTGCAGAAACTTTCTCGCATCGGTGGCAAGACCATTGCACTTTATTTAATGACGACGGTGATTGCTCTGACCATTGGTGTGACCGTAGCCAATGTGGTGAATCCTGGACTGTCAGTTCCCGAAGAGATGCGAGAGACCTTGCAGAGCCTTTATCAAGATGATGTGACGGAAAATTCACAAAGTGCACAGGCTGCAAAAGAGCGGGGGCCATTGCAACCAATTGTCGATATGGTTCCTGAGAATATTTTTTTATCGGCATCTGACAACCGCTCAATGTTGCAGATTGTTTTTTTCGCCATTCTATTTGGAGTTGGTTTGATCCAAGTGGAACAGAAAAAGGCGCAACCTTTGATCGATTTCTTTCACAGCGGTAACGATGTCATCATTCATATGGTGGACATCATCATGTTGATTGCCCCATTGGGCGTGTTTGCCCTTCTCGCGCAAACTGTGACAGCTTTCGCGGGTCAGGGGATCGCTCAGGTGATGGAGTTACTACAGGCGCTTGGTCTTTACTGTTTTGCAGTCCTTTTGGGGCTAGCGATTCACTCTTTAGTGGTGCTGCCAGCTTTGCTCAAGTTGTTGAGTCCAATGCCGTTGATTCGTTTTTTCAAAGGTATGGCTCCTGTTCAATTATTAGCTTTTTCTACCAGCTCCAGTGGAGCGACTTTACCATTAACTATGGAACGGGCAGAAGAAGAATTGGGTGTTTCTGAAGAGGTCGCGTCTTTTGTTCTGCCTCTCGGAGCGACGATAAACATGGATGGAACTGGACTGTATCAGGCAGTAGCCGCCATTTTTATCTCGCAAGCCCTTGGCATTGAGCT
>CBDUOS010000214.1:0-3121 GCA_965368905.1 uncultured Bdellovibrionales bacterium | reverse complement strand
CTGTTGAGCGTAGCCCAATGCGGCCGGTACCCCACTGTCCGGAACAGGAATCACCAGGTCGGCATCGATGTCACCATCTTCTATAGCGAGATGAGCCCCTAACTTTTTGCGAGTCTCGTAGACACTCTCGCCAAAAACAATAGAGTCGGGACGAGCAAAATAAACATGTTCAAACACGCACTGACTCGAGCGCTCTGGAAGATCTCCCATTTTGAAAGAGCCCTCTTCTTTGTCGTTACACCAATAAATCTCACCAGGCTCAATTTCACGAATAAATTTGGCCCCGATCAAATCAAAAGCACAGGTCTCAGAGGCTAAAACCTTGGCTTTGCCACCCTTCACTAAAATCTCACCCAAAACCAAGGGACGAAACCCATGGGGGTCACGAGCCGCAAAAAGTGAGTCGTCGGTGATCATCACCATCGAAAAAGCACCTTCTAATTTTGGAAGTTCGTCTTTCAAGCACTCCAACATGTCTTTTTTCTGGTTGCGTGCGATCAAATGTAAGAAGAGTTCGGTGTCATTGGTCCCTTGAAAAATGGAACCTTCCTTTTGCAGTTCCCGTCTGAGGGGTTGTGAATTGATAATATTTCCGTTGTGGGCCAGTGACACGGGCCCATTGTAAAGTTTCGCTTTCAAGGGCTGAATATTGTATTTTTCGTTGGCACCAGTGGTGGAATAGCGATTGTGCCCAATAGCGCCTCGACCTTTTAAAGAGTCCAACACGTCTTCGGTGAAGACGTCTGCGACCAATCCATGGGCCTTGTGTAGACGATGCTCATTTTCGTAAAGGCTGACTACCCCACTGGCCTCTTGACCGCGATGCTGAAGAGCATACAGACCGAGGTAGGCCAGACGACTGGCCTCCGGGTGATTCCAAATTCCAAAAACAGCACATTCTTCTTTAAAGCTGTGGGAAAATTCGGCCCCAAGAGGTTTCATAGGTTTCCTTTATTTCGTTAGTGGAATACTGCATATCATCCCACTTCAATTCCGTGCCCTTTACGACACCCACAACATCCACTTGCAATTTCTTATCGCGCAATTGCTTCAACACATATTCATCATCATCAGAACCCACCGTTAACACCACTTGATAAAAGGGTTCAAAAGTTTTTGGTCCTTCCCAGTGGATGTCAGCCCCAAGGCCTTGCCCCATTGTCATTTTTGCCAGGGTGTAAGCTAAACCAAAGTTTCCAACAATACGGGATGACTTCACTCCTCCACCGTTCACCACTTCACGCAAAGCCGAGGTGGCCTGGGCTAGGCTTTGTAAATCTCCATCAAAATAAAATTGAGATGTTTGTTTTTGAATCTCGCCATGGAAACCAGTGGACTGTCCCTGCGCTAAGGTGACCAAAAGGATTTCATCACCCTCTGCTACAAAATCAGAAGTCGGAATATTATTGAGAGAGTTTCGCAGCCCCACTAATCCGGTACTGGGTGTGGGCGAAACCCCTTGATCTAATGTCTCATTATAAAAGCTGACATTCCCACTAATGATTGGAGTGACAAAGGCTTCGCAAGCTTTGTTCATACCATCCAGAGACGAAACAAACTCGGTCATCACTTCAGGCTTCTCTGGATTTCCAAAATTCAAACAATCTGTAGTCGCGAGAGCTTCAAAACCTTTGGCTGCCATCTCGATGGCAGGGTATGCGATGGTGTCGACACCACCCATCCAAGGATCTTGTCGCATGATATGAGGACGACACCCCAACACCACAGACAACGCTCGACCACTAGGAAGGGCGACCACACCGACATCCGATGAACAGTCTCGAGCCGTGCTGGCTCCCACCCTTTGGTCATACTGCTTGTACACCCATTCTTGGGAACAGCCTCGGTGGTCTGAAAGTGCCGATTTCAAATGAGCCTCGTTCGACTTCGCAGATTCTGCAAAAGACTGATCACTTTTGGTTTCCCAGGTGTTATAAGGCCGATCGTACTGAGGGGCATTGTCCACCACCATCTTCGGACTCATTTCAGTTAAGGTTTCACCTTTCCAAATGATTCGTACCACGGGATCTTCTATGACCTCACCGACATTGACCGCGTCCAATCCCCAATGGTGAAAGACTCTTTGCAACTCTTCCAACTTGTTCGGCTCGCAGATTAAAAGCATACGCTCTTGGCTTTCTGATAAAAGAACATCTTCTGGTGTCATTGTTTCATCACGCAAAGGCACCTTGTCTAAATGCAGAGTGAGCCCCACATTGCCTTTGTCCGCCATTTCAAAACTGGAGCTGGTCAGACCAGCGGCCCCCATATCTTGAATGGCCACTACTAAATCTTGCTTCATGACTTCAAGACAAGACTCAATCAAAAGTTTTTCAAAGAATGGATCGCCGATCTGAACCGTTGGGCGCTTGCTCTCAGAATCCTCATCAAAGGACTCACTGGCCATGCTGGCACCGTGCACTCCATCGCGCCCGGTTTTGGCTCCCACATAAACCACGAAGTTTCCCTGGCCTTTGGCTTTCGACAAACAAATCGGGTCGTCTTTAGTGAACAATCCAACAGCCATAGCGTTAACCAATATATTTCCATTGTAAGATTCGTGGAAATTGGTTTGACCGGTGATGGTGGGAACTCCCACACAGTTTCCATAGCCGCCAATTCCTCGAACCACTCCATCGATCAGCTCTGGCATGCGGTCCGCTTCAGGGTCTCCGAAACAGAGGTAATTGGCCAGTGCGATGGGACGAGCCCCCATAGTAAAGATGTCACGTAGAATTCCACCCACTCCTGTGGCGGCTCCCTGATAGGGCTCGATAAAGCTGGGGTGGTTGTGACTTTCCATTTTGAAAGCCACTTTTTCTCCCTCACCCAAGTCGACAATTCCGGCATTCTCACCAAAACTTTCAAGAACCCGATCGGATTGGTTGAAGAGCTTTGTCAGATGAACTTTCGAACTTTTGTAAGAGCAGTGTTCGCTCCATAGAGCAGAGAACACAGCCCACTCAACCCCCTGAGGGTCGCGACCTAAGAGTTCTTGGATTCTTTTGTATTCATTTTCATTGATTCGGTAGAGTTTGAGTTTTTCTGCTAAATCCATATTAAACCGACCCTTTCCAATCAAAAAATTGCAGTCCATCGGTACTGCCCATCCATTCAAACA
>CBDUOS010000213.1:0-3178 GCA_965368905.1 uncultured Bdellovibrionales bacterium | reverse complement strand
GTATTGGGTGACTTATTTGAACTCGGCTTTCCACTGGTATTGTTCGGATACGAATTTTTTAAAACTCTCTGCAAAGGGTTGAGCGTCGAAGCTTACAATTTGGCCATCTTTACTCTTAAGACCTTTGTTTTCCTCTAGGCTGACCACCAACTGACTCAAACGTTTTTCTTCTTCTGTTAGCGAGGACTCGGGTTTAGGGCTAGGCTCAGGGGTAAGACCGGGCTGTGCTGGATTTCCCGTTCTCACGTCATAATATGCAAGCGTGCTGACTATCTGACGGTTGTCAGGTCCCGAAGGCCCCTTGGGGATCTGTGTACTATCTTCGTGATTGCGGTAGTGGGCCGTGATTTCAATTCGCCCGACCGACTCGCCTTGGCTGGTTTGCAAAACGATTTTATGAACGGTTCTCGATGTCGTCGGTCTTGGCATACCCATAGGGGTCCTCCTTGAGGCTTTATCAGAGGCTAAGCCGTGGATGGCTCCTATAGGTGAGTTCGCCAAAAAAACCAATAAAAAGAGTGAATACATTCCCCATTTTCAACCTTTGACCACCAAGGGTCAATTGCTGGCTTCTAAGTCCTGTTGACGCCCAATGTTAGAGGCGACGAGCCCTGACAGAGCGGGAACAGTTCGTTAGGTTACAGCTTTTCATTTTTCGGGGGAAAGCATCTTATGAGTGAATGGATAAATCAATTTTTTGGTCATATTAACGAAGCCATCGCTTCTGTCTTCTTTTTTGATGTTCTCTTTTTTACTGACCAATACACTCTCCCCCTCACTGTCCTCTGGCTTGTTTGCGGAGCGATATTTTTTACCCTCTATTTTAAATTTATAAATTTTCGTGCCTTTAAGCACGCCATCGACATTGTTCGAGGAAAATACGACCATGAAGGTTCAGAAGGTGAAGTTTCTCACTTCGAAGCCCTAACGACAGCCCTCTCTGCCACTGTCGGCCTAGGCAATATTGCCGGTGTCGCCATTGCCGTCTCGGTTGGTGGACCGGGTGCGACATTTTGGATGATTCTCGCTGGTCTTCTTGGAATGAGTTCAAAGTTTACTGAGTGCTCCCTCGCCATGCTCTATCGAGAAAAAAGAACCGATGGTCATATGATGGGTGGACCGATGGAGTACCTCGATGTGGGCCTCAAAGAAATTGGTTGGCCTCGACTTGGTAAAGTATTGGCCATGCTTTTTTGTATCCTCACCATCGGTGGTTCTTTTGGCGGTGGTGGATCGTTTCAAGTGAACCAAGCTTTACACGCGATTTCGGAAAGCATTCCCTTTCTAGGTGATCATCGCTGGGTGTTCGGTTTAATTATGGCAGTTATGGTTGGAATTGTGATTATTGGCGGAATCCAACGAATTGCCGGCGTCGCCGAACGGGTTGTTCCCTTAATGTGCGGAATTTACATTGTCGCCTGCCTGTATATTTTAATCATTCGAGTCGAGTTTGTTCCAGATGCCATTGGGGCGATTTTCACTGAAGCGTTCTCGCCTCAGGCCGGTTACGGAGGTTTTCTTGGAGTTTTAATCACGGGATTTCGTCGCGCCGCTTTTTCTAACGAAGCCGGTGTTGGATCAGCCGCCATTGCCCACTCCGCCGCTAAGTCCGAGTATCCGATCCAAGAGGGTATCGTAGCCTTGCTCGAACCCTTTATTGATACC
This sequence comes from uncultured Bdellovibrionales bacterium, assembly GCA_965368905.1. GTDB lineage: Bacteria > Bdellovibrionota > Bdellovibrionia > Bdellovibrionales > JAGQZY01 > JAGQZY01. The sequence goes on along the minus strand of CBDUOS010000213.1, from coordinate 1,513 downwards.
GTTGTTATTTGTACAATGACAGCTTTAGTGATTGTCATCACAGGCGCTTACAATAACCCGATCCACTCTGCTCTGATTGATGCCAATCAAGGTGCGGCCCTCACTTCGCGGGCTATGGGTGAAGTGATTCCATGGTTTCCCTATATTCTGTCTTTAAGTGTGGTGCTATTTGCTTTCTCTACCATTATCTCTTGGTCCTATTATGGGGAACGCTGCTTCACCTATATTTTCTCTGAGAAGTACTCGTTTCTATATAAGATTGCCCTCTGTGTGGTGATTTTTCTTGGAGCCATCACAACCTCTACCAATGTTTTGGAGTTTGGAGATCTAATGATCTTAGGAATGGCCTTTCCGAATATTTTGGGAGTGTACTTTTTAGTTCCTAAAGTGAAGAAGGAACTGAACGAGTACCTGGATCGGTTGAAAAACGGCACCATTGTCCCCTCAAAGAAGTAGATCAAAAAAAAACAGCCCGCACGGAACGGGCTGCTTAGGGTTTGGCACGTCTTTTTTAAGAGATTATCCGCCTAGGATTACCTCTTCATATTAATTACTTCACCTAACATTTCATCAGCAGTGGTAATTCCCTTCGCGTTGGCTTGGAAATTTCTTTGATACTGAATCATGTTAACAAATTCTTTTGCAATATCAGTTGTCGATCGCTCAATGGCCTTTGCAAACACCTGCCCACGTCCACCGTTAGCTGGGCGACCGATGGCCGCTGCTCCAGACTCACGAGATTCACGAAGCTTGTTTGACCCTGACTTGTACAGTCCTTCTGGGCTTTGGAACTTAGCCAATGCCATCTGGTACATATCCTGGGTTTCTCCGTTAGAATACATCGCTGTCAGTACCCCAGTGTCATCGAAAGAGAGTCCAGTCAATCGACCGGCAGCCGCTCCATCTTGTGACCAAGAAATTAAATCCGACTTGGCTCCATACTGTTTGGATCCGCGCAACCCGCTTCCACCATCTGTAATAATGGACTCGCCAAAATCAATATTGATATCTTGGTTCGCCATAGCACCGTTGTTGAAACTGAAGTTCTTTGAAAGAACTTCTTCGGTGTTCAGCAGGCCTTGTGGCGTGAATGTCAGTCTTCCATGAATCACTTCTGAATACTGTCCTGGCGCTCCACCTTGGACCTCTGATCCATTGGCCAGTCCATGGTACTCCCAGACTCCGTCAGCCGCATGTACGAAAGCAAGTGTCACTAAATGCTTCGCTCCCTGCGAATCGTAAACCTCAACACCTGTCGTAAAGTCGGCCGAATCATATGGCTCTTGTGGGTTGAAGATTCTTCCTTTAGGTACACGAGAGTCTAAGTTCACATCCATGCGAACTGTTTTTGAAGGCTTGGCATTAACAAGTGCGTTCGGAAGCTTAATGCTTTCCAACTTATTGGTGATTTCACCGTTTACGTCAGCCTCGAAACCTTTGACCTTGTAGTTGTCACTTGTCACCAAGTAACCTTCTTTATCAAAGTGGAATTCACCATTACGAGTGTACGCCC
>CBDUOS010000212.1:0-3196 GCA_965368905.1 uncultured Bdellovibrionales bacterium | reverse complement strand
CACCATTTGAGACCGATTGCTGGCCATGGAGTTCGCCGCACCTTGCGGCCATGTGTTCCCGTACCAGGGCCCAATGCGACCGCCGAAGGGTTTGGCAAAACCTCGGGCTTCAAGCGTGACTCCAGCGCCGGTCGGATCAAAGGGTTTTCGAATCGCCGTGGTGGCACGCACACCGGTGTAAACCATACACCAAGGGTTTTTCTCATACCCCACCGATGAGTGCCACATGTCATCCGTTGGCTCTCCCCTCCAGTGGTCTTGCAAAGTTGTCGTGTTGGCTCGGTCAGCTTGAAAATTGCCGTTGGGGTCACTAAATGCAAAAGGCATTATATTGGACCCCCGGTTGGGTTTTAACTCAGCAGCTGGACAGGCTCCTGTATCCGTATTGGAGTCCCAATCATGGTACATGATCACCGGGTTGATCTTGATTTGCACCAACCAATTTGAAACCTGGGCACAACCTCCTGTTCCCAAAGAATTGAAATATTGGAAGTCTTGCACTCCACCGCGATTGGTGTCTGTGAGATTGCGCTCAAAGGTCTTTCGAACGCCTTCTTCAATCGATTCATTACGCAGATCCAGTGGATCAGCCCTTGTTAGGTTACCCGCTAATGTATTTATCATGTTTTTTCTGACAAAACCGTCGGCTCGAAAGTGAGAGAGAATACGCGCAGAATAACGCCAATTCATCAGACCTGCTTCTTTACAAAACTTAGCAATCTGATCTCTCAAAAAGTCAAAGGTGGGACCCAGGTTACCGGCACCCGGCACAAAACCTGTTGCCGCACTTACTGCGGGAATTGGAGGAATGCTTACATTATTATCCCGACAAACAGACGCAGCTTCTTGATCCAGGTCCTTTGTTTCTTGAAAAAAGGAATGAGAGATGCAAACACTGGGTACAATATCCGTTGGAGCGGGTGGGCTGCTTCCACTCCAACTCTGCGCTTCCGGCAATAAGGTTGGCGAACCCCCTGATAAATAACGAATATAACTAAGTGGGTGATTGCGGTTCCCCAGTGTTCCAAGAACACGATAGCGCCAGACAAAGAGTTTGTAGTTTTGCCGCATTTGGTAGTTGATGTGCGAGATTTGATTGAGGACTTCACCTTGCTTCATTGCACCGTAGTAGGCGGCCAAGTCGACAGAGTTTTGTAGGTTGATTTTGTCGTGCACGACCAGGCCCATGTTGATCGCCATCGCGAAAAACACAAAAAGCACCTGGAAAAACAGTGCAATGAAGATGGCCATCTGGCCCTTCTCGTTTTTTATAAAGCCCATTTCTTTAATGATACCAAGAGCCTTTGACATTTAAAATGCCTAAAGGGAAAATCGGAAGATGAAAGATAAAGTTCTCTGGCCCTTCGTCCTGTTTCTATTGTTAATGCCCCAATTGGCTGTCTCTGCCAACAAAACACTATTTGAGGGTTATTATAAAATAATCTCTGGGGGTCAGCACGTCGGCTACTATATACAACGCTATGAAATGAATCCCAAATTGAGACAATTCATCTCTACCTACTACCTGCGCACCAACGCCCAGGGGGGCAATATAGCAGAAAGTTTAAAAGCTTACTCCACTGACAAACTCAATCCAATCAAGTACCAGCACACCTTGCTACAAGGAAAAGTTGCCAAAACCATCGATGCCAATGTTCGGGAAGGTAAAAAGAAAGCGCAAATCTTACAAGTCAAAGTGAACGAGAACGGCAAGCTGCGGGTTTATGAAAAGAAACTTGAAAAAGGAACCTTCTTGAGTACCTTTCTTTTGTATCTCTTGTTGCAAGGAGAAAAGGGCATCACCCCGGGAGTGAAATACAATTTTCGTGCGATTGCTGAAGAAGACGGCAAAGCTTTTCCAGGCGAAGTCTATGTGGAATCCGAAACGAAAAAAATGGGTATGGATGTTTACAAAGTACTCTACACTTTCAAGCGCACCCAGTTCGTAAATTTCATCACACACTTTGGCGAATCTATCATAAGTGTGTCCCCGGCCATGCAAATTTCAGCCGAAATGGTCACCAATCCAGACTTGGCCACGGCCGGAATGCCTTACAGCGAAAAAAGTCTATCTCTTCTCTTCGGAGGAATTCCCAAAGGTGACACTCACAGTCTCAAAAACAACGGCATCAACCCCACGCAACAAGTGCAAACTTTGCAACCTCAACAGGAAGAACCAAAAGCAAAAAAAGAGAACGATTCGAAGGAGACCAAGTGACGGACATAACTGGCGCAAAGCCAATGGACTGTTGATATGAACTTCTTTATCAAACGTCTCATCTCAACAATTCCAGTGGTAGCCGGAGTGGTCACAATTAGCTTTTTCTTAATTCATCTCATCCCGGGTGATCCCGTGGATATTATGTTGGGAGACAATGCCGCGATCTCGGATAAGGAACAGTTGCGTGAAGAGTTGGGCTTGAATCTTCCCATAGCCACTCAGTTTAAAAACTACTTGGCCGATCTCAGTCAACTAAACTTGGGGCGCTCACTGCAAACACAACGCCCGGTTCTACAAGAAATCAAACAACGAATCCCAGCCACTCTAGAACTCACCTTGGCCACCCTCTTCTTTTCACTGCTTATTGGGATTCCACTGGGAGTCATGGCGGCATTGAAAAAAGACACCCGTGTCGACAAAACCCTATTGATTGTCGGAATGTTGGGCCTTTCGATGCCAGCATTTTGGTTGGGCCCTCTGTTGATTTGGTTGTTTGCTCTTAAGTTCGACATCTTCCCAGTAAGCGAACGAGGCACGATCGGTCACGTGATTCTTCCGGCTCTCACCCTGTCTTCGGGAATTATCGCTATTCTTCTGCGGATGACTCGCACCTCTATGTTGGATGTTATTCGTGAAGACTACATAAGGGTGGCACGCGCCAAAGGTGTGCACTTTTTTAAACTCTATTTTGTACATGCACTGATCAATGCGGTTTTTCCACTCCTTACAATTATCGGCTTAATTTTGGGAGCGTTACTCACCGGAACTGTTATTATCGAAACCATTTTTGATTGGCCGGGCATCGGCACACTGATCTTCGAAGCGATTCAGCAAAGAGACTACCCTGTTGTTCAAGGCTGTGTACTGGTCATTTCTTTAATCTATGTGCTCGTCAACTTTTTAACGGACCTTTCTTACAAAGTGTTCAATCCGAAAGTGAGTTTTGACTGATGGCACGCAAAGGAAAGTTTCTAA
>CBDUOS010000211.1:0-3228 GCA_965368905.1 uncultured Bdellovibrionales bacterium | reverse complement strand
GCATGAATTCAAACATTGTTAATGTGACCCCTTGGTGGGCTGCAATCACGTCACCTTTAATTCCAAAACTTTCCAAACGCTCGGTGATCATTTGACAAACTTCTTTAATTTCCTTGTCGGATTTTTTATTTTTTTTCTCAGGCTTTTCTAAAAGACTAGACTCCACTTTTTTGTAGCGTTTTGTCCATGCTTTGATTTCTAAATCGTCTTCTTTAACAGCATCCTCAACGACAACTTCACACGTGGTCTCTTCAGCAGTAGTATCAACCGCCTCTGCTTTGGTTGCTTTTTTCGTGGTTTTCCGGGGCCGTGGTTTCTTCGTTTCGACTTTTTCTTCGACGGGCTCGATCACAGACTGTTGTGCCACCTCGGCAGACTCCACCGCTTGTTGATTTTGTACAATCTCTTTGGCGGCGGCTTCAGTCAATTGCTCTTCAGCGATTTGTTCAGCATTCATTTCACGTTTTACAGTGCTGGTAAGATGCTCGTCAGGGGTGTGATAATGATCTGTTACCAAACGTCCATCCAAAGGACTGACTCCGGCGTATGTTCCATAATTGAATCTTGGTTGTTTACGGCGTTCAGATTTGGGACGAGCTGACGACGAGAGTGAAGCGTATTCTGGTTTTTGATCGACAAAATCGGCCAATCGATTGCCAAAATCTTTTGCCATTGATGGTCCATGTTCGCGAATTTTTCCACCAATCTCTTGAAAGATATCTTTCATTACATAGAAAGAGTGCACTATTTCCATATAACCGGCTGAAATTCCAAGAATTGAAGTCAGTGAGAATAGAATCACCAGGGCACCATAGAGTCCAAAACTTTTGAACAACAATCCGCCAATGGCATATCCAAACCAACCGCCATGTCCATAAGTCAAAAGCTCGCTTACAGGCCATTGGTTATAAGCTTGTAGAACGGTCAAAAAACTCGAAATAAGCAGTAAAACAGTAAAGTAAATAGCAAAACTTCGGATGTATATAGGCCAGCTACGAAACACGTCGCGAACCGTATTGGCTGTTCCAAGGACCATGTGTCCCATGTGTAAAAGAAAAACAACGAAGAAAAAGTAAGTGTACCCAAAGGAACCAAACCCATTGGAAATGATCGAGGAACCTTTGATTCCAAAAGCTTGGATGAAATTCTGTGGCTGTAAGGACAGGTAAAATGTTCCACCCACTGCGATGGTGAGGGAAAAAGTTATTGTCATCAAAAAGACAATCTCCTGAAATCGTGTCTCAAGTCGCGATATTTTCAACATGGTTTCCTCAAACTGGTTATGGTTTTACAGAGATATAAAATGCAAATAGGAAGCCAAACGAACTCTTATATATTGGATTTCATCAGGGATTTTCGGCCTTTGGCTGTCTAAACTGCCAATTTTCGGCACTCTTAATTGTTCATGGTTCGGTGAGGCATGGGTATGGAGCTTGGGGTGGTTCCGCCAAGATTGTTCATCATACCAAATCCAGGAGTGCAATTCGTGCCTCCGGTCATTCCGCACATCAATCCGCCTTGAAAAAGAGCGGCGTATTTCACCATAGACATCAGACTGTCACCCGTAGTCAGGGCCATGCGCGCTTCGAACTCTCGACCCGCTTGGGTCTGTCCTAAAATCGCATCGTCAGTAAAGGCATTGGGACTGTTAACATAGGCATTAAATCCCTCAGATCCTCCAACACCTTCAAATTCAAAACCCACTCGATTTACTTCATCTTCATCTTCTTCTTCATCCTCTTCTTCAACGGCAACGGCACCGGTGGCGTCGTCAAATAAATCCTCATCGATATTAGCAAAGGACCGAGAGTGAACAAAAGAATTGAGACTGTGTTTTTGAATTCCAAATTTAGCAAAGAATGCTTGCCGAAAGGCTTTTTCGCTCGCAAAATCTTTCTTGATAAAAATACGGTTGTTAAACTTTAATAATCGTCCAGGCTTCCCGATCCATTCGACAAACATGGGAAAACCATTGATTCGAAAAGAAATTTTATGGGGAGAAACTCTTAAACTTTCAATTTTGGCTTGCGCATACTCTTCGGGAACATATCCAGCGGTTTCTGGGGAAAATGCAGCCACTAAGTCGTAGCCTGTTTCAACGGACACCGGACCTTGTTGCCCACGAGGAAACTCGACAGAGTGCCAGGCCAGTCCGTGCAGACAAATCACTAATGTTAAAAGTTTAATCATTGCTCGTTTCACAAAATTCTCCTCTATCCCTTGATAGAGCAAGATGTGTTCCTCTCAAATAAAAATAAAGCTAAGCTGACACCCAATTCGACCTGGCATCTCTTTTTGAGACATTTTTCGGCACCCCACTGTCTCAAACTTATCAAAGGATGGTATTATTTAACCGTGGGTTTAAGGGGAATTAATTTGAATATAAGGTGGATGTCTTTAGCTTTGCTGATGCTGGCAATGACTTTCTTTTTTCAAAATTGTGGAGATGGTTTTCAGGCCAGTTTTTCCGATCAGTCGTCGAGTTCAACGACTGGAGCCACTCCAGCACCAGAGTCGAATGACCCTACCGCTCCTATTCTTGAGCCGGACCTTGTCGAGTCACTCCCTGAATTTAAAGTTTATATGGAACCCAATATAGTCAATGACTGTCTGACCAATGTGAACTACAACGCCTGTGTTTTTTGGAAGAATCCGGTGGCTCATCAGGGAGACATCTTCGCTACCCCAGTGACTTTCGCGGCAAACCTCAATGGTCTTCAAACCCAAGCCATCAATATTCTAGGAACCGATGAAACGGGTCTTTTGCGTAATGCCACCATTAATGTCACCAGCTCGAATGGTGAACGGGTGAATGATCCCGATCTCAATTTCAAATTCCCATTCGATGGAACGGCCGTATCGGCTCGCTTCGCCACACAGGTTCATGTTTATCATTGGATGCAAACCTCTATTACTTTAATGGAGACCGACTTCGGCTCCTTTCATGCCAAAGGACAAAATGTAAGCGTGGATGCCATCAGTGCCAACTTTACCAACGCCTTTTACCGTGTGGCGCAAAATGATGTGCGCTTAGGGACACTTGATACTGGGACGCCTTTCGGAGTGAACGGCGAAATTGCCGTGCACGAGCTAGGGCACGCGAATCAACGCTGGGGCTCTGGTTATGATTTCAACACAGTCGGGACAGCGAACTGCGTAGAGGAACCCGGCACACTCTGTTGCACTAATAAAAACCAAGCTTGCGGCCGATCCTTTGCTGAAGGAACT
>CBDUOS010000210.1:0-3253 GCA_965368905.1 uncultured Bdellovibrionales bacterium | reverse complement strand
GATCCGGCGTGCCCTGCTCGAGGTCAATTGCGAATTTAAGTGTATTTAAGACCAGAGCCTTGTGTCCTCGTTGTAATGCTGCTTCACGAAGTCTCCGGGTACTATAGCTTCTTGGCCCACACGATAGGATTGCAAGTTTCATCACGGCTCCTTTTTAGCTGTCTTATATAGAAAACTTCGAAATGTTTGGCGTAGTGCACACAATTTCTCTTAGTTATCTCAAAGCTTTGCTGCAGGGCGGTTCATTGTCACTTTGGGTTCTTTTCCTTAACAGTGATTCCTCTTAGTAATCTACCAAGGATGTCAGCCCCGGTGATAATTCGTCTCTCTTCTGCCCATACGAGAGTGATATCCTGATCAATCGTATCATCGTCAGGCTTCCCAGATTTCACCGTCCACTTCCCAAGAACACTCCCTAAAAGAGCTTTCATGTCAGTAACAACTATTGGGCGATGACAATAATCGTAGGGATTTAAAGTGCTTTTTGTGAATAATGCCTCACGAATAAAACCGTCCGCGTCCATAATGAAAAGCGGAGAGCCTTCTGCATCAGTTAAAACAACCCATTTGCGTCCTGACTTATGGATTCTCCCAAGGAACGCGTCTTCAGCGGTTCTTTCAAATTCGGGGAAAACAGGCCTGCCGGACAACATAGGCAATTCAATGATACTTTGTGGGTCAACTGGTTCGCCAACATGGGTAACCAATAGATCATCAATCGCCAGAAAGTTCATCGCTCCTAAGCCTTCCAGTCGATCTATTTCGGCTTCATCGGCCTCAATATGTTTTCGTATCACTTCCTTAAGGTCCCGTTCACGAAAATACTGGACGCTTTCTCCTCCAAGCCACCAATCCAAAACCTTAGCCGAGGGTTTAGCTACGGGGTAAAGAAGAAACTGATATATCTTCAGCAATGGACCTAGCAAAGAAGCCATCCGTAAGGCGTTCCTTGAAAAATAGGCTTGCGGCATGATTTCGCCCACCAAGGTAATCACCACCGTGGAAAAAATGAAGGCACTCATTCCGGCTAAAACCGAATCAGACAGCAACGTCAGCAGAACATTGATGCCGACATTCCCCCACAAAATAGTTGTAAGTAGAAAATTAGAATCTCTTCTAAAGTCAAAAACTTTTCGCGCATCCTCGTTCCCGGACTGTACTTCTACCTCCAACCTCAGTCGACTTATGCCAAACAGTGCCAGATTCAGGCCGGAGAACATCGCGGACTGAGAAAGGCAGAAGAGAATTCCAAGCCAAGTTATAGTTGTCATCGCATCAGTGACTTTCTTTAAGGTTGCTGCTCATTGATTTTTTTACCGCAGTGGGGGCAATGTAGCCGGTCTTTCTTTTTCTGCATCTCTTCAACAAAGCCTGCCCCTAAGACGCCAGTCGGCAGGGCAAAAAGGCCAATACCAAGGATCGATACAACTCCAGCCAGAATTTTACCGAACCCAGTCACGGGATAGATATCGCCGTAGCCGACGGTCGTAAATGTTGCAACGGCCCACCACATGGTATGGGGGATGTCAGGAAATTTCGAGGGTTGAACTGGATTTTCAACATAATACATCATGCAAGACGCGATAATGAGCAGCAACATCATCATACCTAGCGTCAGAATAAGTTCTTCTCGCTTGTTATTGATTACACGTGAAAGCAGTTGCAACGCTTTCATGTAACGCCCGACTTTTGCCAGACGAATAATCCTGAATAGACGGAGCGCACGCATAAACCGCAGGTCAATTCCAATCAGGCTTATGTAAAAAGGGATGATCGCCAAAAGATCAATGATGGCCAGTGGCGTGATCGCGAATCGTAAACGACCGGAAATTGCTCGACTGTAACGCGGTTCACTGATGCAAGACCACAACCTGGCGAGATATTCACAACTAAAGACGGCTACGGAAAATATTTCGAAGGCTTGAAAGTATTCTGCATATTTCTTCTCTAAGCTATCAACAGAGACCAAGATGACAGCGGCAACATTCAGGAAAATCAGGCTGAGGATGAAGAAATCAAAAATGCGGCTGGGGCCATCACCCTCTTCAGCCACTTCGAGAATGTCCCAAAGTCTTTTCCGTATCATCTTCACCGCCCGCTCTCAAGCTCGAGCAACTAGTATAACGTTATATAATGAAAATACTTTTCAAGACCGAAGAACTCGTAATTAACGCACAAATAAACTATTCAAGAGACTCATCCTTAACTTGTTCAACAATACTTCTCTCTCTCTGAAACATAAAAATTGATCCGATCCTAAGCACGGTGAGAACAAATAACAATACGCTCAGGGCGTAAATCTCTTCCGTTGAAACTTTATGCTGAAAAACCATGATCATGATTTCTCGAATAAAAAAAACGATCGCTGCATCGACTATAAAAGTCATTCTTAGTCGGTTCGCATGAAAATAATCAACCAAGGACTTAGAGAGTTCAACTAAAACGAATAGAGTAAGAACATCAGTAATCAGTTTAAGATATTTTCCTGTCATCCCCGGCTCTGAAATCATCTGGAATATATTGGCAAACAGTTTGACGGTGCCAATTCCCATAGCGATTGTAAGAGCAATCAAAATCGCTAAAAAAACAATATCGGTGATTTTTTTAAACAGAATGTTTGGTTTGATTTCCATGAAAGTATTGTCCCGTTTGAGTAGTTTGTTCTACTTTTTTCTTTTGCTTTTAAATTTAATAAACACCTGAAAATACTGTATTACAAAATGTAATATACCAAAAAACAGTTAAAATGAAATCGATGGAAATAAATTGGTTTAAGTGGATGTATAATAATGGACAGTATTCGGTTGGTTTTGAGAAATACGCCTTAAACACCATGAGAAAGTCTCGTAAAGTTAGTGCGCCGCAAAGAGATGAATTTGCTATTCTAGATCTCTTAAATCCACACGAGAGGTTTTCTCGATTATAGATATAGACAGGATTAATTGTTAATGAGTGAGAACTTTGACATGCCCAAAAAAGATAAAACAACTTGGTGGGGCGATTATCGCTTGGCCCTGAACTCTTATGCCTTTTGGAAGATAGGTCCACTATCTCTGCAACTTATGCGTAGAGTCAAAGAGTGGCAGGTTACATATCTTGAGGAAATACAAACTAAAGAAAATGAGAATTTATGGTTTTTCGAAGATAATTACTCAGAAGAGATAGAGCAAGGGAAGACCCACAGGCATCTCTTTACTCAGACAGAAGATGGCTTGAAAGTAATGCCACGATTACCTGACCGACCGGTGGTTGT
>CBDUOS010000209.1:0-3280 GCA_965368905.1 uncultured Bdellovibrionales bacterium | reverse complement strand
TGGTCAACCTCTTCACGAAGTTTCAATGAATGATTAAAAAACGGAATGAAAGGTGTGAGGCCTTTCTCCTGACCTAGCCGTCATTGTCGAGCGAGCCCCTTTCCCTACGAAAGGGGCTTTTTTTGGCAAGGTGCATTCAAGGACGAAGGTCTAGAACATTTTTTTGCCTTCGACATTTCAAAGTGCAAAGCCTATCCCATTATCTATGCGATACACATACTCCGTCTTGCTTATCTTACTTGTCTTCATTTTAGTGAACCGATCTCGGGCCGAAGACTGCGCCACCCAGCCGTCTACCAGTGAGCGTTCGATCGTGATGATCAATGACCAAGGGGAACGAGATTTGTGGCCAGAGGAGCAGGCACAGGAGCTGAGCTTTTGTGTGAGTGAGATGTTTCAATCCAGTTATGACGGAGTGGAAGTCGCGGTTCGCTCGGCTGCTAAAGAGTGGATGAGTTACGGCAATTTTGATTTTCGGTTGGCCGAGGATCTGTCCTGTGCCAACCGTACAGATGTGTTGTTTAAAATAGTACCCACCTCACGGCATGCAAAGTTTAAAGCTAAAGCTTTTTTTCCAGGGTATGCAGAGGTAAGGCGAAAAATCCAAATCAATCGTCGCTATGCGAAGTCGAACCAGACAGAACTGAAGCGTTTGATGCTCCACGAACTTGGGCATGTCTTGGGTCTTCGTCATGAGCATGTGCATGAAGAAGCCGGTGGGGACTGTTTGGAGGGGACTCCATTTGAGTCCATTACGGACTACGATCCTTCCTCGATTATGCATTACCCAGGGTGTGGCCCAAAGAAGCTAACAAACCTTGTGCTGTCGGACTTAGACAAAGAAGGGGTTTCACTTCTGTATCCTTTTTAGAAAAAGTAGCGCCCTCCGATGGCGAGTCCAAAATCCACATCGGTGCTAGGAATAAAAAAGAAATGCAGTGCTGCTTCGGCAAAAACTTCGAAGCTGGGGTCATCGAAATAGTAATTCAAACCTCCTGAACCACGAAAAGCCAAGCCTAACTCGTCGTCACTATTGTTGTCAGCCCATGGGGGCGGGTTATCATTGTTGTCCCAGGAGTTTAAAACACCTCCGACACCAAAGTAGTAACCCAGAGCCGCTTTGCCGACCACCAATTCTCGATTGAACTCCCATAAATAGGTTCCATGAATGTGGATGTAATCCCGTCGACCCGTGGAGTAACCAAAAGCGGCATCGAAAGAGTGTTTCCCCGACATTCTGTGCTTCACTGAAAAGCCTGTGGGGTTGGCAATGATCACTCCAAGTCCCCAAGGTCTGAGGTTGGCTGAGGCATTGATACTAAACAAAAAACTGAGAACAAGAATTAATAATTTCATAAATTTATTATCTTATATAACAAGGCTGATGAGAACCTCAAAAGTTCTACAAGTTTTTTATGTTACAGATAGGTGTGCAAGATGAGGAAGCCCACTTCATTGGGGTTTTGGTAAGACCCCGGTGTCTGCGGCGTTGCGGTATCGACGATGGCCCGACTGTATTCAATTTGAATATTGAAGTGAGGAATGGGCAACCACTGGATTCCAACTCCCGGTTGGTGTTGGAGCGTGTAGCTCGATCCACGATCGATGGAAGCGTGTTGAAACAAGACATACCACATAACGCCTTTAAAAGGAGTGTTCCCGAGGCGTAGCAGTGTAGCGAGAGTGTCTTCCCCCTGTTGTGGAGTCGCACTGGAGTGAGCCCGTTCGTAATCCACTTCGGTCATTAGAATCCACTCTTTGGCGAGAGGGATCACGGCATTCAAGCTTCCCAGGGTGCGGCGTTCGAGGTTGGACTCACCTAAGAGCAAGCTCCCCCCAACCCGAGAGTTTTCGTTGAGGTAGTAGGTGTAGTGAGCCGAAACATTCTTCTCGCTATTGGTTTGTGGATTGTCAATTCGCCCCATACTCGACCCGACAGTGACCTCGTAGGTTTCGAAAAATTTTGTGAACTCCACGTTGTAAGTTTCACTTAAAGAGCCAAAACCGAAAAGATTTTTAACCAATCGAGTGTGATTGGGTGTGTTGATTCCAAACGTTTGTCGGAATTTACCCACTCGCAATTTCGAAGTCGGCGAGGGGGACCATAGAGCATAATGGCGCTCTGAAAGAAATGTGCCTCGATCTGGAAAACCTTCGGGGCCTTGACGCAAACCCGCCGTGGTGACCAACATGACATTGTCAACTTTGACTCCAACCTCAAGATTTTGTTGCATCGGGAAGGCGCGACCTTGATCGATGTTATCGTTTTTCAACCAAGTTTGGATGGTGCGGAGGTCGCCACCAAACTTCACGGTCTCGCGGTTCTTGAAGGCGCCAAAATAAGGTTGCGCAAAACGATCACTCGCTCCCCAAGTGGACATTAACTCTTTTGATAGGGAGCGTCCGTAGTCAGTCAGTAGGCCTCCGCCATTGGGAGATACGTGGCATGCGATACAAGCCGGGTATCCATGGGTTACATTTTGTACGAAGCCGAAGGATGTCTGGCAAAGAAGGGATGCAAAAATAAAAGTGAAAATCCTAAGGCTCATGATCTGGTCCTCTATTGGTTGCTAACGGTTGACTCGAATTTGATGGTGACTTTTTCGGCCACGGTTATTCCCTGGTAGCTGGGAATGGCAATTTTAAAGTCAGAAAGTTTGATGGGAATCTCGGCGTTCATTTTAATTTTCCCATCTTCGTTTTCTAACTCAGCTTTTCCCTTAACGTCGTTTTCAACACCGTGCAAAGTCAATTTTCCCGAGAACTCGAAGGAGCCATCAAGGTTTTCTGGTACTGACACATCGGTGAGAGTCAACTTAGCTGTTGGATGGTTTTTCACTTCAAGATAATTTTCTTTCATATGGGTATCGCGGAGTTCGATCCCGGTTTTTAAAGTTGTAAGATCAAAACTGAGATCGCCGCTGACCTTTCCCGCATTGGCTTTGAGTTGCCCTTTTACGCCTTTGCCTTCACCTTTGATGGTTACCAGGTTGGGCCAACCTTTGGTTTTGAACTCCACTTTTCCAGCGTCGGGCTTGAAGTCGAATTGACTGGCGTTGATCGCCGCGTGGCTGATGTTAAATAGAAATAATAAACCGATGATTGTTTTCATTATTTTCCCTCCGTTTTTGGCAGTTCATCTTCGTTTTCAGGAAGTTTTAATTTAATCCACTCTTGAATCACTGCCAGTTCCACTGGTGTGATACGCTCAATATCTTTTTGTAAGTCATCAAAAGGGTTGTTGTAAGGCATGGGGATCTCAAAAATACTGTCCGGTGGG
>CBDUOS010000208.1:0-3295 GCA_965368905.1 uncultured Bdellovibrionales bacterium | reverse complement strand
AAGAAGTCGCAACAAGTAAGGTCGTTAAAATAATAAATCTAAAAAATGCCATATTCTCCCCCTGAAAATATAAAAAGGTGCCATCCCAAACGAAAGGCACCTTTTTTTCAAAAAATTACAGCAACAACTAATTAGTTAGCAGGAACTGGAGACAAGTCAGCACAAAAAGGAATTGTGTAAGCTTTCTTTCCTAAGAACTGAAGATCGCCTTTACCTTTGTTTTTGAATACAGATACTCTTTGGTTTGGAGTTTGAGTTACAGTCTTTTGAACCCAGTCACAGTCGCTATCATCCCCACCTTTACATACTTGAGTGGTAATTTGGTATTGATAAGGAGTTTTCAATTTAACAGATTGCCATTTGCAATTGCTGTTGTTGTCAGATCCAGAACAAACTTGAATGTTTGTTGTTCCACCATAGATGTAAGTACCATCGTGACATACATCGGCAGCAACAGGTGATTTGTAAGTTGCGCCCAAACCAGGACCATTTTGGAAAACAAGGCTGTTTCCAGTACGAAGGCTAGAGTCACTTAGGATTTCTCCCCAAGACATAGCTTGGATATCAGTTCCAGCGAAAGCCACAGTTGCGGCCAATACAGTCATCAATGAAATTAATGCTTTCATAATTTTACCCTCCCAGGTGTTAACGTTTTTTGTTCGTTAATTAAAATCTTCAGGGGATTTGTACTTGGCTATTGTTATGACGGTCAAAAAAATCGCCGTCACAGTTAATTTAATTTAGTATTTCGAACTGCGTAAACGAACCTCTATGGCAAAAAAAACGGTGTAGACAGTTTCTTCGTTCGTCATCATGGTCGATTTTTCGTCATGCAATTGTTGCAAGGCTCTGAGGAGTTTCCATACCCAGGACCCGACTCCTTCAAAGGCATAAAAGCCCCCCCCCATCCCACTAGACTTGAGGATGTACTATAGATGCCTGTAATTACTGGCTTTTATTTTTATTTGCTTTCACTCTTGACTTTGTATACTGATATATATACTTATATAACTGTATTTAACGAATGATTAAAAGGAGAAATTATAATGTTGTTCACCGCCCCGGCCGTATTACTCAGTTTAGGAGCCCTACTTTTACTAACCTCAAACTTTGTCTGGAATACCGGAATCATCGCTGTAGGAATTTTGGCTTGTCTAATGGCCTTTTTTTCTGTGTTTCTTGACCCATCACTTTTGATGTTGATGTAGTGAACTACTCTGTAATAGATGAATCGGTAACAACCGGATCGTGATCCAATCCAAGATAAAAAATTCCTGGAAAACCCTGGGTCTCAAACCCCAAGCTTGGATTATTAGAAAGAGTGGAGTCTTCAATATAGAGACCACCACTGCGATCGTTACTAACAAAGAAGATCGCACCGCCACCTTCATTGGCTGAATTGTTTTCGATGGTCGTCCCACAAATATTGAGCGCAAAAGTGTTTCCATCATTGTAAATAGCACCACCACTTCCACCGCCCGGTGTTCCTGGACGAGAAGGATTAGCGCCGTTGCCAATTGCGTCGTTGTAACTGAACACAGAATCGACCACCGTAAAACTCACACCAATACTGCTGAGACCACCACCGTTAGAGCAAACATTTCCTGTATTGGGGCTTCCTCCAAACACACTATTGACTACGTAAACTGGCAATCCGTTGTACTGACTGAAGACTCGAACGGCACCTCCACCCACATCTGGTCCTGTGCTGGTGCAAACATTGTTTTCAAAACGTGAGTTTATGATTTTAAAGCGTCCGCCTCGCACCCAAATGGCACCTCCCCCATCATTGGTTGCTTCACCGGTACTGTTTCCGTTACGAAAAGTAAGGTTTTGTACTGTCAACTGTGGATGATCTTGGTTCTGGCAATGTGAGGTGGTCCACACTTGGTCTTCATCACAAGTGTTCATGTACAGAATTCGACGAGCCCCGCCGCCGCTTAAGGTCACCAAGCCACCGCCATCGATAACAATTTGGGGACCGGTGTTATTAAAAACTTTTGCGGTTTCAGTGAGAGTGATCTCGATAGGTGAGGGACCACAGTCAAACGTGATCACGCCTCCTTGCGCAACAGCATTTACCACTGCCGCACTTGTACAGCTCGACGGAGTTCCGTTGCCGACAACTTGATCAGGAGAACTAACGTCTTCAAGCCGCCCTTCGGGTGGAACTTCACAAGATCCAAAACCCGCAAGACCACCGTCGCCACCAGAGGAATCACTGGAGCAGTTCTGGTAACCCAAAACAGTCACCACAAACAATAGAACCCATACCATTTTCATAGGACTACATTTTACCTTAAAACTTAACGGGATATCAGAAGTTGTTCTCAGTTGTAGAATGAGTGATTTAAAAATCTCAATATGAGTCAGTGCCACCACAATACAATCTTGCCGATATGCTGGTTTTCGCTATCCAAACGAAATAGACAAAAAAATCTTAAAGAATACGGCACAAAGTGATTTTAAAAGCGGTCACTTTCCGCAGCATTTTTTGAATTTTTTTTGACTCCCGCAGAGGCAAGGATCATTTCGACCAACCTTCAAACCTTCATTAACAATGGGCTGTGGCTTTTCATGGTGGTGTCCATGGTTGCAGTGAGGACCATGAACATGCCCGCCCTCTTCGCCATTCTCTGGTTTCTTATCTTTTTGTGATGTCATTGCTTAACCTTTCACATCAAGCTCACCACTCGAGCGGAGAGACCGCATGAGCGCTAGCGAACCAACACTAACAAAATTTGAAATTTCGGGAAGTGTAAACGACCACGAACAGTGGCTCAAATTTTGGTGCGCCTGGAGGGAGTCGAACCCCCACGCCTTTCGGCACTAGATCCTAAGTCTAGCGTGTCTGCCAATTCCACCACAAGCGCGCAAGCAGATTATAAAACAACCAAACTATTTGGCTGCTTCAATTAATTTTTTATACTCAGGCGCCTTTAACAAAGCCGCCAATTCTTTTTCTGTATCCATTTCAATGCGAATCAACCAACCGTCATTCATTGGATCATCGTTGATAATTCCTGTGTCATCAGAGTGGGAGGTGTTCACCTCGATCACTGTCCCCGAAACCGGCGCGATCAAGTCGCTAGCCGCCTTCACGCTTTCCACAGCTCCAAAACTCTCGTCTTGGGTGACTTTTTGTCCTTCCTCTGGAAGATCCACATACACAACTTCTCCCAATTGCTCTTGAGCATACTGAGTGATCCCAACAGTCACGACGTTTTCATCAACTTGTGCGCACTCGTGATCTCTTGTGTAGTAGTATTCCTCTGGAACATAGCCCATCTTTATC
>CBDUOS010000207.1:0-3297 GCA_965368905.1 uncultured Bdellovibrionales bacterium | reverse complement strand
CATTGCCACTGCATCCAACGACCCACGCCAAAACAACAATTAAACTCAAGTATTTCACCAATAACTCCTAGGCTCGGTTTTGCAAAAGACGATCTATAACAGTGGGGTCAGACAATGTGGTGACGTCCCCTAAATGTTCTTCTTCGTGGTTAGCAAGTTTGCGTAAAATTCGACGCATAATCTTTCCGCTACGAGTTTTTGGAAGTTCAGGCGCCCAGTGAATAAACTCGCAACTGGCAAAAGCACCAATTTCATTGCGAACATGATCGTTTAAAGTTTTCTTCAGATCGTCTGTGTATTCAAACCCCTGGTTCAAAGTCACGTAGGCATATATGCCTTGGCCTTTGATCTCATGATGAACTCCTACAACCGCGGCCTCGGCACAAGCTGGGTGTCCGACCAAAGAGGATTCAATCTCGGCTGTTCCAATTCTGTGACCTGAGATATTCATCACATCATCCACTCGGCCAGTGACCCAAATATAGCCATCCTCATCTCTTTTGCAGCCATCACCAGTAAAGTAATATCCTTTGTAATGATCGAAATAAGTTTTTTCGAAGCGCTCATGATCTCCGTAAACGGTTCGCATCTGGCCGGGCCATGGAAATTTAAAGGCTAACACTCCTGATGTGGCACCATCGAGTTCTTCTCCGGTTTGAGCTTCGAGGACGGCGGGTTGACCGCCAAAGAAAGGAAAAGTGGTTGACCCAGGTTTCATCGGAGTCGCCCCAGGAAGAGGGGTTAGTAGAATCCCCCCAGTTTCCGTCTGCCACCAAGTATCGACGATCGGACAACGACTGTCTCCGACCACTTCATAGTACCAGCGCCAGGCTTCAGGGTTAATCGGTTCGCCCACTGAGCCCAACAAACGCAGTGAACTTCTTTTATGTTTTTTAACAAATTCTTCGCCTTTTGAAGCGATGGCACGAATGGCGGTTGGTGCTGTATAAAACAAACTCACTTGATGCTTGTCTACGACGTCCCAAAATCGGCCTGCATCTGGGTAAGTCGGTATCCCTTCAAACACCACTTGAGTGGCGCAGTTAAGAAGGGGGCCGTATGTAATATAAGAATGTCCAGTGATCCATCCGACATCAGCCGTACACCAGTAAATGTCATCTTGATGATAATCAAAAACGTACTTGAATGTGGTCGCAACATAGACCATGTAGCCACCCGTGGTATGCAAAACCCCTTTGGGTTTTCCGGTTGAACCCGAGGTGTAGAGAATAAAAAGTGGGTCCTCTGCTCCCATCCATTCTGGCGGGCAATCACTTGATGCCTTTTCCATCATGGTTTTCCAATCAAGGTCGCGACCTTCTTTCATCTTCAATGTGTTAGGGTATTTGTCTCCCAAACGGGCGAGGCTAATACAAGTTGTTACGTTGAAGCCTTTTTGTTCACAAATGTCCATGGCTTTGTCGCTGATGTCTTTTGTCGGAATCAGTTTTTTACCACGGAAGCAACCATCGGCTGTAATCAAGACGGCACACTCACAGTCAAGAATGCGGTCGGCCAAGGAATCGGCAGAAAACCCACCGAATACAACTGAGTGAACTGCTCCGATTCTGGCACAGGCCAAAGTGGCAATAACCAATTCGTTCACCATTGGCATATAAAGAGCGACACGGTCTCCTTTTTTAACGCCTCGGCTTTTTAGAACGTTGCCGAACTTACAAACCTGTTCATGCAACTCTTTGTAAGTCATCTTATGAGAGTCATCCGGTTCATTACCTTCAAAAATCAAAGCCGTGCGGTCGCCATTCTTTTCTAAGTGGCGGTCGAGGGCATTATAAGTGATATTGGTTACACCGTCTTTGAACCATTCGATGTGGATCGGGCCTTGGCGGCGGTCGTAGTTATAATCTAAAACTTCTGTGAAAGGTGTCTCCCAATAAAAGTTTTCTTTGGCGATTTTAGCCCAAAAGTTTTCAGGGTCAGTGATCGATTCGGTGTACATTTTTTTGTAGTCATCAAAAGTTTGTACGTAGGCATTTTTGGCAAATTCTTGACTGGGTTGGATAGTGGTCATTTCCATTTAATTCTCCCTCGAAACTTTGAATGGGTAAGGCTACCAACCTGGATGTCCTGGCTTCAAGAAATCCGCTCTGCGTTGAGCCTATTTCCTTTAAACCACCCCCCTAAAATGTAAACGCAGAGGGTTATGAGCAGAGTAGTCAAAAAAGGAGCTTCTCCCTGGAAGCCGTACTCTATCACAGGGAGTGTGACCAGGCCCGCCACCAAGGCTGAATAAGCGGACAATCGTCCGCCCCAGTCACTGTGGAGACCCACCAGAGTCACCACCAAAACACCTGCTGTGCCAAAAGAAGAAGCCGCTTCGACAAGGTCGTAAATGGAGTCTGAGGAAAAAGCCAAAAGTACAGAAATTAAAGCGGCAAGAATAACCATTACCCGTGCTGAAACGATTTTCTTCTTTTCGGAATGCAGGTTGAAGGTGGGAACTAAGATATTGTGAGAGACCAAGGCCGAGACACTAAGGAGAATGCTGTCTATGGTTGCCAAGATGGCCGAGATCAAGGCTCCCGAAAAAATAACGAAGGCAAAAGTTGGGAGGTACTGTTGAGCGATACTAATAATAAAATCCTCTTGGTGATTTAGATCATGCAAAAGGTTGGGACCCATCAATCCAAGAATAACCGGGATGCTTCCGAACAAAAGATAAATACACCCCGAGACATAGGCGGAGTTTCGAGCCACTGCTGCTGATCTTGCAGAGAGAACTCTCGAAATCAACTCTTGTGCGATCAGTGAGCCAAATATTGGAATGCTCCATCGATCTATGCGCTGCCAAAAACTTTCATTTGGTTTACGAAATTGTAGACGTTCAGGTGGTATGTTTTGCCACCATTGGGTAAAATCAAAATCACTTTGCAGAACAAAAAATAATATTAGACTCAACCCGAGAGCAATCATGATACCTTGAATAAGGTCAGTAATAATATCTCCAAGCAAACCACCGAGTAGGGTGTAAACCGTAACAAAGGCAAAGGCGATCCAAAGTGTGCTGTTGAGATCCCAGTTGGTCATGCTTGTCACCACCTGCCCGAAAGCACGCATTTGGGCGGCCCCCCAAAGCAGAGAAGATGGTACGATGATCACAACAGCGAATCTCTCCACGCCGACGCCAAATCGATTTTTAAAAAAATCAGCGAGGGTGGTGTAACCACCGGCCCATATCTTGGTTGCGATTAGCAGACCCATTAAAAATAAACACAGGGAGTAGCCAAAAGGGTCGGCGCGGCTACCAGCCAATCCCTCTTGAAAAACGGCACCAGC
>CBDUOS010000206.1:0-3494 GCA_965368905.1 uncultured Bdellovibrionales bacterium | reverse complement strand
TGAAGAAAGCCTTGAGATTGACGACGGTCGCTCGGCCGATGATGGAGCCAAATTGCCTGAGGCTGTTCGTCGTACCATCGAAGACCGCGTCGAAGCCCTTAGCATTCAATTGGATGCTTTCGAGGCTGAAGAGTCGCAGTAAAACTAAATTAATCTCTCGAGAGGAACTAGACATTTGCTCCTCTTAAACCATAATAAAAAAAGCCGACCTAGGGTCGGCTTTTTTTTATTGAAGCTTACGGTAGCGAATCCGTTTCGGGGTGAGGGTATCAACTCCCAAACGCTTCTTATAATCTTCTTCCCATTCTGTATAGTTGCCGTTGAAGAAGTTCACCTTTGAATCATTTTCGAAAGCGAGAATATGGGTGCAAACACGATCCAAGAACCAACGATCATGCGAAATAACAACAACAGAACCACCAAAATTTAAGATCGCCTCTTCAAGGGCTCTCATGGTATTGACGTCCAGGTCGTTGGTCGGCTCATCCAACAATAGCAAATTGGAACCTGACAAAAGCATTTTGGCCATATTCACTCGGTTGCGTTCACCGCCAGACAAGACTCCGGTTTTCTTCTGCTGGTCGCCACCGGTAAAGTTAAAACGGGAAACATAAGCACGCGAGTTCATCTCACGATTTCCCACCTGAATCATTTCATTGCCACCAGATATTTCTTCCCAAATGGTTTTGTTCGGGTCCAAAGTGGCGCGGTCTTGATCGACATAAGCCATCTTCACAGTTTCACCAATCAAGATTTCACCACTGTCTGGCTTTTCCTGGCCTGCGATCATTTTAAAGAGTGTGGTTTTACCAGCACCGTTCGGTCCAATGATTCCGACAATGCCGCCACGAGGAATCGAAAAACTCAAATCGTCGATCAGTAAGTTGTCGCCAAAGGATTTGCTAATATTCTTCGCTTCTACCACCATATTGCCTAAACGAGGGCCGGGTGGAATGTAAATTTGCATCTCTTGCAATTTCTCTGGCGTCGGATCTTTTAGCAAACTCTCATAGGCTTCGATGCGCGCCTTAGATTTTGATTGCCTCCCTTTTTGCCCTTGCTTCACCCATTCCAATTCACGTTGCAATGTTTTATTGCGTTTGTTTTCTTGCTTCTCTTCAATGGCCATTCGCTTTTCTTTCTGTTCCAACCAGGATGAGTAGTTTCCTTTCCAAGGAATTCCTTCACCCCGATCCAATTCCAGAATCCAACCGGCGACATTATCGAGGAAGTAGCGATCGTGGGTCACGGCAATAACTGTCCCAGGGAACTGATCCAAAAAGTGCTCCAACCATGCGACAGTTTCAGCATCCATATGGTTGGTGGGCTCATCCATCAAAAGAATGTCAGGGTTAGAAAGAAGCAAACGGCACATGGCCACTCGGCGCTTCTCACCACCGGACAGGGTTTTAATCAGTGCATCCTCAGGTGGGCAACGGAGTGAGTCCATGGCTTGTTCCAACTTAGAGTCCAACTCCCATCCGTCCTGGGCTTCGATTCTCTCTTGGATCTTCCCCTGCTTTTCAATAAGCTTTTCCATATCTTCAGGCGAGATATTTTCATCACACATTTGCATGCTGATTTCATTGAAGGCTTTCAGGTCTTCACCCAGTGGCCCAACACCTTCCATCACTATTTCTTTCACAGTCTTTTCAGGATCAACCTCCGGCTCTTGGTGAAGGAAACCCAATTTAAAATCGCGGGCCGGAAATGATTCACCAAGAAAATCTTGATCTTCTCCTGCCATGATTTTCAACAAACTGGATTTACCACTACCGTTGAGTCCAAGAACACCAATTTTCGCGCCATAGAAGTAGGAAAGGTAAATGTCTTTCAAAACATATTTTTTAGGGGGGTAAACTTTAGAAACCCCTTTCATTGTATAAATAATTTCTTCTGACATTTTTCCTCCAACGAAAAGATTGATTTTCCTTGAGTTATCAACAAAAGCTTTTTACGATCCTAGCTCATGTCGAACAAAAAGCCATCTTCAACTCGATTACAAAACACTCTCAATGAGCTCGATCAGGCCATTAACCAATGGGATAGCCTTACCAGTAAGCCACAGGGAGAGCAAGTCACTGAGGAAACCGACTTACAGAAAAAGACCAAAGGACTCCTCAAAGAGCTACGTGATCAAATCCATGAGTTCGACGAACCCAGCGCACCCGAAAACAACCCAGAATAAAATTTCTATTGGCTTTGCTTACTGCCTTGGCAGTTGGGTGATTGAAAGGAAGTGCTACTCGCTGCGTACTCTCCAGGAGTCATCAGACGCATCGAAAGAGCGTGCAATCCTGATTCAAACTCTTCTTGCAAAAGCTCATTGATTTCACGCTGCCTTTGCACTCGATTTTTCCCAGTAAAATAGGTACTCACTAAGAAAATCTTAAAGTGACTTTCTTGCCCCTGACGACCAGCATGTTTGTGACTCTCGTCTTCAACCTGCAACTCACTCAGTGGTTGGATTTTCTCTTGCAATAGAGATTTAATGCGCTCCATTCTCATAATAAGGCACCCTACCACCCTTTGGCTTCAGGTGCGAGAGATCAATTGAGAACTTGTTTAGAGGGGCGAGTGGATTCGTACTCTCCAGAAAACCCCGCAGAATTGTGATCCAATAGGAAGTCCTCAAAACGAGAAAGTTGTTTTTTGGCTTTGTTCAACATTTTACGAGTGCCCAGCTTGGTTTCTCCGACAACCACAGCCTCACAAGAGTCGCGGCGTCCGATGAAAACATCCAGTTCTCCAATCGTCATGGGAGAATCAGCTCGGTGATACATCACTCCACCAGTGATGTAGTAAACATTTTCTGGAAATTCATTATAAAGGTCATGGATGGCTAGAGCCTCTAAAATTTCACCTTCATTGGTGAAGTCAAAATCTTGCTCTTGGTAATTTCGTAAAAGGATTTCGTAATCACGCTTCAATTCGGGGTTTCGCAAAATCTGTTGCAAAACAGTTTCATCGGGAGAGCCGTGAGTCAGTGATTTGAAATAGCGCCAAAGGATGGTCGCGTTTTTTCGGCTCACCGGGTATTCCATCGAGAAGCCCATGGAAGTCGCCCCTTTGCGCCCGACATAAACAACTTCGGCCGGCAGACTGTAGAAGCCCAACTCCATGTCTTGGCAGTGGCTCGGTACGGTTTGATCATCGCGTAAAGATGTGAAGTGGGGACTGGCCCACACGGTTGAAAGTCCAACGAGTAAGCCTAAAAATAAGGTCATGGTCCCCCCTTAAATTTTCCCTATACATTATTTAAAGCAGAAATTTGTAAAAATGACAAGGAATCAACGTCAGGAAATGGTTAATTTTAAAGGGGGTAGTCGATTTTCTGTTTCTCTATATTAGAGCTGAGCTTGTCTTTCAAGCCCTGCAGCAAGGCCTCGCGAGAATCCTGGCTCACCGGTCGGTAGCCACTGCTGTGATTCAGATAAAGCTGAGGGTTGATTTCTGCCAAAAATCGAGACGGTACCACATCTCGCATTTTGCCG
>CBDUOS010000205.1:0-3599 GCA_965368905.1 uncultured Bdellovibrionales bacterium | reverse complement strand
AAGCGAAGAAAGAGCGTTCAAATTGGCTAGAACCTTAGACGTACTAAAGCTAATACGCCTTCTCCCCGAAAACAAAATTCGTATTCCCTCCATTAAGGCTATACGCTGGGAAGGCGACGGTGAGTTCACACAAAAAATCTATCGAAGTTGGTCTAAGAACCTTATAAATTCTTTTACCAAACCCGTCTCATCAGAAAATGAGTTTTTCCAAGTCCGCTACATGCAAATGAAGAAAAGCACTTACCAAGAGTTTTTGTCAGCCCTAAAAGCACTAGAGGAAGAGTTTGTTCGCCGTTCAATCTATGAGATGAGAACATCCCCCGGATCTCTTAATCATGTTCGCTGGCTGGTCGCTAGTGACAATCGGAGTTTCGTTGAGAGCAACAAACAATCACTGTGATTGTGCGAGCCATTTGATCTGAAAACATTTTTAGATTTAATCTATCAATTTGATTCAATTCTTGTTGTCAGGTTGCCATACACGGGAGCATCTGCTAATTAACTGTGCACCTGAATGGAGACTTTCTATGCCGAATATTCAATCCACCCTAACTTTACCATGTGGAGTAACCTTATCTAATCGATTGGTTAAGGCTGCAATGAGTGAGAATATGGCTCGTAACCTCAAGCCAGAGATCGAATTTATAAATGCCTATACGATGTGGATTGAGGGTGGGGCCGGACTATTAATTTCTGGAAACGTCATGGTTGACTCCAACCACTTAGGTGAACCCAATAATGTGGTTATTGAAGAGAACCTCAATAATATAAAACAACTTAAAAAGTGGGCATCCGTTTCAGAAGATTCAAATTCTCAAATTTGGTTGCAAATTAATCACCCGGGGAAACAATCACCCAAATTTTTGAATAAAACTCCCGTGGCACCCTCTGAAATTCCGATGGGTGGTAAACTTCAATCTTCTTTCAATACACCAAGAGCATTAACGCTCGCTGAGATTGAGCAAATTATTAATCGCTTTGGGTATGCAGCTAAAACAGCTAAAGAATGCGGATTTCAAGGCGTACAGATTCATGGAGCCCATGGATACTTAATTAGTCAGTTTTTGTCTCCCCTTCATAATAAACGACAAGATCAATATGGTGGTAGTTTAGAAAACCGAATGCGATTTGTTAAAGAAGTCTACTTGAAAATGAGAAAATCCGTTGGCGATGATTATCCTATTGGAATCAAAATTAATTCTGCAGATTTTTCAAAAGGTGGGTTCTCTAATACAGATGCTGTCGTCGTGGCCAAAACTCTCTCCGACCTAAAAATCGATATGATCGAGGTATCCGGAGGAACATATGAAGCTCCAGCGATGACTGGAACTATGCGAGAAAGCACCCGACATCGTGAAGCATACTTCCTAGATTATACAAAGGAATTGAAAAAAGTTATTCAATGCCCCCTTATGGTTACCGGCGGATTTAGAACGACATCCTTTATGAACAACGTAATAGAAAACGGAGAGGTCGATTTAATTGGTCTAGCGAGACCTCTTGCTGTTAATCCACATCTTCCCCAAAGAATCCTCAATGGAGAAGATGTCGCCAACCAGGTTCACCCTGTTTCATCTGGTTTTAAGAAAATTGATAAAATGTTTCCCTTGGAAATCATCTGGTACACCAATCAAATTCATTCAATGGGTAAGAAGCGTCTCCCTAACCCCAATGCAATGGTTTTCCCGGCTATTCTGAAAACTATTAAAGATGTAGGTCTGGATAGCATCAAACGGATGAGATCTTAGAGAATTGAAAAGAGTTTTTGCGACTCGGTATAGTTAATGGCGGAGAGGGTGAGATTCGAACTCACGAGACCCGCGAAGGCCCGCCGGTTTTCAAGACCGGTGCATTCAACCACTCTGCCACCTCTCCGCAGTCTTGGTCGATTTGAACTCAGTGAAATATCATAATTTGGGGGGGGATTCAGTAATTAATAGATTGGAATCGGCGTCAGACGCGGCGCGTTTACTGGGCCTCTAGGTGGTCAAAAACCAGACTGACCGTTTCCATATTAGGTTCTACGTTGAATACTAGTACATATGAGTTGTCCACAAAGCTGAAAAGGGAATGAACCAAACAAGTATTCACGTAGTAAAAACGGTCCGGCTCAAAGAAGACCTTTTTATCATCAACAAGGAAAACGCAGTCCGTGGGACTCGTATGTAAAAATGAAATAAGTCGAAAACTGTCTCCTATATCCCTATGGGGTGGAAAAAATCCCCCCACATCCAGTCGCAAGAGATGGCTGCGCCCAAGGTGAGGCTTGAACATCGAAACAGGGGCGGTCAAAGACGAGAGTTTGTCCCAATAAGCTGTTGGGGTGCGAAACGACATCTCATCGTAGCTTGTCCCATTGACTCTGTTGTGCTCTTTGAGAGAATTCAAGTCAATCACACCATCAACTTCACCTTTGAGCGAGGTTAAACTCAAACCAAAGCGATTAAAGTTTTCCTTAGTCCTATTATAAGGCTTCCAATCCAATGACGGATCTTTCAAAGTTTCCATAAGGTTATCGCGATAAAAAATATTAAGTGGCGCCACCTGCCCTAAGGATTGAAGCTTCAAATTATATATGAGGTTGTCATTGTTGAAATTCACTACTTAATTACATCAGTATCGAGATACTTTATCAAGGCAGCGGGCACCTTAATGGTCCCATCCTCTTGCTGGTAGTTTTCAATCACAGCAATGAGGGTCCGGCCGATTGCCAAGCCTGAGCCATTCAGGGTGTGCACGTATTGGGGCTTTCCGCCACCTTTTGGTTTGAAGCGGGTGTTCACACGACGGGCTTGAAAGTCTTCAAAATTTGAACAAGAACTGATCTCTCGATATGAGTCTTCTCCTGGCAGCCAGACTTCCAGGTCATAACATTTTGCCGCTCCAAAGCTGATGTCGCCCGTACATAGTGTAGAAACACGATAGTGCAGCTCCAGACGCTTTAACACCTCTTCTGCATTGCTCGTGAGACGCTCATGCTCTTCATAAGATTTATCGGGATGCACAAAGCTCATTAGCTCCACTTTTTCAAACTGATGCTGACGAATCAATCCTTTGGTGTCTTTTCCATAGCTCCCAGCTTCTGAACGAAAGCAAGATGAGTAAGCGGCAAATCGTTGTGGAAGATCTTCTTCCTGCAAGGTTTCTCCACGATAGTAATTGGTCATCGGTGCTTCGGCCGTAGGGATCAAATAGTAGGGAAAATTATTCAGGTGAAAGACGTCCTCCTGAAATTTTGGAAATTGTCCGGTTCCATACATGCTCTCTGTGTTGACGATATAAGGTGGGATGACCTCACGATAGCCGTTGAGCTCTGTGTGTAGATCTAACATAAAGTTGGCAAGAGCTCGCTCCAGTTTGGCGCCCCAACCCATTAGAAATGAAAACCGCGCTCCGGCCACCTTAGAAGCTCTTTCAAAATCGACGATCCCGAGATCTTCAGCAATTTCATGATGTGGTTTGGGCTTAAAGCTAAAACTCGGAGCTTCGCCTACGGCTCGCTCAACACGATTGTCTTTTTCAGATTTGCCCTCTGGTACACTCGAGTGACAGCGGTTTGGTAGATGCAACAAGAGATCTTCCAAATCTTTTTCTGTCTT
>CBDUOS010000204.1:0-3623 GCA_965368905.1 uncultured Bdellovibrionales bacterium | reverse complement strand
CCCGTCTCACCTCGGGGCGAACCGTCGTCACGATCGCGCACCGCCTATCAACGGATTCGCGACCTGGGAAAAGAAGCGGGACTGATCAAACCGTTGCATCCCCACGCCCTTCGCCACAGCTACGCGACCCACCTGCTGAGCAGTGGCTCGGACCTGCGAGTTTTACAACAACTGCTGGGTCACGAAAGCTTGGCTGCCACCGAGCTCTACACCCACTTAGACATGGACCAACTGGCCAACACCATGGAAAACCATCACCCCCTTTCAAAAAAATAACTTTTCACTTTGCATGCTGGCTCGTGACCTTTATGGTGGGCTGACTTAAAGTGGCTCAAACGACTAAGGTGAATACGAATGAAAAAAGTGGTGTTTTTCGATCGCGACGGAACATTGATTGTCGATAAGATTTATCTCAACGATCCCAAACAAATTCAGTACCTACCCGGCGTTTTTCAAGGCCTGCGCATGCTGCGCGACCAGGGGTTTGAGTTCATTGTGGTCACCAATCAGTCCGGTGTGCCCCGTGGCCTCGTAGATGTGAAAAACCTGCACCAAATTCATCGAAACATTCGGCAAGATCTTTCTCGTGCCGGTATTGATATTTTAAGTTTCTACTATGCCCCGTTTATGGTGAACTCCAACCACCCGATGCGCAAACCAGGCCCCGGAATGTTAGAGGCCGGGATCAAAGACCACGATGTCGATCGCACGGTTTCTTGGATGGTGGGTGATCGTATGACCGATGTCGAAGCTGGTCATCGCGCCAATATTAAGGGTGTGTTTTTGCATGGTACTGAAGACCCAAATGACTCTCCTTTTGATGACGCCGAATACTACGCCAACACCTTCATGGATTTATCGCAGTACATCTGTACGCAAGACCAGTCCCTAAGCTCTTAACCGAACCAATTTGCGACAGGCCTTTCAACTCGCAAAGGGGTTCATTTTGCCACCACTAAAAACCCGTATCAAGTTGGCGCAAATATTGGATTTCTTTTAAGTTCCTGGACTAGAAGCCGATAAATTCTAGGTAGAACAACACAAAATTCGAGGAGCCTATGGTTCGTTTATTGATAATCTCCGCCGCCTTCTTCTTTGGTGCTCAAGCAATGGCCGCTGACTGTGGTGTATTTAAAGTTGTGAAGGGTAAAGTCACCTATAAGAAAAAAGGTAAAGACAAATTTAAGAAAGCCCGCAAAAACAAAAAAGTTTGCCAAGGTTATACGGTGAAAACCGATAACGATGGTCGTGCCAAAATTGAGATGGCGGATAAAAACGAAATCAATATCTCTCCGGATACCGAGATGGTCATTGAAGCTTACCAAAGCGGTAAGAAAGCCGTCTTGAACGTGATCAATGGTAAAGTACGTTCGGATGTTAAGAACAAATATAAAGACACCAAGCAAAGTCATTACCGGGTTAAAACCAAATCCGCAGTGGCCGGAGTTCGTGGTACTGAGTTCTTGACGAGTTATAATCGCTCTACAAACCAATCCCGTGTAGTCACCTTTGAAGGTGAAGTGGCCGTGGGCCAACTCAAAGGCGACAATTTTATTCCGAAGGTGACAGTGAAACCAGGTCAGTACACATCAAACAGTCCTGGAACCGATCCGCACTCACCTAAAGACGTTCCTCCCGCTGAGTTTGCTCAGATGGACCAAGAGTCGAAAGTGGATGATGCCGGCTCTAGCAACAAACAACCGGCCAGCACTAACAACCAAGGCAAGAAACAAGAAAAAGAAAAGAATGAAAAAGGAACCAACGGTCAAAATGGTCGTGAACCCAAAGGAAAAGGCAAAGGCTCAGGAGTAAAAGGTCCAAAAGGACCCAAAGGCACTGGCGCCCCAGGCTCAGGAGAGGGCTCGGATGCGGGTAGCGATGATTCCGCAATGTTGGACGGCGACCAGAAAAACTCACCCGAGTTGGCAGGCGAGCCACAAGAGGGTGACAAAAACTTTCGCGACGATGATCAGTACGGTGATCCCGATTTTGATCCCTCCGCTGAAGATGGTTCTGGCGATGGTCGCGATCCGGCCTCTGTTGATGGCGACGGAAATCCACCTCCAATGTTTGGAGATGATCGAGACCCAGCGTCTGTCGATTCTCCAGAGGGCAATCCGACCGACCTCTTACCTGGACCCGGTGATGATCTTGGCCCGAATGGACCGGGAGACCTCGCTGGACTACCAGAGGAGCCAAGAGCTCCGATCGTGAACAATCCAATCATGGACAACATTCCTGTGTTGGATGACTCTCGCATCAACGACACCATCATCAACACCAATGATGTGGTCAACGTTATTATTCAACCTTGTTTGCCTAACCAATGTAACTGATTTATCATTGACCGAAAGGTCAGTTGAGTTTTGAAAAAGCCGGCGTAAGCTGGCTTTTTTTATGGGTCTGTTTACAAAACCATCAGCCTCGACAAAGGTCAGATAAAAAAGTACAGCCTTTTGCCTATTCTAAGACCCTCTTCATTGTCTTAACCTATTGAACACTTTAGACTATTCAAAAGATTTAACGAGGACAGCATTGATGAAGCAACTTGTTTTGTTCACTCTAATAGTGGGACTATCACAATTCTCTTTTGCCCGAAAAAGTCGATTTAAAGTTTTTAAAGAAAATAGCGATAAACGAGCCGTCATCGTAAATTCGCGTCCGGTTTCTTTTTTCTACGAAAAACTGTCTTGGAACCAACAACCGACCGACATCGAATCTGGTTACCTCTACTTAAGGAACAAAGGCACAGGAAAACTCTACGAATTGAATATGCTTGAAACGGCTCCCAACTCTGGAGTTTTTAGCGTCAACTTTCCCATCGGGGTTTTGGAGTCAGCCAAAGTCTCGGCCGAGATGTACTCAGCTCCCCAGTCGATGCTGAGAGGCAAGAACCGCATTGAACTGATGAAAGATTTTATCGAAGACGGCTCAGTGAAAAGAAAACCGTTCTTATTGCGAGTACTCCGCCAAAAGGGGCAGATCGTTGATGTCTTCGATGATAAAGAAAATGCCTTTGCCGCCTACAATAAATACCGCAAAGAGATGGGTCTTGATCCCGAACAGGCCGAGAGTGACAGTATTATTGAAGTGGCCAACCAACAGAAGGTGCAGAAGAAAAAGATTATCGACACCTCGACTTTGCAGTCTCTTTTCTTAGCCAATGAAAACAACCTCGATGCCAACAATGCAAGAAACGCAGAAGAGCGCGAGGTGATGCTAAACATTGAGAGGAAGCGTCGTGATGGCGTTAAGAAAAATGCCTCGGTGTGGTCTTTGGCAGAAAAACGAGGCAACAACCGACTGGCCACAGAAAAAATTAAAGAGGGAGTCGGCCTTCTTAAATCCGGTGCTAACGAAGAGGCAATGGACCGGTTTTACAAAGCGTCAGATCTGGCTCCCGATGAAGAAGACATCTACCAGCAATACGGTGTGAGTCTATACCGTATAAAAAAATACAACCAAGCGCTCGTAGTGCTTGATCTCTCTAAGCCCTCGAAGAAACGGATTCCAGAAAAGTATTTTTATATGGGTCTTTCGTTTTATCAGCTAAAAGACTATCGAAACGCCATCAAGTACTTTGACAAAGTCATGGACATGAAAGATTCAACCTTTGGCCCCAC
>CBDUOS010000203.1:0-3641 GCA_965368905.1 uncultured Bdellovibrionales bacterium | reverse complement strand
GTAGTCTTCGACCGAAGGTGACAGAGTGTCACCTACAATCATTGCTGGTGCGACTAAGCGTGTGACTCCCGCCAAATAGCCAAGGCCTCCAGTTGCAACAATGCTTGCCAGTTGGGTGCTTAAAATAAATCGGTTGCGAGAGTCGAACTCACGACAACGATTGAAGAACTGGGACCAACCTTGCAGATTGCGTGCGAATAAATACTCTCCTGAAGGAGTCAGGTTGCGAGGGTAGTTGTGGCAGGACTCATCACCGTTGTTAAAAACGCAAAGCTGGACCTGGCGCCCAGGCGCCTCTGGTGAATGAGAAAAGTCCTGAGTTCGTATGCGCACAAAGGATTGGTCATTCTGTTGGCGTGCCGACCAGATTTCATTGGCTTGGGCGTTGAGCGCCCCAGCTATTATCAATAAAAATATAAATAAGAGGAACTTGTTGGTTTTCACAACTAAGCCTCTACTCCGCGGGCTTCGGCCGGAATTTCGAAATCGCCAGGTGGATGGTTTTCCATCTCTTCTAAAATTTCCTCTTGGCTACGTCCGCTGGGCGTGTAGTTGAGAAGGCCTTCGCGCATAGCGGCCTCATCCCCCATCAACATATCCCTGATGAGGCTTTGGATTGTATGCACACCATAGTTTCCGATCAGAGTTCGCATGGTGAGACTCTCTTCGGTTGCCAAAGCGGCGGGGCTTAATTCTGCCAATCGAACCAGTTCTTGGAAGTCCGCAGTACAGAGATCCATTAGAGCCATGCTTTGTGCGATTTCATTGGCACTGAATGTGACCCCGGCGATGCTGAGAGCTCTTGTAACAACAGCCCCGGCTCTTTTTAGTGTTTTTCGAACTAGTGTTCGCCCCCCGCTTCGCCACATGCGATAAGCAAGGTAGCCGGCACCAGAGCTAACCACTCCTGCGACGGCGCCCACATTTCTGTGATCGAGAGCGCTTCGACAAATAATCGCACGGGTTGAAATTGGTACCATCTCAACGATCTCATAGTCCCCTTCGGGGATTGAGAACTCTTCTTGCGCCATAGCTGGCAGGCTGAATGTGAAACAGGTTAAGACTACTATAAGATACTTCATTATATACATGAACTACTCCAAAAATTATCGCCTATCAGTATATAGAGCATGAGTCGTGCCGCCTTTGGCAGGTGTATCAAATTGAGACAAGTGGTTGTGTACTCTAAGGAATGACCATTTTAAGAGAGCGGTTTATAAGTGTAAAAAAGGTCGTCTCAAACTGAGACAGTTTATAGTTTTGCTACTGACAGTTAAAAGTCAAAAATTGTCACTGATAGATAAGAGTTAAGGTTGAACGCTTTCGGCGGGAAGTTCGAACTCTCGCCCGACTCCTTCTACGACATCATCCTGATTGCTCTGTTGTAAAACCTGAGTCAGATTTTCTTCGATAGCTTTTGGATTGTCGGCCAGCAGAGCTAAAATCATATTGTGAACTGTGGTCGGGCCATAGAGCAAAATGACTGTGCGAAGCGATTCGCTCTCTTCACCAAGAAGGCCAATGGCTGATTGGTCACGATAGTGTTCCAATTCTTCGGTGGAGGCCGAGCACAAATCCATCACGGCAAGAGAGGCTTGTAAAGAAGTGTAACTAAAAAATCCACTACCCCCTAAAATGGTCAGCGCAGCGGGGACCAAAACACCTCTGCGTAAAATCACTCGCAACAGGCGACGGTTGCCGCGCTTCCAAAGCTTATAAACAGCTCGTCCAGTTCCGGCGGTGATAAGTCCAGAGACCGCTGTGTTTCCAACCTCCTGCATAACACCGGCGCAGATCTGGTTACGATCTAGGTTGGCGTCTTCAGCGAAGGCAGGTGTTGTAGTAACAAAAACAGCGATCAGTGCAAAAAAAGTAATAAAGTGTTTCATAACAGCTAAAGAATGCAGGCCAGATGCCAATGGAACTCTAAATAAACCCCTTCTCAACTGTCAAAACACCCAACCCCGCCAAAAATTGTCGAAAAGGGTACGCCGTACCCTTTCCTTAAGACGTTACGGCTTTTTGTTTTCGGGAAGGAGTTATTGCCGGTGGACCTGGGTGACAGAGGCTTGCGAAGTGGGGTAGATGACCATCTCTTGAATGTTGACGTGGGGAGGGCGATCGATGCTCCACAAAACGGACTCGGCAATGTCATCAGGAGTTAAAGCTTTGAGCCCTTGGTAAACTTTTTTCGCTTTGTCGGTGTCTCGCAAACGCACCTCACTGAATTCGGTTTCGACAAGCCCAGGACAGATGTTGGTTACGCGTACGTCTTGTCCATTGAGGTCCATGCGAAGACCTTCAGAGAGAGCTCGCACTGCGAATTTTGTGGAGCAGTAAACTCCACCACCTGGGTAGGTCCATCGACCCGCCACTGAACCAATGTTCACAATGTGGGACGGCGTATTTTTCTTTAGGTGGGGGAGGCAGAGTCGGGTCACATATAATAAACCTTTGACGTTGGTGTCGATCATCTCTTCCCAATCATCAAGAGAGGCTTGGTCCATGGGTTCTACCCCGCGCGCCAAACCCGCATTGTTAATTAAAATTTGAGTTTGTTGCAGCAATCCTTCGTGCTCTTTGAACACGCTCTCGCAAGCTTTGCGGTCGGAAACATCAAAGCACAGAGTTTCAACGGGGGCGGAAAATTTTTCCCTTAGCATCCCCTTAATTTCCTGCAATCTTTGGTCTCGACGTCCAGTTATGATCACCGGGTATCCATTTTTAGCCATTAGGGAAGCTGTGCTTTGTCCTATTCCCGAGGTGGCTCCTGTGATCAATGCCCAAGGCTTATTCATATTCACTCCATTGTTCTTAGAAGCCTTGGTTGTACTGTCTACCTCGACTTTTTACAAACAAAGGCGATGCAATAAAAAACATTTATGGACCAGGAAAGCCGCTCTAATAGCAGGCAAGACGGGAGTCTGTGTTTTGCAGTAGAAGTGTCACAGTCTGAAAAAGTGAAGTGTTTTTAAAGACTTTTTAACCTCGTCCGATTTTGTGGAGTCTAAAGAGTCGGGTACACTGGATGGATGGTAAGCCATGGGGGGCGAACCACGTTAAGGGGGGTACCCTTAATCAACATTGGGGGGTCAATGAGAAATCATGGAAGATTTTTTTCTCGTCTTTTAATTATCATCGGATTTGTTCTAGCTGGAACGCAAACGCATGCCGCACCCGCGGTGGCCGGTGAATACATCGTCAAAATGAAAAACTCGGTGGGAGCCTTTTCCACGCAAAATGTGCAAGCTATGATGGCGCCCATTGCAGCGAAAGTGAAATCGGAAATCTCAAAAAGTCAGCGCACCATGGTCGTGCAAAAATCCATTTTAGAAAGACCAGAAGCTGTGATTGAACAACTCTCCAAAATGCCTGGTGTTGAGTTTGTTGAGCCAAACTATATTTATCATGCCTCGGCCCTTCCCAATGATTCTCGTCTGAATGATCTTTGGGGATTAGTGAACTCTAATAAAAGTTCTGGCGGAGTCGACATCGATGCGCAAGACGCTTGGGCGATCTCAACCGGCAGCGAAAACGTCGTGGTCGCAGTGATCGATACCGGTGTGAACTACAATCACCCTGACCTGAAAAACAACATGTGGGTGACCACTGCCGAAGCCAACGGGACTCCCGGAGTCGAC
>CBDUOS010000202.1:0-3687 GCA_965368905.1 uncultured Bdellovibrionales bacterium | reverse complement strand
CACACCTTAAAAAATTGGGGCAACAGGTTTCTAAAATCAGAAAGTTGCGAGAGCAGACTCGCAAAGACTTACAAAAGCGATACAACAAGAAATTACAGGCCTATGATTTTCCTGGAGAGTTGGATGAGCAGCGAGTGGCACAAGAGATTGTGATTCAATTGGACAAAAGTGATATCAGCGAAGAGGTTCAGCGTCTGGACGCCCACTTGAAAGCATTGTCAGCTTTGGTTAAAACTCAGGGAAGCATTGGCAAGAAAATGGATTTTTACGCTCAAGAACTCTTGCGAGAAGTGAACACGATTGGTTCAAAAAGCACGAGTTCTCAATTGACCCAAGAAGTGGTAGAAGCCAAAGGACTGATCGAAAAATATAGGGAGCAGGTGCAAAACGTCGAATGAACGAAGTGAGGATGATACTCATAGCCGCACCAAGCGGCGCCGGGAAGAACAGCTTTATGGGGCGTGCCTTACGGGATTTCCCCGTACTCAAAGACATTGTGACCTACACCACTCGCAATCAAAGGGCTGGCGAGGTCAGCGGTCAGGACTATCATTTCATCAGCAAACCTGATTTTGAAGACAAGATCTCTCAGGGATTTTTTGCAGAATGGTCCCCTGTTCATGACAGCCTTTATGGCACTTCGCGTCAAAGCCTTGAGGATGCTTGGGCCGATAAGCGGGTGGCTATTATGGATATTGATGTCCAAGGTGTCGAAAAATTTATGAAAATTTACCCTGATGCGATCAGCATTTTCATCCTGCCCCCGTCCATCGACGAGCTGAAGAAGCGAATTTTAGCTCGCGATAAGAAAGTGCCAGCCAACCTCGATCTAAGGCTTAAGAACGCCGAGAAAGAAATCCAGCTGGCTCACACCTTTGATTACCAGGTCGTGAATGACGATTTTGAAAAATCCTACCAACGTTTCAAGAAAATTCTTGAAGAATTACTGTCATTTGAATAGGTTAGCGGATTAGAGAGGTGCTGTATGGCTCGAGTCACGGTGGAAGATTGTTTAGAAAAAGTGGATAACCGATTTGCATTGGTTCACTTGGTATCAAAGCGTGCCAAGCAATTGTTAAAAGGTTCACAACCAGTGATCCCAAAAGTTAAAAACAAATTCGTAGTAACGTCTTTGCGTGAAGTGGCAAAAGGTTTGGTTGCTTTTGATATGGGTGAAGACAACAAAGCGGTTGAAGAAGATTTGAACCGCGACAAACAGCTGCACTAAGACCTCAAGTTTAGGTTCTCAAGAACCGATATAAAGGTGTAAAGGGACAGGCCCTTTGTATAATCGCCAAGCCATATTCGAACTTGAATGTCGCTTGGGGAATGGAGACAAAGCAATATGTCCGAAGAGGCGAATAGCACTCTGGAGAACTTCCCGGCAGAGTGTTTAGAAGTTAAACCTTTGTGTGAGAATATTCTTTCTTACTTTCCAAACGCTGATATTGCTCAGGTTCAAAAAGCTTATCTATTTTCTAAAAAAGCCCATGAAGGACAATTCCGACGCAGTGGTGAGCCTTACATTTCTCACCCAGTCGGGGTCTCTGAAATTCTTGCCGATTTGAAATTGGATTTGCCGTCGATTATGACGGGTCTTCTTCATGATACCGTTGAAGACACCGACGTCACTCTGGAGGACATCGAAGCCAACTTTGGTCCTGTGGTGGCTGAACTGGTCGACGGGGTGACAAAAATCACTCAGTTAAGTTTTAAAAATATTCACGAGAAACAGAGTGAAAATGTTCGCAAAATGATTGTGGCCATGGGTAAAGATGTGCGAGTGGTCTTAGTGAAGTTGGCCGATCGACTTCACAACATGCGCACATTGAACCACATGAAGTATGAAAAACAGATTCGAATCGGTCAGGAAACATTGGATATATACGCTCCCTTGGCCAGTCGTTTGGGGATCAGTGCTATTAAGACGGAACTGGAGGACCTGAGTTTTCGTTACACCCAGCCCGACCGGTTTTATGATCTCGTGCAAAAAGTTTCTAAGAAAAAGAAAGAGCGAGAAAAATACATTGAAGAGGTGAAGAAGATTCTGTCTACGGAACTTTCGGATCGTTACTCTGGTAAGCTGGATATTCAAGGTCGTCCGAAGCACCTTTACTCTATTTTTAAGAAAATGGCCGTTTCCAACTTAGAGTATGAGCAAGTTTACGATATTTTGGCCTTTCGAATTTTAGTGGACAATATCCCCCAATGTTATGAAGTTTTAGGGCATATTCATACTCTGTTTAAACCAGTACCTGGACGTTTTAAAGATTATATAGCAATCCCTAAGGCAAACAATTATCGAAGCCTGCATACAACTGTTATTGGGCCGGGTGCTGAGCGAATTGAAATCCAAATTCGAACTGAAGAAATGCACTTGGTGGCTGAAAAGGGGATTGCGGCCCATTGGAAGTACAAAAGTTCCGGTAAAACTGACTTGAAAATGGAAGAGCAAATGGGCTGGTTGCAGGAATTGGTGAGTTTGCACCAACAATCGGGAAGCTCTGGAGAATTTTTAGAAAATGTTAAGACGGATCTTTTTGATTCTCACATTTATGTTTTTACTCCAAAAGGAGAAGTGCGCGAGTTTCGTGAAGGTGCGACTCCCATCGACTTTGCCTATTCGATTCACACTGATGTTGGAAACTCTTGTGTGGCCGCCAGAATCAACGGGAAGATGGTGCCCTTGCGTACAAAAATGCAAAGCGGTGACACTGTTGAAGTTTTAACTTCAAAAAACAAAACACCATCTAAAGATTGGCTTAAATACTGCGTAACTTCCAAAGCCAAGTCTCGAATTCGCGCCTTTGTGCAAGAGGAAGAAAGAAAACGGGCCCGTGAAATAGGCGCTGATCTTCTGGAAAAAGAGTTTCGCAAATACGGAATGAGCTTATCTAAAAAATTAAATGATGATTTGGTCATGCAGAATGATGAACTTCGAAAATCAGGTGCTAATGATTTAGAAGATCTATACGTGCGTGTGGGCTATGGCAAGGTTTTACCAAAGCATGTGGTGCGAGCCATTGAACCCGAAGCGAAAACTGTGGACCAAAAGGGCGCGGACGAGAGTTTTTTAACCAAGGCTTACAAGTCAGCTGTGCAGAGAAAAAAGAAATCTCGTTCGATTATCTCGGTGGATGGGATGGACGATATTTTGGTTCGTTTTGCCAAGTGTTGCAGCCCAATTCCAGGGGACCCAATAAAAGGTTTTATATCGCGTGGCCGAGGGATCACTATTCATAAGGCTGATTGTGAGAAGATCTTCGCTATCGATGGCGATCGTGAAGTGGATGTTGAGTGGACGGTGAAATCGGCTCCAGAGGGAGTGGAGCGAACTGTTCGTATTCGGGTGGTGGCCAATGACATTCCGGGTCTATTAAAGATGATGAGTGATGTCTTTGCTTCACTGGGGATCAATATTTTCAATGCCCAAATTCGAACCACCAAGGACCGAAAAGCGGTTTGTATGTTCGATGTGGCCGTCAAAGACACCTCACAGCTAACAAAAGCGATCCAGAACCTGTCAAAAATCAAAGGGATTCTTGGTGTGACCCGTATGACACAGGTATAAACTCTGCTGTCTTGCGTTTTCTTTTCTTAGAATCTAACCTCGATCTATGCTTCAGTTGCGCCGCCGAATTATCGATAAAATTAATTATTTCCGACATCGAAACCACGTGGAAGATC
>CBDUOS010000201.1:0-3687 GCA_965368905.1 uncultured Bdellovibrionales bacterium | reverse complement strand
AGGCGGTGCGCGAGGGGAGGGGTTTGTCACCCCAAAGGTAATCACCACTGCGCGGAAACGCCGACAGAGTTTCGCACACTGATTTTGGAATCACCGCCAAACGCTCCTTATTTCCTTTACCGAGAATCTTTAGAGTGCGGTTGCTGATGTTGATATTCGCCCACTTCACATTGCATGCTTCTGAGATCCGAAGACCGCAGCCATATAATAGAGAAAACAGTTTCTTTTGGGTCTCTTTCTTTGGGCTCTTTTCACCAGTGGCCAAATAATTGAGGATCCCCAGACATTCATCCAAAGATATAAAGTGGGGGAGCTTGCGTTGAACCCCGCGGGGGGCATCGACACGCAGGCCGAGGTCGATCTCATGAAAACTCTTGAGCCAGTTCAAAAATCCATTGAGGCTCGAGATCTTCCGCTTTCTAGATTTATTTGAAATTTCATCCCAAGATCGGAGCTTTTCTAGTGCGCGCGCCGCCCAATCTTCTGAACTCATCGAAATTGTTTGGTTTTCGTTAGTTTGCACAAAATAATGGCTTTCCCCGTTGATTTTGGGGCCAGATAGAATATACGTAGAATCAAGTTGAAAAACTTGCAGTACATCTGTGCTATAGGCCCGGAGACTGTTGGGGGAGAGAGCAGACTGGAAATCGAGATATTCCAGGTATTTGCATAGGTACTCCCCAATATTCAGAGAACCTGAAATACCCATAGATTCGATTTCGTTGGAAAAAGTGCAAGATTTTGAATTTTTTCTTGCATTTTTTACGCGCTGCACATATACTCCGTGTCAAAATGATACGTTGTATCAAAGTGAAACAAATGAGGTGGTACGTATGTCTAATACAACTTTTCCGGGTAGCCCCATTACTGGTGGTGCCTCTAATCCAATTTTAGCTGGAAATCAGGTCATTCACAAATCTGACCTCATGAAACAGGTCATGAGAATGGTTGACCGTGTGGCTCCGAGCAATGCTTCTGTGCTGATCTTAGGTGAAAGTGGTACTGGTAAGGAGCTCCTAGCCCATGCCATCCACTCTAAAAGCCAGCGCCGTGACAAGCCTTTCGTCGCCATCAACTGTGGAGCTCTTCGCGAGACTCTTCTTGAGAGCGAACTGTTTGGTCACGAAAAAGGTGCCTTTACTGGTGCTTACGCTAAAAAAATCGGTTTGGCCGAAATGGCTTCTGGTGGAACTTTGTTCCTGGATGAGATCGGTGAATTGAGTCCTGGTATGCAAGCCAAGTTGTTGCGTTTCATTCAAGAGGGTGAAGTTTATCGCGTTGGTGGTAAAGAGCCCATTCAGGTTGATATCCGCTTGATCTCAGCAACCAATCGCGAGTTGGATGCCGAAGTCATGAAGGGGACCTTCCGTGAAGACCTTTATTACAGAATCAACACGATCACTGTTCATTCTCCACCTTTGCGTCGTCGAAAAGAAGATATTCCTTTATTGGTTGAGCATTTCCTCGCCAAGAATACTTCTCGTATTTTAAATCGCGGACGCAAGATGTCTGAAGAGGCCATGCAAATACTAATGAAGTATGACTGGCCAGGAAACATTCGTGAGTTGCAAAACCTTTGTGAGCGTTTGCAAATTCTTGCTGATGGCGAAGTGATTGTTGGTACGGATTTACCAAACTCAATCGTCAACCCAGAGAATCGTATCTCGATGGACGAGTATGATCCTTCAATGACTCTTTATGAGTTGGAAAAGCGTCACATTATCAAAGCGCTTAACTACTTTGAGGGCAACAAAACCCAAGCCGCCAATGCTTTGGGAATCACCATCAAGACACTTTACAACAAGCTTCATGAGTACGGTGAATTTGAGAAGTTTGCTATTCACAGTAAACCGAAAAAAGCTTAATCGCCTATGCAGCCTTTAGAGGCTGTGTCGGGAACATTCTAATAGCTCATTACTAAAAAGGAGCCGCTGGCTCCTTTTTTTATATTCATTGATAATTGTATTGAGTGTTTTTTGTTTTAGAAGCAAGAAAACTCAATGGACAACTCTCCATAATAGTCGACATAAGTTTCACCGCTCTCGTACATTTTGATTGTGAAATCGTCGTCCTCACAGACGTAGCCATCCAAAGCCGTGGTTTCACAAGGCACCGAGTAGTATGAATCGTCATCAAAGTAATAGGCATAAGTTGTTGCACCTTCTTGTACGAACTCCAAAGTGTCCTCTTCAAAGTATTCGTCCACATTTTTACAACTGATATTTGCTGCCCCCGCGTTGGCTACGAAAACCAATCCTAACAAAACGACCAATAACCTCATACGAACCCCCTATTTGTCCTAATACTTTCTAACAATCGTGCGGGAGGCGATCAAACATGGACCAAGGAACTAAAAATCTTTCTCAAGGGCTGCTAAAAACTTTTCAGGGGGCAAACTTTGCCGAGTCCAAAAGAGAGCTTTCTCACTGAAATCTCAGGAAATTTGAGTTCCTCTGAGCCCCATAAGACAATTGAGGGATGGCGATACCTGAAACGGGTCCTTCCATTCAATTCAGAGCCTGCGATGCTCTGCTATGTCTGTTACTGACTGGCCTGTGGACTCTTCCGACCTTTCTCAACGGGTTTCCCCTTAGTTACTACGACACGGCCTATTACACATTCAACGCCTTCAACCTTTCAGAGCCAGCCCACATTGCCTGGCGCCCCTTAACTTACAGCCTATTCTTAAGGGGGCCGGTGGAGCTGTTCGGTTTTACTGGGGCGATCTTTTTACAAAACTTAATCGCGGTGGGGTTTTTATTAAAGATTTCGCGTCTGATTTTTACCGAAATCTCACGCGCCCGTTTTTTCATGGTGGGTCTGCTATTGTTTTTTACCCCTCTGATTCATGTCAGCAATTTCATCATGCCCGATCTCTTTAGTTCGTTGGGGATTCTCGCATTGGTGGCTTTGTTTTACTGTGAACCGAAAAGCCGTTTCTTTTACGGTGTTTGTGCGGTGATGTTTTCAATGATGCACTTTTCTAACATCTTGATCATGATTCCGTTGGCATTGTTTCATTACGCCAAAATCATTCACAAACAATTGGTTTTGGGAGCAGTCGCATTGATTCTTATTGTCACTGGGCGATTGATGTTTTTTTTTCCGCAAAAAAGTGTTGAGGAATCGGCGCACTATTTTCTGTATTCCCGCATGGTGGCCTTTGGCATCACCGATATTTACTTGGCTCAAACTTGTCCCAGGCAGGATTTGGTTTTTTGCGATCATAGCAAAAGCAAATTTGCAATTTGGAATTACGGACGAGAGCCCAACGATCGCCAACCAAGAGATCCTCACCTCTAAATTGGTGTGGACCTATATATTCAAAAGTTTCTACCAAAGCTTTGTGCAGCTGGTCCATTTCTCTCGGCCCATGGAAGTGGTTGTCGAAGACATCCCCCTGGTTCGTCAATTTGGCAAACACGCAGGGCACGAGGCTTTAATGGGCTACACCCAATCCAAAGTATTCAACGACCGACGATTCTCTTTAAAAGATTACTCGAAAACCATGGAGTATTTATTTCTTCTGGTGTCTTGTCTGGCCCTGCTCTATCTGGCCTGGCAAGTTTATAGAAGTGGAATGGACCGCACCCAAGAACTTTTTTTCAATTACTATGTGGCGGCCTATGTGTTGAACAGCTTGGTCATCGGTTTTTTTTCAGAACCTTTGGGACGCTATAACAATAA
>CBDUOS010000200.1:0-3762 GCA_965368905.1 uncultured Bdellovibrionales bacterium | reverse complement strand
TCGATGGGG
The DNA here is from genome assembly GCA_965368905.1 of uncultured Bdellovibrionales bacterium. GTDB lineage: Bacteria > Bdellovibrionota > Bdellovibrionia > Bdellovibrionales > JAGQZY01 > JAGQZY01. The sequence goes on along the minus strand of CBDUOS010000200.1, from coordinate 3,753 downwards.
TCTAAGTAATCATCCGCAGTTTGACCGTCCACACTCACAAAGGCATCTTTTTCCGCTTCGGCAGTGGCCAACTCACTTTCAAAAGTTTTCAAGTCCGAATTGGCTTGTGCCAAGTTTGATTCTGCTGTAGCCAATTGATCTTTCAAATCATTTTCTAAATTTGGATTTGTCGCCATGGCATTTGCGGAGTCATAGTCACCTTGAGCATCTTCCAGTGCCTGCTGATTGGCTGGGCTGGGGTCCTCATTATAAGCGCTTTGTGCGTCATCCACTTTGGCCTTCAATTTGTTTAAGTCACTTTGTTTGACGCCACCTGGATATTTCAGGTCAGCATATTTCAAGGCTTCCAATTCATCATTGAGGTCTTCGACTTCGTACTCGATGTTCATAATCTCCCCTTTTTTCTGGAAGATCTTAGTTTCCGCCAATGTCACTGCGTCGTCCAAAGCCTTGGCCTGCTGATACTCTGCCGTACTGGTATCGTGTGCCACTCCCAACTCTTTACTGAGACTTTCTAGGTAGGTCCACTCAGTGGCCAGCTTGTAAAGATCTTCCGCGTGCTCAGGAGGTGGATTAAGAGGGTCTGGAACAAGGGGCATAATCTCCTCAACCATTGCTGCCAATCGAAGCCATTCGGCTTCTAACTGTTCAATTGTTTTGCTGGTCACGCTCCCAAACTCATCAATTCCATATCGATCGTACGGCCATGGGTGACACCAGTTACAGAGAAACTTGCTTGCCCCGCCCACCACTCCGACCTGGTCGGTGAACAGGGGAAGGCCATCGGCTCCCACTTGATTGTATGGCGCAGGACACTGTGATGGGTTCTCGACAAGACCATCTGGAGACTGAAAGCATTTTTTCCATGGTTTACATTTGAGTTCATGAAAGGGATCCGTGGGATCATCTTTGTATTGATAGGTTCCACCCGAAGCTGCACAAATAGACGCCGGACTATTGTAGCCATAACAACTTTGAATGATCCCAATGTTGCCGCCCATATCCAGAACATTTACAAACAAGCGAATATCTGCTCGATCTCTCTCAAGGGTTTCCAGATTGGCATTTTCAAATTGAAATGACTTTTTCTGGTTTTCTAAAGTCAGGTCTGTTGTGTCTTCAAACCGTCCGTCTACCAGTTGTGATTCCTTGAGAAGTTTTGAACCAATCCCTGATGGGTGAAACATAAAACGAATCGGATAAGCTTTTTGCACAGGCGGTCGCAAAGCTGTATTCGCTAACTGTAAGTAGTGGTCTGGGTCAAAAGGTCGTTGTGAACGATCAGGAATATCTAAACCAAGAACTTCCACTTCCATTCGATCGATTCCAAAACTTTTCTCAGGATCTTCCCACCCTTGGTGAATATTTTCATCGGTCGTGCTTAAGTTTGATGCTAAGTTGGCAGGTTCATTAAAATCTGAATCGATGGCTTCGACCTGTGAAATTGCACCGGCCGTGGTATCAATTCGAATACCTTCCAACATCTCAGTACAAGCAGCTGGATCTTCCATCACGTTCCGCATATTTTCTACAAATGTTTCATAGGTCACAATTTTATTGCGATCGGCAGTTAGGCCTGCAGAACTCATGACGGTTTTCGACAGTCCGAGCACAATAAGAACCCCAACTGTTGCCAAAATCATTACCAGAGGAAGGGTCATCCCTTGCTCATTCTTCAATGTAATGGGAAATGACTTCACCGCCATGACTCCCCCCCCTTTAAATTTACTACCCACTTATAAGTATAGTAGAGAATTGGACAAAATGTTGCAAACAGACAATTTCCGTCTCGTTTTCACACGGTTTTTTGGTTAGAATCCACAGCATGGTGTCTCATAATGAAACAAAAATACTATCTAAAGAGCGTTATTTTTCTGTGGACCTGATAAGACTCTTGTCGATGGTAGCGATCGCCCATTTCCACCTTCACGAAGCCACGTTTTATACAAATGAACACCATACCAGCCACGCCTTTTTTGAATGGCCGCTGGAACCCTTTTCTCGATTTATGGCTTTCAGTGGATTCACTATCGTTTTCTTGTCTTATTTTCTAATTGGGTTGAAAGGCCTCACCGCGAAGAAGATGAAACAACTTTTAATAGTCGCATTTATCGGAACCCTTTTAATAGTCGGCGTATTCTTTGATGGCGAAGTCCTCCTTTTGGAATGGGACATTTACCCTTTTATTGCAACTGCCAGCTTACTCATATTTTTATTGTCCCGAATTCCCTATGCCCTTTTTGTGGGGTCAATCGGTAGTGTGATTATGATCGCTCTACCACCTCAAACTTGGGTTTTCCCACAGTGGCAGAATCAGTGGTTTTATGGTCCCCTGTTCGGCAACTACCACTTAGTTGGCGAAGGCAGCTGGCCACTCATACCCTGGATGGGACTGCCAATCCTGGCTTTCAGTTTAGGACGCTTTTTACGACGCCATCCAGAAAAGCAAGACACTCTAAAATCAATTGGCCGTATAGAGATCTTGTTTTGGGGGCTTGCTTTGGTCGCCAGTTCTTTTTATTGGGGCGCCTTTTACCACGTACAAGTCGGCTCGGATTTTTACAAGTTTGTACAAAATGTGCCGCGCATCCCCTGGCTCGCCCATATGATATTCGTCTTTCTATCGATCCGCTTAGGTTTTGTCCAACCCATCAACCTTTGGGCCCAAAAAACTCCATCAGTGGCTTGGATTTCAAAGCTCTACCTTAACCAACGTTTTTTCTTTTTTTATATCGTGAATTGGTTTCTCATCGGTTTGTTTTCCAATTTTGAAAATTTTTATATGGATTACTGGCCTATTTTCGATTTGGTGGTTTTTGGTCTGTTTCCCCTCACCGAGTTTCTATGCCACTGTCTCACCAAAGGCTACAGAGAGGTTTTAGGGCAATTTAAAACCCCTTTGCGCGGCGCTCCTTGAGAGATCTTGTCCCTCGTCTCGACCTCCATTAGAACGATTTTGTTAGGAAATTCTCAAGCTTTATGCCAATTTGAGGGATTGAAAGGAACCACCAATGATCGTTGTAACAGGTGCCACAGGCTTTATTGGAAGTGCCATTGTTTGGCAGCTTAACCAAAACGGAATCACTGATATTTTATGTGTCGATTCTGTTCCAGCTCAAGCTCGCCCCGGCATTTTAGACAAACGAAAGTACAAATCGTTTATGGAACACAAAGAGTTCCTCGATTATTTGGAAAAAGGTCCTGAAGAAAAAATCGAATGGATCATTCACATGGGCGCTTGCTCCTCTACAACGGAAATGAATGTGGAGTTTTTACGCGAAAATAACACCCTCTACACACAAAAGCTTTTTGAGTTTTGCCGCGACAATGAAGCACGCTACATTTACGCCAGCAGTGGTGCCTGTTACGGCGACGGAACCCAGGGCTTTGACGACCAAACTGATCCAGAGAATTTAAAACCTCTTAATCCGTATGGCGATTCCAAAGTTAATTTTGATCGGTGGGTGGTCAAACAAGATAAGTTCCCACCTTTATGGATGGGCCTTCGGTTTTTCAATGTTTACGGCCCCAATGAGTACTACAAAAAAGATATGAGCAGCGTGGTGTTCAAAGCCTACCGACAAATTAAAGTGAATGGATCCTTAAAATTGTTTAGGTCTCACAATACAGACTACAAAGATGGCGAGCAACTTCGTGACTTTGTTTATGTTAAAGATATCACCCGCTGGATCAGTGAGATTCTTGAAGGCAAGGGCTACTCTGGCATTTTCAATATGGGCTTTGGACAAGCCC
>CBDUOS010000199.1:0-3776 GCA_965368905.1 uncultured Bdellovibrionales bacterium | reverse complement strand
TTTGAACAATTGGGCCGACTGATCCAAACTACTGGCAAAGCTATTGGAGTCATCTTTAAAAATGTAACGTCGATTTTGCAAAACCCACTGCGCCTTTTTTCCATTCTTTTCTAACGTTGTTCGTGGAATATAAAATGTGAGTGGCATAATTGAGCGAGGACGACCATCGGCCTTCAGCCTCGCGATAAAATCAACCTTTCCACTAACAATCCCCATCTCTTGAGCATAGGCTTGATGCACACCATAGCTGGTGGGGAAGCTTTTAAAATACTCCGTATCAATCAAATGAAGCTCAGGTTGAGCCGTATCGAGTTTGATCGCAATCGCCAACCAAGTCGGAAGAGACTCGTGGGAAATAGTTTTGATCGCATCAATTTGTGAGGCGGTCAAAAGTTGAGGCTCCTCATAACCCTCAACGTACCCATAAACATTCAAGGTTTGCGCCCAGGCAGAGATTGGCAGAATAACTGTGAACAATGCCACAAAGAAAAAACGTATAAACGAATAATGAGACAAACGAGGCTCCATTGCTAGAATTTAAAAACGCCTCTATTTATAAGGGTTTAAACCCAAAATACCAATAGCACCGGTAAAATTTATAGAACTGCCCACAAATTCATCGACAGTTTCACTCTCCTCTTTTTGTTCTCATAGAGAAAACTTCGTACGATCCTAGATAGTCTCTTTGAGTTCAAAGGCTTTACTAGGTTTTGGACTTTTCGATGCGTTGGCCTTCGTGGATCATTTTAGCCAAGTTGTGACGATAGTTGTTGTTCATGGTTTTGAGTTGCTCGGCATGCTGCTTTTGCATGTTGGCAATTCGATGTTTAAACTTAGCCTCACGGTTCATTTCACGCATCTGATGCGCTTGATCTCGCTCTATTTGAATTCGTTCAGACTCTCGCTTCATGTCGACCAATTGCTGCTGCTGCTGATCTCGCATAGAAATAATCTGCGTTTCATGGTTCTGCTTCAATTCATGAAGTTCACTCTTGTGTTTTTCATCCATAGCCTGAATCTTCTCATTAAACGTCTTACGCATTTCCTCTCTTTGACTATCGTCCTGGAAGCGCGTTTTACCTAAGTTGGTTTGATAACGATCTGACAGCCGTTGTTTTTCATTTTTATGCGCGTTCATCAATTTCACGCGATCATTGTTATAATTGTCTTGTAACTTGTTCAGGTTCGATTCGTTGGCTTTGCGTTTATCATGATTTTCAGTGATTAAATTCCGCCGTTGTTTAGTCAGTAATTCTTTATTACGAATGTTTTCCTTCTCCATTTTCTTTTGGAAGTACTCTAAGTTTTGCTCAACTCTTTGGTCTGCATTTTTTTCGGCCATACGTAGTTCTTCGCCATGCTCTTCCACCATCATTCTGTGACGTTGCTGGTTGGTGTCTTGTAACTTCTCATACGCAGCATGATCAGCAGATCGCAAGTTATCCAACTGCCTTCTTTTGAGAGTATCCGCTTTTGATAAGTTACGGACATTGTCTTCTTTGAGGTTGCGAATTTTCTGATTTTGCCGATCACGATCCTGCGCTACTCTCCCCGTCTGCGACATCATATTTTCTCTGGTTCGATCCAGCTGGGATTTTTCTTGTGCAAGAGCCTTATTGTAGCGTGCTTGAATTTTATCAACACTGTACTCGTGTTGTTCTTGTACATTGGCCAAAGTTTCAGAATTTTGACGCTGCAAATCCTCTAATGTGATCTTGTGACGACGCTCCATCGAGGCCATCTCTGATTGGTGCTTGCGCTTTAATTTGGAAACTTCGCCCTCTTGACCTAGTTTACTGTTTTGACTCTTGACCCGAATTTGGTCCATCTCGTCTTTGTGACGAACTTGCATTTCACGTTTCTCCTGCTGATGCAGTCGATTCATTCGGTTTCGCGAAATTTCATTTTCTTCTTGAAATCTCTTTTGATACTCGCGAATCACGTCAGAGGATTGGTCATTGTTGTTTGTCAAAGTTTGTCTAGATTTTTCTTGGAGGCTGGTGATTTGTGATTCGTGAGATTTATCTTTTTGCCGAATCTGATCTTCGTATGTTTCCTGTAGGTGATCCACTTCTTTCGATCGATCGACGCTGTCGCGACGCTTTTGTGCCGCATACTGTTGGCGAATTTTGTTAATTTCTTTTTGGTGACGAAGGTCTTGTCGCTGTAATGTGGACTGCAAATCATCGCTCGCCACCCTGCGGCTGTTGTCATTTTTATCGTTGATGTCGTGCACTTGATTGGAGTGAGCCTTCTGAATACTTTGAATCTCTTTGCGGTGCTGCTCTTTCAGATTTTTTTCACGCTCTTTGTAGTAATCACGCACTGCCTGCGTATCATTTGAATCGTTGCCGATACTACTAGCCATTCGTTCCTCCGTGAACCTATCATTATTATAGCACCAAAAAGAATGGTGATAGCACTTCACTATCGGAACAGGCCCTAAGCCCTTGGATCATATTTCCTAGACTCGCCCTAGGTCTTTAGTAATCATAACGGATTTTTTTCAGAAACAATCTGCGAAGATATTTATTAAAATTGATGCGGTTTTTCTTTTTTTGCACAGATTGTATATGATCCTCTTCCAAAGAAGCCATTTTTCGCTCGACCAGGTCACGGTGCATATCGGCTGCGACTTTAGCCGCCCACTTCACAATGGCCGCAACCTGCTCCAGTTCTTTGACAAACCCCAGTTGGTGATTCATGAAAAACTTAGCCCGCTTTTGTGAGTACTCATCAAAATCGATCACTGAGGCAACACCAGAATCAGCCATTCCATCATTAACACCACCAAACCAGTTTTGAAAACCTGGAACCAAGTAATGCTCATCCGGATCGCCTTTGGCTTTGACCTTCACACCTTCACCATTCAAAGCCATAACCCGTACGCGGTCTTGCAAAACGTGAATCATCACTTTCGAGCGTCCAACATAGATGTCGGCAAAGGGAGTGTGAAGTTTTTGCTCTGCCCCACTTTCCAAGACCAACATTCCACTGTAAAGGTTCCACTCCTTACTCTTCGGAGCTTGTAGAACGATTTCACGATCGAGCTCCCAAAGACTCTGGCCTTGACGAAACATTTTAGGAGTATCCCCGGTTGAAACAGCACAGGGAAAAGTTTCTTGGCTCAAGCAATTTTTAGGGTCTTCAATTGGAATTCGATAATCTTTAGCATCGACAATGGTCACTTGAATCATAGAGGTCACAATAAATACCAATAGCTGAGCCAAACGTGAGATCATAGCTCCAACTCTCTGACCGCCACCTGGGCTTGAGAAATCAATTTTTCGTCATCGTATACGGCGACGATTGTTTTATAAATGCGTACAGCATCCTCTGGACGTCCATCGATTTCATAGATCCCGCCGACTTTTAAAAGAGCATAACCAGTCAGTCGGTTCTCCGGATACAACTCAACCATTTTATCTACCCAAGTGATCACCAAAGTCGCTTGTTCCTGCTGAGAATAGGCTTCAACAATGAGATAGTGAGCTTCAACCAAATGATGGGAATCTGGAAATTTGTTTATTAAAGTTGTGAGGATTTTTATGCCATCTTTGAATTCTCGTTTTTTTACTCGATCTTTACCACGCTTGATGAGCTTATCAGCCGAGAGCCCTAGGGTGATTTCGTGGGTTCCTTCATGCGGAATCACACTTGCCAAGTCGCGAAGCTTTTGCTTCTCTTTTTCAACTTTGGTTTTACGAAACTGACCTGGAATAAGCAAAGCCACATCTTGCTTAAAGTCAGCAAACTGACCTTGCACGATCAATTTT
>CBDUOS010000198.1:0-3840 GCA_965368905.1 uncultured Bdellovibrionales bacterium | reverse complement strand
GCTACCACTGGCAAAGTACACACCAATGTCACTGTCGGGAGTGAAAGCGGCCATATTAAACACTTCGTTGGCGTGATTGGTTTCACCATCCGCAACTTGGTCCTCTTCGGCGTACCCCTCGTGGTTGGTATTTGTCCATACACCGGCTCCGCGCATCCAGTAGCCATCCACTCCACCACCCGAGCTTCCTTTTACAACCAGATCAGGCGGTAAAGAAAAACCACTATAAGTCATGACCTGGGCCGTCTCGCCGATACCGTCATTGCTGCCATCATCGAAAGTGGCCACATCAAAATTAATATCAACTAGTGTTCCATTGCCTTGACTGATAGCGATCCAACCAATGTCTTCCGCCACGGTGGCACTGCCCACCGCTGCAGTGGCCTGCTCCAATGTCATTTGCACGCTATTGGCCGAATCACAGACAGAAGACTTAAAGTCTCCATTATTATAGCTGTTCAAAGTATGCAAAATCACGGGCGTGCCGACAAATGCCGATGAAAATAGAACCACATCTCCACCAAAAGTATCACCGGAATCATGGTTGCTTGAAGTATTCAATAGATCAGCTTCTATACTCAATCCGTTGGCAAAATCATGCCGCCCCTGTTCAATGACCAAATAAATCACTGTCTCTGGGGCACCAATGCCATCGTCATCAGGATCATCGATAAAAATGTCAAAACCCGTGCTTGTTACATTGGTCACTCGCACATCCATGGGCTCGCCATTGTTTCGACTGGCAATGTAGGCAACCACCACTGGGTTGGTATAACTATTGCGAAAATCAACTTGGTCCGGCGTAATCACACTGATTTCGTTGGCAATCGTCAGACGACCGGTTTCTCCAATAAAGTTTCGACGAATCACAAGCTCACCTGAACTTGTTGCTTCCAATTGGTTTAAAGTTCCTGTCGTAAAGTCGACTGACTCAGTCTCTGCGAGAATCAGGTCATCTCCCGGTTCAAATAGAGTGGTTCCACCTGACTCGAGAGTCACTCCCCCACCCAAATTGGTCTCACCACAGGTGGCTAGAAAAAAAAGAAAAAAATAGGGAACGACCCGCAACCTGGTCATCACTGGGCCTCAGTATTTCCGAAACTCCACTCCAACCCCATAAGAATTTGAAATCCCAACTGGGTTTGATCATAAGTGGCCGGCTTGTCGTTTTGATAAGAAACATTCAGTTGGCTTGAAAGATTCATAGAAGGAGTCAAGCGAAAGTGGGAGTGGCCTCCGCCGGTGACTCGATAACCCGATTCCAATTTGTAAGGTCCATCTTCTACACCTAAAAGCTGATCGTAAGAAAAGTTCCACCCAGCCATCCACGAATTGGACATAGAAAACGAATCTCTGAAGTTCAAAGTGACATAGGTGTTGTTCAAGTGTTTGGCTTGAATATTTGTGGTCGAAACACTCACAAAAGACGGCGTCGATAGAATTCCAAATCCGGCACCCATCTCAAGACCCCAGAAAGAAAAGTAATTCACAATGTTTGCATCCAAACGAGACTCTGTCTCTTGTTCAATCAAAATGGCATCGTCGGATTGAAACGTTTCCAACTGATAGTTAGCTTTAGCTTGTAAATTCAACCAAGAGGACTGTTTGTAAGAAAATCCAATTTCAGCACCAAAACCGGGGTCAATTCCAATCTCTCCAGTTTCGCCATTGGAGTCAGAGATTGAGTAAAGACGAGAGGCCGTCACAACTTGTGCGTTCAGTCGGTAACGGGCCTTACTGGGATCTTTCATTCGTATTTCTGACAGAGCCGAAGGTTGTCGACCGTTGACCACCTCATTCCACTTCAACATAGGGATTTCAACGTAAGCGTAAGGTTTGCCTTTCTCTAATGGTGGAACCACAAGCCCTAAGAGCCCCAGGCGTTGCGCTAAAGCGCTCCCGGGCTTTACCGGAACCTTGATCACCGGACGTCCAAACTCGTATTCACTTAAGTTTTGCGTCTGCGTGTTCGCCGGCTGCCGCACTTGGCTTTTTGTCACTATTTTTGTGGTAGCCTTACCCTGCAATTGTTTAAGATTCAAAATTCGAGTGTAGAGATCGGTTTTGTCGATCCGCTTTGGATTTATAAAATACAACTCTCCAAACTTAACCACCCATTGATCTGAACTTTTTGACTTTGGCAGGGGGGCCTTGTCAATCGGAAGCACCACTCGGCTTCCAACCGGAGCGGGATTCCCGGCTCGTTCCTCTTTTGGCCAACTCGGATTCAACTTCAAGAAGTGATAGTAAGAACCCTGGCTTCCCCAAATCGGAAACAAGCGCAGACGTCGCAAGACATTTTTTAATGAGTCACCCTCAACGAATGTGTAATTGATGTATTGAGCCACTTCCTGATCAGAGTGGGTTGGCACATCCCTATCCGAAAATACGGGATGTGGTTGAGATGTAGATACTCCTCCGTAACAAAAAACAGAACTACAAAATATCATTAAAAACAGAAACTTCTGGCGATTACACATCAACTTCTTTTCGGCAAAAACCTTCAATAGTTTTAGTGGCTTAGCATAAAAACGAAGTTCGACTCGACCTAAGGTTTAAAAACCAAGTCGTCAGTCCTGCGAAAAAAGAGAATGTAATGGTTAAAGAATAATATGAACAAAGGCGAACTTAGATGTCGTCATCGTCGTCATCGTCGCGCGAGGCTTCGTCCTCAGCCCGCTTGGCGGCTTTATCGAGTTTTCTTTGCTGCATTCCCATAGTGTAGCCTTTATAGAATTCAGGCTCTAGATCTTTTGGGCATGTGTCGTAATAGGAGCGACCATCAAGACCATATTGAAAACCGCGTTTGTAGGTACAAAAGCTTTCTAGGCCTTTGTCGTAACCTCTTTCATAGAGTTCAACATCAACGGGAAATCCATGATCTTTACAAGCCTTTGCGTGGCGCTTAAGAGTGTCTCGAGAAACGCCGTGGGTGGCATCTTCGAACCCGCGGCGATTCCAATCTCCTTCCTCACATTCTTGTTTGCTCATGGTTGTACAAGAAAGTCCAATCAGTGCTGTCAGAATCAAAAGAGAGAGATTTTTCATACTTCTAAATACCACCTTGCTTAGGATCCGGGCTTAATACTTGCTGGCGCTTTTTTTTTAGTGTCTTTAGCCAGTTTTAACGGAACCTTGCTTTGTACGTCAATAAGGTCCACCAAAACATTCACGGCTTCACGAACATCCGGACGCTTATGATACTCAGCCACCTTTTCTTTGTCAGAAAGGTTTTTCTTTTTCTCATACTCTTCTTTTTTGTCTTTACGATCGTCAAAAGAGTCACCCAACACAATGCCTTTTTTCTCTTCGGCACGGGCCTTTTTTACTTCATCGACAATCTCTTGAAATTCTTTGTCCTTTTTGACACGAATTTCAGACCTCTTCGCAAGCTTCTTGATGGTTCCAGGTTGTAACTTCTCCCACTTCTCTTTGCCGCGGGTTACAAATGCACTGCGTGAAATAAATTTGTCGATCTTTTTGGGTGGCAAAGAGTAATCCAACGTCTTTTCACCGATGTCTTTGTCATCCAAAGCACTGGGAAGAACGACATGAGAGGTAACCCCTCTGTGCTGAGTCGAGAAACCACCAGGCGTAAAGAACATTCCAACAGTGACTTTCAAAGCCCCCAAACCGGGAGACAGTGGGATCACCTGCTGTACACTTCCCTTACCGAAAGTGTGGTCAGCTCCAACTATGATGGCACGATCGTAATCTTTAAGAGTTCCTGCCACAATCTCTGAGGCTGATGCACTCACTCGACTGATCAAAACCACCAACGGCCCCGTCCAATCCACTTGTTCATCTTCATCAGCCAATGGAATCGGCTTCAATCGAGGG
>CBDUOS010000197.1:0-3903 GCA_965368905.1 uncultured Bdellovibrionales bacterium | reverse complement strand
AAACTGGTCTCGTTTGGCCCATTAGCGTATAAACGGAGTATGAAAACTATGAAAATTCCTTATCTCGACCTGACCATTCAGTACAAGGCTCTCGAGCCACAGATTAAAGAAATCACCGAAAGGGTGTTGAAAAGTGGCCAGTATATTCTTGGGCCAGAGGTCCAGGAGTGTGAAACTAAGATGGCCGAATTCACTGGGGCCCCTTACTGTGTCACAGCCGCCAGTGGAACCGATGCGATTTTGATGGCCCTTTTGGCTCATGGAATCCAAGCCGGTGACGAAGTGATTGTACCAGCCTTTTCGTTTTTTGCCACAGCCGAGGTGATTGCGCTGATTGGAGCGGTTCCAGTATTTGCCGATGTCGAACCCGACACCTTCAATTTAGATACCCAAATCATCGAGCCTCTGATCACTAATAAGACTAAAGCGATTATGCCAGTCTCTTTGTACGGTCAGCCAGCTGATATGAATGCCATCCGCAGCTTGGCGGAAAAGCATAATCTCATCGTGATTGAAGATGCTGCACAAAGTTTTGGGGCCAAATTTGAAGGAAAAGTGAGTTGCAACCTCAGTGAGTACGCTTGCACTAGCTTTTTTCCGGCCAAGCCTTTGGGTTGTTTTGGCGATGGTGGAGCTGTTTTCTGTCAAACAGAAGGTCAGGCGACAAGTTTAAAAGAAATTCGCAACCATGGACAGGAGAGCCGCTACTACCACACCCGTTTGGGCTACAATGGACGTTTGGACACAGTACAATGTGCGATCTTATTAGTGAAGCTAGAACGCTACCCATGGGAGGTTGAGCAACGCCAACGCATTGCTAAAACTTACGACGAGGGTTTTTCTGGTTTAGAGAAACTGATTTCCCCCATTATAAAAGAGGGGAGAGAGTCAGTTTACGCACAATATACGATCAAAGTGCAAAACCGTGGTGAGGTACAAAAACAGTTGGCTGAGTTGGGAGTGCCCACGTCAGTTCACTATCCTAAAGGAATGCATGAACAGCCGGCGTTGGCTCAATTTGCTCCAAAAGAGCCACTGCCTGTAACAGAAAGAGTCTGTGAAGAGGTTCTGAGTTTACCATTGTATGCTGATATGCCCGATGAGCATGTTGCCTACGTAATTGAACAGGTGAAAAAAACGTTAGGTTAATAAAAAAAGAAGCCGACCCCTATGGTTCCATGGGCCGTACCAATGTTGAAGTCATCCGCGCCTTGGGTGACACCTGCGATCTTAGATTTTTTAAATGAAATGGCGTTCACGTTGAACGATGCATCAAGAAACCAACGTTTCGAAAAGAACATTCGGCCACGAGCTTGCCATGAAAATGAGAAACCAATTTGCTCCGGCCCGAGGAGTAAAGGGTAGTAGTAAAAAGAAACTTCCATCCATTTTGGGTAGCGGAAGAAGGGCACGATGTTAAAGATGTCATCGACTATTTTCTGGGGCGCTGTATGCCAAAATCCGCCAATCCCTAACATTTGAGTCTCAATGTCAGTGCTAATACTTCGGAAGAGTTTAAAGTTTAGATAACGCAGACCCAGACCAAAACTGCTCTGAACGGGGCGAACCCCAGGCTTCAGTCGAAACATCAAATCAAAGTTCATCGGGAGGACCGAGATTTTTTCGGCATAGCCCTCTTGAGGCTTGAAGCCATCGATGGTTTCGTAAATATTAGCCGCGATGCCCCAGCGCTGATAGGAGTATTTGGATTTGTTCCAAAGCTCCTCAAACCAATGCTCAGCCCAAAAGTTGTAGCCTGGGACGATATCCAAAGTGGGACTTGTCGAAAGAGCGAGGGCCCCCGAAACCGCGGTGTGATGGGCGCGAAACACCCGTTTGGAGAAGTAATAATTTTTCTCCTTCGCTTGGTAGCTCAAATAATTCTGGTTTACTTTTCCTTTTTCCGGAGTTGGAAAGCGCCAAAGAAATTCTTTTTGGTTTTCGTGGATAAAAAGTTGATTTTTTTCTGCAGCGGCAAGAGTTTCGTTCTCTCTTTTAGTTCCCTTGAGTTCCACCTCATAGGTGTATGTCGCAATCGGAATACCTTTGTTGAGCTGAAATTCAAAAGGGGGAGGAACGTTGGGGAGAATTAAGCCGTAAATTTGAGCGGAGGCACCAGTTTGGTATGGCACAAACTCCATCTCTGCATCTTCCAAATTGTCAGGCCAGTCGTTGGATGCCGCGTATTCGTTCTTGTAATAGTTTTTTTCTTTAATGAAGCCAAAAAACTTATCTTTTATGGTGAGGCGGGTGGGGCGAACGGAACCATCCCCCGAGATCAGTCCCAGGCGTTTTTCGACGGGATCAATGGCAATTTGTTTGATATCTAAAATTCGAACCTTATCTGTAAGGAAAATAAAGAAGCCCGATTTAAAGCGAAGGGCAATGCTCACTTTCTTCATAGAGCCATCGAGACTGATCTGAGAGTTTTTAGGAACTTTGCGCCCATTGAGACGGGTAGAAGCCCCATTCTTTCCTGAAAAAGACTGGGAAACTTTTCCATCTTTGTAAATCAGGAAATCTGAGCAGGCTTTCACATAGGACTTCTCAAACTTTTGGTCCAAGCAAAGTTGAAACTCTTCGTTCAATGCTTCAAGGAGAGATTCGCCTTCACCGTCCAGGTGAAGGCGAGCGTACTTGTCATCGGCCCCAGTCTGTTCAGCTGTGAAACGCAGGTTCAAGAGAACACGATTATCTTTTTTTCTTAAGAGTCGCAGTCTTCCAAAGGACATAAGAAAACGAGGCCATTTAACAAAGAGTTGTTTGCCGTCACTTTCACCTTGGCCCTCAGATTCAAGCATAATTTCGTTGAGCTCAAATTGGTAGCGTCCCATTGAGTAAGGTGGCTTGAGAACGTTGAACTTCACATAGGGTCCATAGAGTTCAACTTTATTCTTTTCAGAGTCATATTCTAATCGCGCAAAAGAAGGCGCGGCTGCACAAATGATGAGCAATATAGCAAGAGATGAAATCCAAGTTGAAATTTTCGAAGACACTCACATAAGTTTATAGGAAGGGGTGGTAAAATCAAAACATGAGGATGAAAACCGGCCCCATAATGCTGTGCATATACGTTCAATCAAGTGTGAAAAAGTCTAGTCGGATCAAATGTTTGGCCAAGATTGGATTATTCTCTGCAAACTATTTCGGATAATGGAGAAGGATCGAATAAGGGGGCCTGTAAGTTTTGGCTCTTTGGCCTTGGCCTGGTGACTATGAGCTATTTACTCGCGCGGAGCATGTTGCGAAAAGCTGTCGTGCGCGTGGGGCAAGATCGATCATGCTATCACGGGCCTTTGGCTAGTTCCGCTGGCTTTTTTGACGGTGATTTTTCCTTCATGGAGTGTCATCCTACTGACTGTGGCCTACACCCCTCTGCTTGCATTTGAGGTTTACATCAAACCAGGAAAAGGTTAGGAGTTAAACAAAGTGTTCACAGAGCCTATGAAATCAACATTGGGATACATCCAAGACCGTAAGGTGACGGATGTTTTAAAACAGAAAAAATTCACCCTCTCTGCCGAGATGATTCCACCTCGCAATGGCGAACAGGTATCAACGACTATGGAGCGCTTGCAAAAAGTTGTTGCGAGCGGAGTCGATTTTCTGTCCGTGACCAAAGGGGCTGGTGGTTCTTTGCGCGGCGGGAGCCTTCCCATAGCTCAAACGATCAAAGATCAATTGGAAAAACCTTGTATTGCTCATTTCACTTGCCGTGATTTAACTCCGCAAGATGTAGAGAATCAATTGATTGATCACCATTATTTTGGAGTTCGAAATATTTTGGCTTTGCGGGGTGATCCACCCATGGGTGAATCTGATTGGGTAGCGCCAGAAGGGGGCTACGACTATGCCTACCAACTCATCGAGCAAATTAAAAAACTAAATTCGGGTGAGTTTATC
>CBDUOS010000196.1:0-3954 GCA_965368905.1 uncultured Bdellovibrionales bacterium | reverse complement strand
GTATATCAAACTCGACTCCATCACTTTTGATGTTATGGAGCAGGCCTTAACCCAGGCCAAAGATGGGCGTTTGCACATTCTTGGAAAAATGGAAGAGGTTATGGATAAGCCACGTGGTGATATCTCAGAATTTGCACCTCGTATCCAAACGATCAAAGTGAAACCAGAAAAGGTTCGTGAAGTGATTGGTGCTGGTGGTAAAACCATCAAAGGCATCATCGAAGAAACTGGCGTTAAAATTAACATTGAAGACGACGGTAGTATTCATATTGCTTCGACCGACCCTGAAGCTTCCAAAAAAGCCATTGCCATCATTGAAGGTATTTGTGCTGAGGCAGAGATGGGCGCGACCTATAAAGGTAAAGTGGTTAAAATTGTGGATTTCGGAGCCTTTGTTGAAGTGTTGCCAAACACCCAAGGTCTTTTGCACATTTCTGAAGTATCCAATGAGCGCATCCGTAATGTGAGCGACCATTTGTCTGAAGGTGATGAGATTGATGTGAAGGTGATTGATATCGATCGTGCTGGTCGTATTAAATTATCTCGCAAGGCTCTTCTTGATAACTAATGAAGTTCAATAAAACGGTATTAGACAGTGGTGTTCGGATTCTTTCCGAACATCACGCTGACTCCCGATGTGTGGTCACAGGTTTCTGGATCGGCTCGGGGGCCCGTTTTGAATCTCCCAGTCAAATTGGAATCTCTCATCTTCTTGAGCATATGGTTTTTAAAAGAACCGAGAAGTACAGTGCTCTAGAGTTGGCACTATGCATGGAAGCCAAAGGGGGAGACATCAATGCCTTCACCGCTCGCGAACACACATGCTTTCATACCACCTCCCTTAGCGAAGATTTAAGTTTAAGCGTCGATGTTTTGTCGCAGTTGGTGGCTTATGCGAAATTTGAGGAGTCGGACTTCGTCAAAGAAAAGGGTGTGGTTGAGCAGGAGATCTTGATGGCTGCCGATGATTTAGAAGAGTACGTCTACGACCTTTATTACGAGAAAATTTTTCCCGACAATCCCTTAGGCTACCCCATTCTGGGAACCCAAGAGTCTGTTGGGGCTATGACCATCCCAGATTTGCAAAATTATTATGACCAACACTTCAATCCCGATAATATAATTGTTACAGCTGCTGGTTGTGTGGATCATGAGGCATTAGTAAAAGAAGTGGAGCAGTGTCTGGCGGCGAAGACTTGGAAGCCAGTAAAGGATTCATCCTCTTTGGTGACGCCCCCGCGATCGGTGGTGAAAGACTTTTTTCAAAAGGACTGTGAGCAGTTTCATGTGATTGTTGGTTTTCCAGCTTGTTCTTATTCTGATGAAGATCGCTTCAACGGTTTTGTAGTTAACACTGCATTGGGTGGAGGCATGACTTCCAAGCTTTACCAAAGTGTTCGTGAAGAGAGAGGTCTGGTTTACTCCATATTTAGTATGCTTAATACCTTTACCGACACCGGTATTCAGACTATTTATGCTGGCACTGAAAGACGACACGTTCCTGAAGTGATTGATTTGATTCACAAAGAGCTCAAGCTTATCAAAGCCAATGGTTTGTCGAAGGACGATATCGAACTTTATAAAACTCAAGCCAAAGGGCAAATCATTATCGGTGCAGAAGACATTGATAACCGCATGAACTCTATCGCCGTTAATGAAATGGTGTTTGGAGAGTACCGACCCGTGGATTCGGTGATCGCAGATATCGAAAAGGTGAATCAAGACACTGTCATGGCTTATATCGAAGACAAAATAGATCCAGACAACTTGAGTCTCTACATGCTCGGCAACGAACCTATTTAAATCTGAGTGTCGATGAGACCTGGTGAATCGTTCGGCGGTGGTAGAGGGGCTTTTGCATCTTTTTCGCTTTCGACCAACTGGGCTTTGCGTTCTTCATACTCTTGAATTTCTTCGCGGGTTTTATAGACCACAGGAATTTTCGGTTGTGGTCTCAGCATGTATTCAGGATTGTTTTTTCTCTGTTCCAAAAATGCTTTCACCCGTTGCGCCGCCTCTTCGTTGTTTTCATGATATAAAATGGGATCAAAACCACAATGGGGGCATTTAACGCTTTCACGGTATCTCATGCGTAAGAAGACCTGCAGGACGAAGGCCAGACTCATAAAAATCAGTAGAGAGCGCAAGTCTGGACCGCCCCAGACGGCAAAGGCCATTAAACCCGCCACCGCCATAAGCAGTGCCGCATCGAAGACAGACACTTCTTTTTTTAGATAGACTCGATGGTCTAGTTTACAAAATGCACAAATACGGTTTTCAGAAGAGCGTCCAAACATAGTTCTATTATGGATCAGGAGAGGGCAACTCTAAAGTCCAGGTCCACTCTGCACCATGCTTTCCCTACAAAAGGCCTAAAACAGGCTAGGGACAGGGACTCGGTGCTGTTTCATCGCCCCGCCCTCTCCTATAATAGAGATATGAAAAAACTTATCTTTATTATTGTGGTTTTAGGGTGCTCGGTTGGTTTTGCAGATTATGAAAACTATGACGAGATTGTTAACAAATTGTCAGCCTACGAGAACAGTAAGCTGACAGACAACCAAGCTTACCGCTCGGAAATTCGGACTTTTTCTAGAGCCCACATTGGTTTAGGAGTGGCGCAAACATTTTTTGATGCGGATGCCACTGCCCTTGATAGCAATATGCAAAACCAAGGTGGTTTGATTATCAATGTGGGAGTGGATGTCCTTAATTCTAGTTGGGGGCTCGAAGGTTCCTACGCCAACTTTGGAACTCAGAACTTAGCCAACAGTCAAATCAAACTGCGTGAGTTCAATATTAAAGGACTTTACAAACCGTCTCTTAATAAAACTTGGAGTATGCGGATGGGCTTAGGAGTGAGCTCTCGGTTCTTAGACATCAACAACCCACAGACTAGCGAATCCTATAAAACACCCAGTGGACTCTTCTTGTTTGGCCTTGATAGCTACGTCAGTCAATTTGTTAGTGTGGGGGCCGATTTGAGTTTTAAGACAGCTATGATTCACGAAACCATTGATAAAAACTCAGTGGACCTTGCCTTTAGGGTAGATACACACTTTTGATGATTGAAGATACTAAGAACGAACTTCCAACACTATTTGGTTACCTCTGGGAACTGGTCCGGAATCCTGTTCAGGAAATCAAAAAGCTTCCTGAAATTCAGTGGCCCACGTTAATTGCGTTTCAATTTTGTTTGAGTTTAATGTCGGTCGTGGTTTCGAATCTGCTGGCTCCATTTGCGATTTCTTTGACCAATGTTCTTATTTCTTTAGTGATCGCTATTTTAGCCACAGGTTTAGTCTCACTTTTTTTCTATTACTTTTTTCTGATTCTATACAGTCGCAAACTTGATTTTATTAAGGTTTTTACCTTGGTGTTATTTGCCCATATTCCTTTTGCCATTTTTCACCTAGCGGCCTACTTTTTTCCACCAGCGGATTTGATAGGATTGGCGATTTCAGCCTTATTGATGGTCGTCGGGTTGGTAGAAAACTTCCAGGTTCCCAGGAAGTTGGCGACTCAGCTGATGATCGCCTGTTACTCCATATTTTTTATCTATTGGGCGGCCCAATTGATCACAATGCGTGAACAACATCAGAACTCTGCGCCCCAGGACCTCGATCAGATCGAAAAAGAGGTCAAAGACTTCATCAACGATTAGACCCTGAATTTTTTTTCGGGCGCTGTTTTAGAAAGATTTTACAATTTGTCCTTTTCATAGTGTTCGCAAAGGTGGGTGATACAACACAGGGTCTTCTCGAAGCAAAGGAGTTCTGCCATGAAGAGTTTCGTTCTGTTTTTTGCCACCCTATTGATTGCCCCAATGGCCCTTAGCCAAAATCTTCAGGTGAAGGTAAGCCACTTCCAGGATGCCTTTGGCTACCCAAGTAGCAGTACCGCGATCAGCAACTCCTCTTATAATACGGGTGAGATGCGCCCCAAATCGATCTT
>CBDUOS010000195.1:0-4045 GCA_965368905.1 uncultured Bdellovibrionales bacterium | reverse complement strand
AGTGGAAGTATAAACCCCAACAAGAAGACGGCAAGGCGGTGCGTGTGGCCCAGAAGGTTCAGTTGGACTTCAAACTCACACAGTAATAAGGGGACAAAATGGGATCGATTTTAAAATACGTTATTCTGTTGGCGACCACTTTCTCGGTTTCCATTGCAATGGCGACTATTGATAAAGAAGAATTGAAGAGCCGCTCAGCGGGTTTGATTTCTAAAGGGACTCATCGTCGCTTGTCTCGTGCTCATTCTTTGATGGGCAAAGATAAGGTAACTGAGGCGATTGCTGTGTTGGATCGTTTGATGAAAACAACAGCGGAGCGCCCTCATGAAAAGGCCCAAGTCATGCAAGCTTTGGGTTTTGCCTACGCGCAAAAAGACAATTACAAAATGGCTATTAAACATCTGCAAGGAGCCATTGATCTTAAAACTTTGCCCTATGGCCCAACGATGTCGACTCTTTATACCATTGCCCAAGTGCATGTGACGCAAGAGAACTACGATGTTGCCCTTAAAAAGATCAATGAATGGTTTTCCATTGCTGATGATCCAAGTCCCGACGCCTATGTTTTAAAGGCCACCATCTTTGCACAAAAGAAGATGCAAAAAGAGGCTCTGGCATTGGTGACCAAAGCGATCGACCTGTCTGACAAGCCGAAAGAGTCTTGGTTGGCTTTTGCTGTGGCCATGAACTACGAGCTAGAGCATTACAAAGAGGCGGGACGTCTACTTGAAAAGCTTGTTGGTTTGTATCCACAGAAAAAGAAGTACTGGAAGCAGTTGACCGGTGTTTATTTAAACCTGGATATGAATAAAAAGGCTTTAGCGACTATGGAGTTGGCCGAAAAGGGTGACTATCTAGAACAAGATTCTGAGATTATGAATTTGGTCAGCCTATTTATTTATGGCGGTATTCCATTGAAAGGGGCTCGTCTTCTTGAAAAATCACTTAAAGCTGGCTCGGTTCCCAAAACTCAAAAGAATTACGAGATCTTGGGTGATGCCTGGGCTCAGGCCGAAGAGATGGACAAAGCCTTGGCGGCTTTTGCCCAATCGGCATCATTGGCCAAAGATGGACGGATTTTTGCCAAACAAGGTCGGATTTATCTTGAGCAGGAGAACTGGAAGAAAGCTGATGAGCTGCTTACGAAGGGTCTTGCCAAAGGGAAAATTAAAAACCCACAGCATGTTTATATGGCTCTAGGTGTGGCTCGTTTCAATTTGCATAAGTTCGACGCAGCGAAAGCTTCCTTTGAAAGTGCCAAGAAGGCTTCAAAAGCAGTAGAGAAGTCTGCCGACCAATGGATCAGCTATGTGAAGACCGAAGATATGCGAGTCAATCCAGAAAAGTACGCCAAAAAAGATGAAACAGTCGTTGGCGATGAAATGACGGAGTCTTTGTAGGGTTTTTAAAAATTGAAATCTGAAAACGAAAAAAGCCTCTTTCAAAGAGGCTTTTTTTATTTCCTGAATGTCAGAGAACAATGACTATTTGATCTCTTTGTGGACGGTGTGCTTGCGTAAGTTGGGATTGTATTTCTTCTTCTCAAGGCGTTCAGGGTGAGTTTGGAAGTTTTTCTTTGTTGTGTAACGAGAAGGAGGCTGACCCAGTTTTCGAGCTTCTGTACATTCCAGAGTAATGATTCTGACTTTACCTTTTTTGGCCATTGTTCGGTCCTTTGCTTCCAGTAATTGAACGAAAGGATATAACACGCTCCACCGGTACCGACAATAAAAACTTCACTTTTCACGGGCCTTCCAATACCTAGTGGGGATGGGTCAAGCAGTGAATACGAAGCAAATTCTAGAGATTACTCGTAAAGCCGGGAAATTATTGGAAAAATTGAGTTTGGATCCAGCCATGCGGCGTCCGACCAAGAAGGCAGATGGCTCGCCAGTGACGGAGGCCGACCAAAAAGTGAGCGACTTTTTGGTGAAGGAATTGGCACCCCTCGGGTGGCCGGTAGTCAGTGAAGAAGAGTTGCCAACCAACCCTCCCACTCCTGACTCCTCCTACTTTTTGTTGGACCCTTTGGATGGCACCAAGTATTTCGCTCGCGGCGAAGATGAGTTTGCCATATGTGTGGGACTTTTGATTGATGGCGTCCCCTATTTCGGAGCCATCTACGACCCGACAAACAGTCTTATGTATTGGGCCGAGCGCGGTCAGGGAGCCTTCTGTGACGACCAGCTGATTCACCACCCGGGAGTGGATGGCGATTTGAAAGTCTTCTCTAGTGGGTTTCACAAGCGTCCAGAGAGGCAAAAAATTGTGGACGCTTTACAGATCGGTGAGATTTTGCAGAAGGGTTCCGCTCTTAAGTTTTGCGATATAGCCATGGGTAAAGCGGATCTCTATATGCGCTTTGGACCGACCAGTGAATGGGATACCGCGGCCGCGCAAGTGATTCTGGAAGAGGCGGGCTGTGCTCTTTATGAGATCGAAACCATGGAAGTGATGACCTATGGAAAACCGAAATACTTGAACCGTGGTATTTTGGCAGGTCATCAATCACAAATAGGCAAAGCCAAAAAAATGATTGAGGAAGGTTTGAAGAATGGATAATGAGACAACGATTGAATCTCTCAAACTAGAAGTTCAAAAGTTTTGTGAAGCCCGCGACTGGGACCCCTTTCACAATGGAAAAGAATTGGCGATCGGCGCTGTAACAGAGGCGTCTGAGCTTTTGGAGCATTTTCGTTTTCAAACCGAAGAGCAAATGGATGAAATGTTTGCGGATAATAAAAAAAGAGAAGAGATCGGAGAGGAACTGGCCGATGTCTTCTTTTTTCTTTTGAGATTTTCACAGAAATACGATTTTGATCTGAGTCGATGCTTTGTCGACAAAATGCAGAAAAACGACCGTAAATACCCCGCAGGAAAGTTTTTCGGAAAAAATCACAAATCAACAATGAACTGATCGGAGAAATGATGAATTGGGATGGATCTCTTTCCTTTGATATTCATATGCTGATTCAAGCATTGATGTTTGTTGTCATTCTGGGGTTCCCTTTTGTTATCTTCTATAAAAGGCGACAAGCGAAAGCTGTATATTCAAAAAATAGCGGTCGTGAGGTCGAGGACCCGGAAGCTCTCGCGCAGGCGGAAGAGTCGGTGAAAGATCTCGACCTTTTAAAAAGTCTTCATGAAAAATACATACACATTAAGAGCTACCAAACGATCAATGGGCATGATCAAACGACGATGACGAATCTTGTGGTGCATTTGCAGATACAGGGGATCGCCAGCGACTTTTATTTCAGCCAAGTATTCCCAGCGGGCTACGCCAGCATTACCGGGGGAATGGGTGAATACTACCTCTTTGTTGACCCAGATAAAACAGAAGAGGCTCAACAAGCGTTGGCTCAATACTTTAAGATTAAGTGATATCTTTGAGGCGGCGGATTTCGGCAAAGACTTGCCAATCTTCAGTATCGTTCAATTCCATCGCTTTGCGGATGAGGGGGTCGTCCCATCTTAAAAAGGGATTGTGTTCTTTCTCGAAGCGAAGAGTGGTGGGAACTGTGGGAACCTGGAGGTTCAATTGATTTTGAATCTTTCCGTCCAGGGCTTTTAGTTTTTCGTCCTCGGGAAACAGACTGCGAGCAAAAAGCAAATTTTGCGTGGTGTACTCATGAGAGCAAAAGATAACTGTTTCATCAGGGAGCTCTCTCACTTTCTTTAGACTCTCGAACATTTGTGGCATAGTTCCTTCGAAGACGCGACCACAACCCAATGAAAAAATTAGATCGTTGGAAAATAATAAATTGAGATCTTTAAAGTAAAATGCACACAGACCCGTGGTGTGTCCAGGGAGGTGTAGAATCTGCATGGAGTGCCCTAGAATATTAAGAGTGTTTCCGTTTGTAAAGCTTTGGCTCAAAATTGGAAGTCGATGTTGGTCTTCCATAAAACCAATGACCGGACAGTCATATTTCTTTTTTAGAGCCTGGGTGGCGCTCGTGTGATCGGAGTGATGGTGGGTAAGATAAATACCTTCCACCTGCAAAGCATTTTTCTCGATGGTGTTTTCAATAGGTGCTTTTTC
>CBDUOS010000194.1:0-4061 GCA_965368905.1 uncultured Bdellovibrionales bacterium | reverse complement strand
CTCAAGGGCTGAGATCATTGTTGCTTGTCCCGCCAACTTGGCGCCACCGGCGTCTGCACGATACTCGCGCCACCGACTGAAGGCCGCCACGATCGGAAAGGCCGCAAAAGAAACCATTGCATAAATGGCGTGGTGAATGATCATGCGTACGAAGAAGCTGTCGCCGATACCACGGTTGCTGTTCCCACGTAGAGCACTTGCAATTATATTGGTCACAACATACGTCACGATCAGTGTGAGTGTGTTGACCACGCCTTGTACCAGAGTCATGGTCACCATATCGCCATTGGCAATGTGGGAAATTTCGTGGGCTAAGACACCGTGGACCTCATCACTGTCCATTCGGTTGAGCAGTCCAGTGGAAACAGCCACCATTGAGTTGCTTTTTGAAGGTCCGGTGGCAAAGGCATTAACCTCTTGGCTTTCATAAACACCCACCTCGGGCATTTTAGGAAGTCCGGCTTGCTTTGCTAGGGTGTGAACTTTGTTGACCAGGGGAGCGAACTGACCGCGGGTATCTACGATTTGTACCCCCATCAGCCTCTTGGCCATCCACTTCGAAATCAGAAGAGAGATAAAAGCTCCGCCAAATCCAAACAGGGCCGAGAAAAGAATGACTTGGCCATAGTAGCCTTGTGGCACTAACCCCATGCTGACGAGCACGAAATAAACAGTCATCAGTGAGGCCATCACTAGAATATTTGTAATAAAAAACAAGAAGATACGCTTCATTTCTCAACCTCCAATCGGACACCTTAAGTATGAGCCCTTTCCCCACTTCGTCAAGATGCTAAAAAAGGTACGCCGTTCCCAAAAAAGGGAACGGCGTACCTTAATGCGTAGCGTGATGGGTGTGAAAACTATTTGAGGCTTTTATGCGGGGCAGAGTGGATCTTGGCCGTGGCAGTTCCGCGTGTTGGCAAAAATGCGACAATGACAATTGGAACGTCGATTACTGTTCCAAAAAGTGTGGAGCCTAAAGGGCTCCACTTTGCTTTTGTTGGGGTTAGAAGTCCTCTTCAAAAGAAACGTCGCCACTGACACCGACTTGGTAGGCGGAAACTTTTCTTTCAAAAAAGTTGGTTAGCTCTTGCACATCCTGTAGCTCCATAAAAGAGAACGGATTCTTTGAACCGAAGCGTTTGGGAATGCTTAAAGCCTCCAGGCGTTGGTCGGCCACGGATTCGAGGTAAGTGCGCATGTCTTTCAATGAAAGACCGGCGATTCCCTCAGCCAAAACGTCCTCGGCGAAAGCCATTTCGCAATCAACAGCCTCTTCGATCATCAAGGTCACCATGTCATTCATTTGTGGCGTGAAGATTTCAGGGTCTTCTTTGCGAGCAGTTTCAACCACTTCAAGGGCAAAGTTGATATGGCAGGACTCGTCGCGGAAAACCCAGTTGGTTCCACTGGCTAAGCCATCCAACATTCCTTTGGATCGCAAATAGTAAACATAGGCAAAGGCACCGAAGAAGAATAGACCTTCAATGCAGGTCGCAAAGCAAATCATGTTCATTAGGAACTTACGACGGTCTTCGATGGTTTCAATGCGATCGAGACTGCCGATGGAGTCCATCCACTTAAAACAAAACTCAGCTTTCTTTTTGATCGAAGGAATATTGTCGATCGCAGAGAAAGCTTGGGCGCGTTCATCATGGTCCGGGATATAGGTATCTAAAAGTGTCAGATAGAACTGTACATGTAAGGCCTCTTCATAAAGCTGGCGTGACAAATACAGGCGAGCTTCGGGAGAATTCACATGTTTGTAAAGGTTGAGAACGAGGTTGTTCCCAACGATAGAATCTCCTGTGGCAAAAAACGCAACCAGACGGTTGATTAAGTGACGTTCTGCAGGAGTCATCTTGTTATTAAGATCACTGACATCCTTTGAGAAGTCCACCTCATCCACTGTCCATGTGTTTTTGATGGCGTCCTTATACATTTCGTAAAAGACGGGGTATTTCATAGGTCGTAACGTCAAATCAAAACCGGGATCTAGTATCATCTTTTCCAACTCCTTTCGCTATTCGCAAGCTTCACAAGATTCAGGGTTCTCCAAAGAGCAGGCAATGACCTCTTCATCGGTGTACTTCTTGCTTGTGTTGCTGATGGTGGTTTTGTTAATTCGAGTGGCGGGACGACTACGCAAATAATAAGTCGTTTTCAATCCCTTCTTCCATGCATACATATACATAGAAGACACTTTTCCAATGGTGGGACTTTCCATAAATAAGTTCAAAGACTGACTTTGATCAATAAAGGCGCCACGGTCGGCGGCCATTTCGATCAAACTCTTCATGGGTAGTTCCCAAGCCGTTCGGTAAACTTTGCGAAGGGCTTCTGGAATTTCCATAATATTTTGGATGGAACCTTCGTTGGCCTTAATTTGGTCACGAATGTCTTGGGTCCAGAGTCCAATCTTTTTAAGGTCTTTCACCAAGTGACGGTTCACTTGTAAAAACTCTCCAGAAAGAGTCTCTCTTTTAAATAGGTTTGAAACCTGAGGTTCGATGGCTTCGTAGCATCCGCTGATGCTGGCGATCGTTGCTGTTGGAGCAATCGCAATAATCAAAGAGTTGCGAAGACCATGCTTCTTGATTTCAGCTTTGAGTTTTTGCCAACGCTCGGGTCTGTCTGGCTCAACACCCCAAAGGTCAAATTGCAGATCCCCTTGAGCAGCTCGGGTGGCGTGGACAGCAGCATAATAAACTTCTTCTTGAATCTTACGAGAGATCTTGCGGGCGTCTTCGCTGTCAAAAGGCAGTCCTAGTTTAAAGAACACGTCTTGTAATCCCATGCAGCCGAGGCCCACAGGGCGCCATTTGTGATTGGATTTTTTGGCCTTATCAATCGGGTAGAAGTTGATATCCACCACGCGGTCCAGGAATTTCACAGCGGTGCGAACGGTTTCGCGAATTTTTCGGTAGTTTACGCCATTTTCTGTCACATGATGTGAAAGATTGATGGAGCCAAGGTTGCAAACCGCAGTCTCTTTGTCGTTGGTGACTTCAAGGATCTCGGTGCAGAGGTTAGAAAGGTGAATCACGTTTTCTTTTTCAGCCGTTTGGTTGGCCTTGGTGTTGGAGTGATCTTTAAAAGTCATCCAACCGTTTCCAGTTTGCGCCAATGTTTTCATCATTCGTTGGTAAAGATCACGGGCTTTTATCTGAGACACATATTTTTTATCTTTTTCGGCCTCGATGTAAATGCGTTCGAACTCTTTGCCGAAACTGTCGGTCAGCTCGGGCATAATCTTTGGATCAAACAAAGACCACATCTCGTCGGCTTCCACGCGTTTCATAAAAAGGTCTGGAACCCAATTCGCCAAGTTGAGGTTATGAGTTCTTTTGGCCTCGTCACCGGTGTTGTCGCGAAGTTCTAAAAATTCCTTAATATCGGCGTGCCAGGTTTCAAGATAAACACAGCAAGCACCTTTGCGTTTTCCACCTTGGTTCACTGCGGCGACTGAAGAATCCAAAGTTTTTAACCAAGGAACAATTCCGTTGGAGTGACCATTGGTTCCTTTAATCAGTGAGCCTCGTGAGCGAACACGGTGATAAGCCACCCCGATGCCACCGGCAAACTTCGAGAGCATTGCGATGTCTTGGTATTTTGTATAGATCGAACGCAAATCATCTTGTGGAGAATCCAATAAATAGCATGATGACATTTGCGGATGCACGGTCCCTGAGTTGAACAAGGTCGGTGTGCTAGGTAAGTAGTCGAGGTTGGATGTTAGGCGATACAGCTCTAAGGCCTCTTCTCCGGAGTTCGCTAACCCACAGGCCACACGCATAAAGAAGTATTGGGGTGTTTCAAACACATCGCGGTTCTCTGGGTCTTTAAGGAGGTAGCGGTCATAAACCGTGCGCAATCCAAAATACTGAAATTTTTCGTTGCGACGCCTTTTAATCCCATTTTCGAGTACTTCGCTATGCTCGCGTACGAAGTCTAAAGTCTTTTGCGCAATCAATCCTTTTTTAACGCCGTACTCGACGGACTCGGTGAAAGTGCGAATTCCCAAGTTCTTCACTTCTTCTTGAATATAAATACTAAGGAGT
>CBDUOS010000193.1:0-4148 GCA_965368905.1 uncultured Bdellovibrionales bacterium | reverse complement strand
CCAATTTGTTCGCGCTTTTCCGACAACGATTGTCGATGAAAAAGTGGACCGCATTCATGTCCCGCTCACTTTTAAGGTCTGGTGGTTTGATTATCTTTACACTGGTGCCGGAGTTTACAGCTCGTATCGGGTTGGAAGTGTCGATTCTGGACCGACCCTCCCCCCGAAAGATCAACAAACCTCAGCTCATGATGTGGGAGAACAAGGTTTGGAAGCCACACTAGGCTCTGAATTTCATCTGGATTCCGATCTGTATGCTCGAATTGAGTATCGCCATACATTTTCTCTGACAGCCCGTCCACTGGAAGCGCGAAACTTGCAAAGCCTTTTTTTCGCCGTTCTATGGCCGGTGGACGTGAACCTTTAATTTTTATTCTTGTCCATAGAAAATCGATCAGCAAATAACGCAACACAGAAGATGATTTTCATATTAACTCCAAGTACAATAATAAAAAACAACCGGACCCTTGGACTCGACCAATGAATAATAAAAAATCCACAGCTGAAAAGGCTTTATCGATCAATCTTAACAAACCCCTATATGGTTCCATCGCCGAGATTGGTGCAGGCCAAGAGGTGGCCCGCTGGTTTTTTAAAGTTGGAGGAGCTGCGGGAACCATAGCTAAGGCGATGTCCGCTTATGATATGACCTTTAGTGATGAAATCTACGGAAAAACCGCTAACGGACGTTACGTCGTGGAATCACGAGTTCGCAAAATGCTGGATCACGAATACGATTTGCTGGAGTCGCGCCTGTCTGAAACCGAAAAGAACGAGAAATACTTTTTCGCCTTTGCCGACACTGTCGCTGCCAAAAGTTTCAAATACAGTGGTGATTGCCACGGCTGGATGGGCCTGAAGTTTCAAACGTCGCCCACGGAGAAACCCAGCCAAGTGATCTTGCATGTTCGAATGCTTGACCAAACTAACCTGCACCAACAAGAAGCTTTGGGAATATTAGGGGTCAACCTGACCTACGCGTGTTTTCACAAAGCTGAGAACATCAGCGACTTCTTAACCTCTTTGATGGACGGTGGGCTAGAAGAACGTATCGAAGTCAATGTGGTTCATTTTGATGGCCCCATCTTTAAAGATGTGGACCCCCTTGATGCCAGCCTCTTACTTATTGAAAACAAACTTTGCCAAACCGTTCTTATTCCAGAGAGTGGTTCTGTAAGCCATTTGGCCGAAGAGTTTTATGAAAAACAGGTAATCATTCACCGAGGGAGCTTTGATCCGCCCCTGCAAACTGATATCGATATTTTACGATCGGCCCGCGACCACTACTGCGGCAACAAATCGGAAGGACTTTGCGACCCTTACTTGGTGAGCGAAGTTTTTTACAACCGAGACAGCGAAAACTTTGATGACTTGAAGAAAAAAGTGCAACTCTTGCAGAAATGCAAACAGAATATCTTGATCACCGAATTTGAACGCACTTTTAAACTCACCGAGTATGTGGCCATGTTCACCAACAATCATATTAATGTGGTTTTTCGCGCGACCAAAGTGATCCAGATCTTAGAGAACGAACGCTTGGCCTCGTTGGACCGCTTGTCGCGAATCTTTAACGAGAGAACACGGATGTACATTTATCCAGTGGATGCGGCCAAAGTGCCGCGGAAATTACAAAAAGACCCCAACCAAAAGCTTTTTAATTTATCCAATTACAAGCCATCAGAATTGAACATCAACTTGTACCGACACTTGATTGCTAGTGAATATATTCAGGAACTCAACAACTTTGACCCGGCTCTAGCCATATGGGACAGCCAATCTTGCCAAGCCCTAAAATCGAAAGATAAAAAAGCCTGGCAAAATCTTTTGGCCTGTGAACTGCCATGAAACTTTGGGGTAATAAATGGACTCGCGCCAGCGTGGGGTTGCTTTTCGGAATTGCAGCCCTCAGTGTGACCATCGGTCTTGTGAGTCGGGTATTTTTAAAAGCAACCTATTTGAAAAAAATCGACAAAATTTACAGTTCGCCTAAACTAGAAATCAAGACTCGGATTTTAAAAGATCTTGAATACCTAAGAGATCATCCGCTTTTTTTAAAAACTTCACGCCAGGCCAATGGGGCCGAACTCATTCATCAACATATTCCCCTCGAGTTTTTTGACGATGGAACGTCAAAGTCTACATCTGCACAGAAGACAACAGAGTCTAAAGTCCAAGAGTTGAGCAAAGACTGTCTGGAAGAAAAGATGAGTGCCGGCACCGTAAAACATCGCTGCGTTCTCAACCATCCATTGTTCCGAGAGATCGATGTCTCTTGGATGGCGGAACTTCCAAGGTATGATCACTGGTCTGTCTTTGATGTCCCTCAGGTGAAGTCACTTATGACTACCGCCGCCCACGGAAACTATATTTCTCGGGTTCAACTCTCTGCCTCTCTACCAAGCCCCAATGCCAACAGTTTTCTCACTCTAGCTTTGATTCGGTTTTTAAAAACAAAAGACCAAAACCTAAAAAAAGCCTATCGAGATTACTGGCACACCTTGGATTTACTGCACTCCAACCACACCCTTATTGGCTCTACAATTGCGGTCACTGGGATTGAAATGGGTCATGAATTGCAACAAGATTATCCTCTGCAAAACCTCAGAGAATTTGATTTGGTTGCAGCGGCAGCCTACAAGAGATTGGCCTGGTCTTGGATTGGACTATTGGACTCGGTATGGAGTGAACCTTTGCCAGTAGAATTTGAAGAGTTTCTGATGCCCGAGTTGGGTATGTGTACAGGCGTGGGAGAACGACCCTATGGTGCCTTGGCCTTTCATGAATTGATCGAAGACTCCCATTGGCCCTTTGAAATGAATTTTAGCGATAAAATAGAGCGAATGAAAAACTTGAGAATAAAAGTTTACGAAGTTTGCCAAATGCATTCCCATCAGATGTTACTGAAACCCGAACTTGTAAAGTCTGACGAATTCACACCACCAACAATAACAACCCCAGACTCCCAAGCCGCAGAGAACGCCCGCACCGTGGCCCGAGTTCCTTATCTACGAAGAATCATTTGGGGAATCTTGGCTTCGATTGGCTCTCCCGACTACTATCGTCACTATGACGACCGAGAGTACCGAAACGCTAAGAAACCTTAAGTCGTTTTTTTAGGGACCCGGCGCTCGCCTTTTTTAATGATTTGATTTTGATAGGCTATGTCGCCAAACATCTCGCGAGCCGCTTTGTTGTAAGCTAGAGCGGCATGCTCTTCTTTTGCAAAATCTCCTAAGTAGTGAGACTTGCCGTTTTTCTCGATCCGAGCCCGCCAAATCTTTTTACCTTTGACGTAGGACACCCCTTTGTAGCGCGAGGTGCTTTTGTCGGCCCGCTTGGGCAACATTCGCTGACGCTCTTTCATCGAACACACGATCAGGTTCGACTTGCGGTAATCCAAACCCCCTTGCCAGCGACGAGGATAGACCAATTTGCCGCGCTTGGGCTTCATTAGGTATTGTCCCAATGTCATGGTGCGAACTTTGGAGCCAGTTCGAATGCTTGTGACAACGGAGGGTTTTTTGGTCTTGCCGGTGTAGATCACACGCCAGCTTCTCTCCATCCATCCATCGTAATCCTCGGCATCGACTTTGACTTTTTCACCCGTCTTTGTCTCTAAATATTTCCAAGGTTTCGATTTAGCCATGGACGACCCTCCAGATTAGATAAAGTTTTATCGGTCGATTCTGGCTGTCACTCAAGTCTTGGAATAATTCTCTATTTGATGCAAGGTCACCACATTCCCGCTGCTGGAATTTTGAGCTTACGTTGAATAATCTCCTCCACATCGGCGACCTGAATAGCACCGTGCAGGACCTCTCCCCCGATGTACATCACTGGCTCAGAGGTAATCCCTAAATATTGGGCGTATTGCAGGTGATAATCCACCACCTCTTTTGATTCTTTTTTCTGCAGGCATTCTTTGAGCCCACCAACACCCAATCCCAACTCGCTGGCCTTGCTGTATAAAAGATTTTCTGTCTCATTTTTGTAATCACCAATTGTGGCCTGAAAGAAGTCCCAAAATTTTTCAGACTGGTTTACAAAGGCACAGAAGTGAATCTGTGTGGTAAAGTTTTGGTACTCATCCTTGTCAGAAAAAAAAGGGCGGTAGAACAGTTTAACTCCCGAGTATTTTTTTAACGCAG
>CBDUOS010000192.1:0-4172 GCA_965368905.1 uncultured Bdellovibrionales bacterium | reverse complement strand
ATCCGGATCCCTGCTAGAAACCCTCAATAACCACCACGACTTTCTCTATGCCCACAGTTTAGGCGTCAGTCTCTACTCCGTCATGATTGCTCAACACATGGGCTGGAGCTCTGGCAACAACCTTTACAAATTGAGTGTGGGGGGCCTTCTACACGATATCGGAAAGAGTGAACTGGATCGGGATCTGGTGAACAAACCCAAATCCGACCTGACCTTTGCCGAGAAAGCTTTGCTTGAAACTCATGCGGAGAAAGGCAAAAGGATTCTAGAAAAAGTGAAATCTATCCCCACTGAGGTGGCCGATATCGCATTTGAACACCATGAAAACGCCATCGGCCAAGGCTATCCGCGGCGACTCGAGAGGCCCCGCATCAACCCCATGGCCAAAGTGATCCAGACCGCCGATGAATTCTGCTACTTAGCCATTGAAAATCCAGACCATCAGGGAGCTGATGCATCCACCGCTCTCAATCTTTTAGAGCAATACAAAAGCGAACTGGTGGACCCTGAAGCGTTACGTGCCCTGCGAAGCTTGGTGCGCTCGCGAAACAAAAAACACGCTTAATACATTTTAATTTTTGACTTAGTCCGGCAAAATCGCATGCGTAAAAGGCATCCGCGGGTTTCAAACGTTCGAGTTTGCCAATTCAAACTCCTGTCTTTGTATTCGGGACGATCAAAACCCTTTTTTGCCGCAAATTGAATTCTGTTGTGTCACCCTTTTGGTTTTGGTTGGAAGTGAGTGGGTGTTGATTGAGTTGAAGTTGTGGTTGCTACTGTTCCAGAAGATGTTGAAGTTGGATTTGTTACATTTGATACACACCCCAAGGCGTTCTGAAGAGAACGCCTTTTTTTTTATCTCATCTAAAATGTTCATCGAAAATAAAGACAGAGCTAGAGAGTCACCAGCCCCAAAGCTTGATAAACCGATCGACGGGTCTTGGCTGCCACCTCGCGGGCGCGCTCAGCATTCTTTTTCATGACAGCTTTTAGATGATCTGGATGATTCATCAGGTCTTCATACTTTTCCTGAACCGGGGCAAAAGTCTCACAGACCAGATCGGCCAAGGCCACCTTCAGATGTCCGTACATTTTTCCCTCAAACTCTTTTTCGATCTCAGCCATAGTTTTTTCGCCCAAAACTGAATATATAGTCATGAGATTGGCCAAACCTTTTTTGTTCTCAGGATCATAGATGATTTTGGCACCGGGATCAGAGTCCGTCACCGCACCCTTGATCTTCTTTTGAATCTGTTTGGGTTTATCGATAATCGAAACAAAGGCTTTCGGATTTTCATCAGTTTTCGACATTTTTGAGGTCGGATCTTGCAGCGACATAATTCGAGCGCCCGATTTGCCAATAAAAGGCTCAGGAATCTTGAAAACAGGAGAGTATCTTTTATTAAACGATTCAGCTAAGTCCCGAGTCAGCTCCAAATGCTGTTTTTGATCGGCACCCACCGGGACCAAATCAGCCTGATAAAGCAAAATATCAGCCGCCATCAAAACAGGATAAGTGAAGAGCCCGTTATTAATTTCTCGAGTCTTCTCGGACTTCTCTTTGAATTGGGTCATCCGATTGAGAGCGCCCATGGGAGCAATGCAGTTCAAAGCCCAACAAAGTTCAGCATGCTCAGGTACATGGGACTGCACGAAAACCACATTGGCATCGGGATCAAGACCCAAAGCCAAATACTGAGCAAAAAAGCTGAGGGTTCTTTGTTCTAGCCCCTTCGGGTCCTGGTACACTGTCAAACTGTGCAGGTTCGCCACCATATAGAAGCAATTGTATTGCTCTTGCATGGACTTCCAGTTGTTGATGGCACCAATATAGTTTCCGAGAGTGAGGTCTCCGGTTGTGGTGCTTGCACTAAGAACGGTCTTTTTACTCATGCATTCAGTTTTACCCTAAGTCGAGCACTGAGCCAAGTCGGAATTAAGAGCCTTTCAGAGGATGCAAATGCCCCTGGGGCTGCGCCGGATGATGAATCTTCAACCAAAGGTGAGAACCTTTTGGAGTAAGGTCCGCATGCCAACGTCGCTTGGAAAAATCCAAAGGCTTCTCTAGCGGATGGGCCTCCAAACGCAGATCCCCCTCGCGAATGCTCACCAGTTCTGTGATTTGTTTGCCGTGATAACGGGCGCCGATCAATTTGCGTGCCTGGGTGTCATAATGAATGGCCATCAGACTGTAACCCACCCGTTGCGCAAAGATACGCCAACTGCTGGTCACAACGTTGTAGGCGTAGACTTCGCCACCTCGATCATCATTGTAAATTAAAATTTCACTTTTCAATGGATTAAAAGTCATTGCAGCCGGCCAGTACATGGCTGGCATGCGTAAAGGTAATTGCAAGGGTTCAAACTTTGATTTCTCTTTGTCCCAAGTTCCAAACTGGTGTTTATGAATCAAATAAAATACCCCATTCGCCATTTCAAAAAAGGCTTGGCTGGTTTGTGCCGGAACCTTCAATCGGTGAATTTGACCATCTCTTTTGTACTTGTAAGCCACCGCCTTTAACTGATCGCCCTGTCGCTGCCACTGCAGTCCCATTTCAGAATCCACTTGTGAGGCAAGATCACGCGGAACCACAACTTCACCTTGCCGCGACTCCGCCAACAAGTTTCGAAAAGGCACTTTGAACTTTCGCCCAATTTCGCGACCCTGAAAACTGGTGACATCCAACTCGGTGTACTCTTTCAATGCCAGAGTCAAACGACGGAATTGATTCTCTGGATTCTCAATCTCCTCCCATGCGGTAGGATAAGTGCAAAGTTGTTTTTGATCGAAATAAGTGACTTTGGTGGAGGGTTCTAAGCCTTCGATCCAAACCAAATCGGGGGCAACAACAATGATTTCATCAATTTTCCGAGGATAAGAAATATTCCAATTTTCAGGATTCACCATGGCCGAGAAACTATGCAAGCTCAGATCCTCAGGAGCCCACTCTTTTTCAAGAACCGGTTTCATAGTGGAGTGTCCCACTTCTAAATCCAGATCCCAAAGCATAAAACTCTGACTGACGAGAACCAATTTGAGTGGCTTTTCACTTTGCGCCACTTTTACATCCACGAAGTTGCCTTTTTTCAGATTCATTCCCTCCCAACGATATGGCCAAGGACGCTCGACAGACAAAACGTGCAAGTCCACTTCTTGTCCTTTGATCTCCGGTCCCTTGTACAAAGATTGAGGGCAATCCAAGTCCATACAAGAACTGAGCAGTTCGGGTTGGTTCTTTGATAGATCCCAATAGTTTTCGTCTTTATGAAAGTCGCCACATTGAAAATCCACATGAGCTTGATTGTCTTTCACATAGTTTTGCGCCTGTTTATAACTGCTTCGCAACACCAGCAACGAACCCAATTGAAAGAACATGAGGAAAATAAAAAAATTAAGAGAAAAACGAAACCATCGATCAGAACTATTCATAAAAACCTATCGGCTTTTACTGCTAACGAATTGAGCGTTTTTCATTTGCTAATAATTAACGCAATTTTGACTTGTAAACTTTCAACATTCAGCAAAAAAAAACTGACTCTTTCCTATACAAGTGTCTAGAAAACGGGCCAAAAATAGCTGCAAAAAGCTGTCAGTTCTTTAAAAACGCTGAAATCCCTGGACCTTTACAAATCCTGTTTGACACCCCCATGGAGTCACACTACCGTCTTTAATCAGGGATACGCATTAAACCTAGATGTAGTATTAATGAAAAGAAAATAAACTAGATTTAGTTGAAAACTTTTAAAAAGTCAGACCAAAATCTAGAAGCAACCAAAGGAGGCCTCGGCCTTCTTTTAGCGTCTTATACGCTAAAATTTCAGTACCAAGATCTAGGTGTAGAACTTCAAGCCAGCGGGGAGGGCCGATTATGGAAGCAACAAAAGAAAAAGCGACAAGAGGAAAAGCCAAAAAACAATCTGCAGAAAATCTTATGCGAGTTCGCAAGAGAGACGGTAGCCTCGAGCCTGTTGATGTCACAAAAATCGTCAAGCGAGTGACTGAGTGTTCAGAAGATTTGCGAGAGATTGACCCCCACCGTGTGGCTATTAAGTCTATCAGTGGTTTATACGATGGGGCTTCAACCAAGGAATTGGACAACCTCAGTATCCAAACCGCAGCGATGTTGATTGGTGAGGAACCCCAATATTCCCTACTCGCCAGCCGACTCCTT
>CBDUOS010000191.1:0-4315 GCA_965368905.1 uncultured Bdellovibrionales bacterium | reverse complement strand
ATGTCGCCTCGGAACGGACTTAAGGGGCAGAGACTGCAGCTTGGCTTTGGCATTTTTTGAACGACCCACGCGGATCTCGCGGTTAAGCTGCTCAATAGTGTCGACATAGTTCATATGGTTTGTTCGGCCCAAATTTGTAAGTACTGAAGCTTTTATGTCCATTACCCTTTACAATGACCTAATTCTCATTTGAAATCTCAATATGAAACAAATTGAAACCCAAAAATATAAGTTTGTTTCTCCTGTTCTATCTATAGACTGAATGTATACGCAGCTCAAGAATATGGTAAAATTTGAAACATGGGCGGGGATATGAATTATCAACAAATAAACAAGGGAATCATCTTATTTGCGTTTGCTGTACTAGTTCTTTTGTTCCAGAATTGTGAACAATCTGACGGATCAAGTTCCCAGAATGATTCGCAAAGCAGTATTTTGGCCAACGGCAATGGTGATGGCTATGGTGGCAAGGCAAGTTACGTCAACTACGACTTAGAGAATAAATGTTCGAGTGACGTTGTAATGGAAGAGTCCGTTGTAGAGATTATCAACAGTAAGCCTTACCTAACAGTTGAAAACTGCACACCGATCACTCCAAAGCCTTTACCCAATTTTGAAGTTAAAGAACACAACCAATCTTTTGGCTTGGATTCTGAAACTCTTTATCAACGAATTGAAGCTCGAGATGAGATCAGTGAAGTGTTTTGCCGAGGTAATTGGTTTGACATGACAGAAGGTCAGCAAGAGTTCGCTGATGCTTACATTATGGATGATGGCTTCAGTTTGACTGCCAAAATTCGTGCCGGAGTATATAAAGACGGTGTACTTGTTCAGTCCCGTGATATTCAAAGTGTTCCTGTAACTAAAAGTTTTCGAACCGATGTGCGAGGACCTTCCACTTGGTATGAAGGAGTTGACCCACAAAACCGTAAAGCCTTCACCTTGGTAGTGCGAGATTCTGATCCTTCAATTGGAGTTTTGCTCTCTCGAAACCTTGATATGATTGATCCACCGAAACCCGATGGACCGCTCTCTCCGGACTTTGAAGATATCAATGATTTTATGATCATTGAGAACTTGAGTTGCTATCGTCACGATTGATTTCATTCAGAGCCAGGTCGAAAATCTGTCTCCGTTGGACTCCCACAGCATTCCACATTGACCATAGCATACAGTGAGAGGTTCAGTGTTGTTATCTTCGTGTTCATGCAAGTACCAAAAGAGGCGCTCCTTTTGTAAGTTATAATAGAAAAGTTAGAGGATCTTTTGCAAAAAGATGTTGCATTGATCCCCTAGAGGCAAATAAAGTGCCGGATTCGTCCCTTTGATCACTATAAGAGGTCTCACATGAATTCGAATCAATTGTTCCTGCGCTCACAAAAACATATGCCACTTGGCGTAGCCGACAGCTACCGGTTTTGGGGACCTGAGCAGACCATTTTTGTGGATAAACTCACTGGTGGTGGTTTTGCCGATGCCAATGGAAAGAATTATGTGGATTTTCGCTTGGCCTACGGACCGATCATTCTGGGCTATCGCGACCAAAGAGTCGACGAAGCTGTGATTCAATGGATTCAAGAGCGTGGTACAATGAGTGGCTTTTCTTTAGAGCTGGATTCGCAGGTGGCGGAACAAATCAAAAAATTGTGCCCCAACATCGAAAAACTTCGTTATGCCAACTCTGGGACGGAAGCCGTGATGGGAGCAGTTCGAACAGCTCGTTCCTTTACCGGACGTCAGAAGATTGTGATCATCGAAGGGGGATTCCATGGTCTGTATGATGAGATGATGTGGAAATCTGATGTCGAGGGATGGAACCCTAGTCAACAATCAGCTCCCGACATCAAACCTTTCGGCAGTGGTCTTGCTTCACATTCAAAAGATCTCATCGAATTAATTCCCTTAAACTCCGAAGAGGCTCTCAAAACCATCTTTCAGCAACAAGGTGATGAGATTGCAGCCATTGTGATTGAACCTATTCTAGGGAATTGTGGAAGTATTCAGGCCACACCTTCTTATGTTTCTCTTTTACGTGAAGTCTGTGATCAGTCTGGAAGCCTATTGATTTTTGACGAGGTGAAAACTGGGTTCCGAGTGGCCCCGGGCGGAGTTCAAGAGCTTTACGGTATCCATGCTGATTTAACAACTTATGCGAAGGCCATTGCCAATGGTTATCCAATCGCAGTTTTTGGAGGCCGTGCTGACATTATGGAGAGAATTAGCTTTTCGCAAGAAGGGGTAGTTCACGGAGGAACTTACACGGCCAATGGTGTCGGTCTTTCTGCCGCTCTGGCCACACTGAAAATTATCGAGACCACTGAGGCTTTGCAGACAGTGGCCAGCAGTGGACGAAAAGTCATGGATATCTTGCGACGTGTTTTCTTGAACCATTCGATACCACTGTCATTTTCGGGACCATCGTCAATGTTTGGAGTGCACCTCTCTGAAGAGGTTCCCAGCAACTATCGTGACTGGAAAAAAGTAGACAATCCACTTTACGTACAGTTT
This sequence comes from uncultured Bdellovibrionales bacterium, assembly GCA_965368905.1. Taxonomy (GTDB): domain Bacteria; phylum Bdellovibrionota; class Bdellovibrionia; order Bdellovibrionales; family JAGQZY01; genus JAGQZY01. The sequence goes on along the minus strand of CBDUOS010000191.1, from coordinate 1,807 downwards.
GCAAAAAACTTGATTGAAAAAGGTGTCATGTTAGAGCCAGACTCACGAGAACCTTGGTTTTTTTGTGAGGCCCATGCCAATTTGGATTTTTCCAAACTGGAAGATCAGATCGACCAATCACTAAAAGAAGCGCTATAGAAATTTCACTTACCCTATTGAGGGTTTTCCAGGTTGTCTTTTGTGCCTTGATCGTTCAAACTGGAATTGACTATGGATTCCAAGAAACCTATGAAAATTGCGATAGTGGGTGGGGGCGCCGCCGGCTTCTTTACCGCGATCAATACGGCCCAAAATGCGACTGAGCAGAACGTTCTTGTTGATGTCGCAATTTTCGAATCCACTAACCAGTATTTAAAGAAAGTACGGATTTCTGGGGGAGGCCGATGCAATGTCACTCACAATTGTTTTGAAGTGCCAAAGTTTGTTGAGAACTACCCCCGGGGATCTAGGGAGCTGATCTCACCCATGCAAAGGTTTCAGGCTAAGGACACACTTCAATGGTTTCGTGATCTTGGTGTTAAAATTGTTGCTGAAGAAGATGGGCGTATGTTTCCAGAGTCAAACAGCTCTGAAACGATCATTGATTGTTACCTTGAACAAATCGAAAAGTATAAAATTGCTCTGCATCTAAAATCACCGATCAAGGCCATTGTCCGTAGGGACAATGGACAACTTGAGTTGCAGATTAAAGACAAGGACCCCCTTGTTGCAGATTTTGTTATGATCGCCACCGGAAGTTCGAAAGGTGGCTACGAGTTAGCAAAGATGGCAGGACACACAATTACTGAACTGGCGCCATCCCTTTTCAGTTTTAAGATCAAAGACCCTCTTCTTGATGAACTACAAGGGCTTAGTTTTCCAAAGGCCTCGTTGATTTTAAAACTACCCAATAAAAAGAAATACAAACAGCAGGGCTCAGTTTTGATTACTCACTGGGGATTAAGTGGACCGGCCGTCCTGAAACTGTCAGCGTGGGCGGCTAGAGATATGCAAAGGGCGGATTACCAAGGCACACTACGGGTGAATTGGTTAGGGTATTCACGACAAGAAGATATTGAGCAATTGCTATTAGCCACCAAAGTGAAGAATAGTAAAAGTTTTGTGCGAAACTCTTATCCAGAAGAGCTTCCCAAGAGATTTTGGCAAAATTTATTAAAAAAATGCAAAATTGATGAAGAAAAACAGTGGGCCAACATCAATAAAAAAGAGATGAATACTTTACGGGACAGTCTGTTCGCTGGCGAATTTGAAATCTTAGGACAAAACCGATTCAAAGAAGAGTTTGTAGAATGTGGAGGTGTTTCTTTAAAAGAAATCAATTTCAAATCTATGGAAAGTAAAAAAGTACCAGGCTTGTATTTTGCCGGCGAGATTCTAGATGTGGATGGAATCACCGGCGGTTTTAATTTTCAAAATGCATGGACTACCGGCTGGATTGCCGCTCAGGACATGGTTGCTAGAGCCTTGGAGCGTGGCTAAGAGGTTGGCATATAGGGCCACTTCCACTCATCAGATCCGGCGATCTCATCACAAAGACTCTATTGGTAAGACACCATGGGATTAGTAGTAAGAACAGTTGCAGTTTGAATTTTTTACTGCAAAGTCTATGAAATCGAAAAATGGCCCTGCTAGGTTAAAAATAGCCTATAAAGGAGGCGCTTTCAAGCGAGTTGGGGAGGGTTTTGAGGCGGTTGAACTCCCTTGTGGTATTGTGCAGTGTTTAAACCCTTCTGTAGACTTGTTGATGCAAAGTGTTTTCAACCATAAGATTGCTTTCAAAGAACACATTCCTAGCCGACCGAGCATT
>CBDUOS010000190.1:0-4423 GCA_965368905.1 uncultured Bdellovibrionales bacterium | reverse complement strand
CAACGATTCATCCACCGTTGTCAGAGGTGAGTTATCTTGGTCCTGAGAGGCCCGCAAGGATTCCACTTCTTTCTTTAACGTCATATCATTCAAATAAAACTTCAACATCAGAGCAGCCATTTGCACATAGGCTTCAGCTGTGGCGATTTGGGGCTTGGTTAACCCAGAGTGAGGACGATCTGAACCGATCATCAAAACTCCCAGCACTTCACCACGGACACAAAGTGGCCAAACACAGACCGACATAAAGCCGGTTCCCATTAAACTTTTGCTTTTCTCGAAGCGACTGCCAATGATATTTTGCACCACCGTCGGTCTTTGACTGGTGATTGTTTGTTGCACCAAAGTCTCACTCAACCAGGGTTCATCCTGTTGGATGTTTTCTTGAGCTAGCATTTTAAACTCACCCTGAGGGTTGCTAGCGATCAACAACCCTTTGTCCATTTCATAGGCTGAGATCATCGTCTCAAGCAAGAGTTCCATCGAACCTTTGAGATCTCCTGGTTGAGAAAACTTTTGCACTAAGACTTTAACATCATCGGCAAAGCGTTCTGATATTCTACCGCCGTCCTCGGTTCCCACAGTTTGTTCATTGGGTAGCAGAAGGAGTGTCAAATCTTGCACCTGAAAATGTTCGTTTATATTGAGCTGCATATTGCTTTGCGACTTCTTCCCCTTAAGACAATGAATGCTCACACCCTGTGGAGTCGGAGAAAGAATCAAGTAGTCGTCTTTATAGCGAAGACCTTTAATATTAACACCTGTGGACTGCTCTCCCCCAACGGCCATAAGCCCCCGGACGTCAACAAAATGCGTTGATTGGGGACCGAGCAAACAGAGTTTCCAATTATTCTGAGACATCTTAAGCGCCTCCCCTTGCACGGATTGTTGTTGTTTTGTTGGCTTTCACTTCTATCTCATTATTGATTGGGTCGAAGCCAGCCTTGATCATTTTGACTTTATGGACCCCTGGTTTCACTTTAAAATTCATTAGCTGTTCTCTTGGAATCTGCTTTCCATCGATGAAAATATCTACGTCTTCATCGACATCGAAACTCAACGTCCCCAAAATTGGCTTCGTCATCACTGGCTTGAGAGGTGACTTTTTCACCACCGGAGCTGTCGATGGTTGAAGTTTTGGTTTTGGTTTTGCTGTGAGTGAGACAGGCTTCGGTTTTGGTTTTATAACTGTTTGAGTCACCGCAGGTTTTGGGTTTTCCTTTTTCGGCTCGGGGATCATTCCCTTCGTCACAACTGGTTCCTGAGGTTTCTTGGTCGCTACCGGAGGAGGCAACTCAGAACTTTCATCTTTATTCAAAAGGCTCCAATCAACCATCGAAAACAAAAACAACGTCACCAGTATTAAAAAGAGGGGCGCCAACACAATGGGGTGCTTCCAATTGATTGCTTTTTGTCCACGCAAAAGAGCCAATAACTCTAGGCCAGTTGGGTCTTCTGGAAAAAGTCGTTGAAACTCATTGGCTAAACTTAGCAAAAACTTTTTATTAGGTTTTTTATCCTGTTTGGCCACTTCGACTTGCCGAATTAACGTGTCTCTCTTGTTGGTCAGTGCCGTTTTAAAGACTATTTGGCTGGGTGATGCCGAAACCAATTCCCGACATTTGGGCAACAGCCCCGACTCATTTAAAACGCCCATCAATTCGGACTCTATGGCCCAAATGCTTTCTGGTCGCTTGTCTTTGTCTTGCTCTAAACACTGGTCGACAACACGTGCCACCCGTGGTGGAACATGAGGGCAAACATTGGCCAACGGTTCGACCGGCTCCATCACTCTTTTCAGAATGGCTTGGGCGGTTTCACCTTTGATTGGCGGTTGCCCCGACAATAATTCGTAAGCAATAGCACCAAAAGAAAAGAGATCCGATTTAATGCAAGATTTCTCACCTTCCGTCACTTCAGGAGCCATATAACCCAGAGATCCAACCAACAATCCCAACCGAGTCATAGTCAATCGATTCAACTCTTTCGCCAAGCCAAAGTCAGAAAGTTTCACATCGCCTTCGTGTGAGATCAGAATGTTTTCTGGTTTTAAATCACGATGGATAATCCCACGCTCGTGAACCGCTCCCAAACCGCGGGCAACTTGCACCAAAATCCACAAGTCCACCTCGATCAGTGGATTGCGAGTCATGCTCATCCAGTCTCGTAAATGATGCCCTTCGACCAACTCCAGCTCTAAACAAAGCTGGGAGTCCAACATATGTTCACCATACATTTTCACCACATTGGGGTGATCGAAGGTTTTTAAAATCTGAACTTCATCGCGCAGCCTTTTTAACGACTCTGTGTCTTGGCAGACGAAATTCAAAAAACTCTTTAAAGCGACAAAGCTGTCTGTCTCTTTGTTGCGGGCTTTAAAAACCTCGGCCGTAGCACCGGAGCCTAAACTCTGGATTATTTCAAATTGTCCCTGTTCCATAGGACTTTCAATAGCAATGACTGACATCCCTGTCATATTTTTTCTTCCCAATGTAAGATTTCTATTTTTCTCTCAATCAACTAAGAACTGAAATAGAAATTGTAAGTGTCACCTCTAGGTTTTTTGGGTTTCTCTTGTGGATTCAATGGTTTAGACTCTCCTATCGGAACCGCTGGCTCTTCAGCAATTGGCGATGGAGGTGCCGGTAAGGGCTCCATCTTCTTCTCTGGGGGTGACGGAGGTTTCACACCTTGGTAGATCACCTGGATTATCGGTCGCTCGTCTGGAGCCAGTCCCTCAGCAGTCTTGATTTGCACTCCTGGAGGGGGCTTTGGCATTTCCTGGCTCACCACATTGGGGCGCGGATCCTCTCTTGATGGAGGCGGTGGTCCCATCTGAGACTCTTTAAAAAGAGGCACCGCCCCTTGCTGCCCTTCTTTTAATTCCACGGCTTCGATCACCTCAGTGGAGTCATCAATCTCTCCCTGTTCCACTGGCACCCAAACCGTCTCGATGGTTTGCACCTTTTTCATCGGTAGAGAGTTGGCAACAGCCTCCGGACCAAAGATAAAAAAAAATAAAACCAAATAGACATTCATTAGTACTCGCATAACTCACCTCATGTGAATAGGGCTCATATGAGAGCCCCCGGTTTTACAACATCTCTTGCTTGATTTCGAAGAGCAGATAATTTTGGTTCAAACACTGAAATTCAATGGATACAAATGTTCGATCATTGGCATCCGTTTCAAGTGCAGAGCATAGAACATTTCCTCTCAATTCATCCCCTTGAAATTCATAATAAGTCGAGCAGTTGCTTTGTTCAGTGTAGGTAATGTCCATTTGATCACTCAAAAAGATAAAAGAGGGAACCATATCGCCTTCGGCGGGCTTCAGGAAACCACTTTTGTTGGGTTGAATGGCATAGTCAGTGAGCTGCAAACTCTCTGAAACTTTCAGTGTGTCTTGGTTATCAAATTTATAAGCAACAACACGAAGTGAGTTATTGGCTTGATCATAACGACATTCAACACTGCTTAAAGACTGACGGTATCCATACAGTTTGTCTTCATCTGTAGTGCCGATAAAGCTCATTTCCACTTCGTTGCGCAAAGGCTGTTGCGCAACCGGCGGCTCATTATTGTTGTTGGAACATGCCATTAAGACGGACGTAAGAATTAGGAATAAGGTTAAATTTTTCATTTTTTCTCCTTGGAAGTTGCGAGATCATTTATTTTTGGCTCGAACCCCTCGTGCAAAAAACAAATGGTCTATTACTTTTCGAAGAAGGGAATGAGCAAGGTCTATACCAGCCGGAGCCGCTCTAGTTTTGATTTGAAGGCTCAGGCCAGGAAAGATCGGTCATGACACGTGACAGCCTTGTCAGTGTGAATTTTTAAATCCCTGATTATATTAAACGAAAGACCATCGAGATTCACTGAACATAAGTTCCATGAATCAATAAGGAGTAAATATGAAGACCACGATTTGTTTGTTAATGATGATTGCTATGTTACCTATGACAGCCGAGTCACGACCACGAGATGTTTTTAAAATTGAAATTGGCACCAACTACGAAAAGTATTCTAAAAGTGAGCTTCGGCGTCGTGTGTGGGAGCTGGAAAGAGCTGTTTACCAACTGCAAGAACAAGTATTTCATTTGGCCATGGATAAAAATCGCCCAAGTTATGGTGGCGGTCAAAGTTGGACTTGCTCGATCCAATCCTTCGGCAAAACATTCACTTCGACCAAGCCATCGAAAGGAGCGGCGCGTGCCGAAGTTTTGAAGGACTGCAGTAATGCATCCAATGCCATGCACTGCGATCGTGAAGACGTAAAGTGCGAAAACTAATTAAAGTGTCACTTGTAATACGCGACTGAGGGTTTTCCCGAGGTCGCTTGTAATCGCAACACCCTGAAAGGTGTAGATCCGACCAACAGGGAGATTATCAACCACTACGCGGTGACTGGTACGAAGCCCAT
>CBDUOS010000189.1:0-4434 GCA_965368905.1 uncultured Bdellovibrionales bacterium | reverse complement strand
GTATCACAAGTTTGATGGAACCCCTAATGATCGTTGTCTTGGGGGGGATTGTCGCTTTCTTCGTGATCTCTATGTATTTGCCGATCTTTAATATGGCGGGTGGTATGTAATGGTTGCCAGTTCGGGTCTGGCTAAACGTTTTGATTTTTCTAAAACGGAAAACCAATCCTTTACCGTGCACAGTGTTCGGTTTGGATTTTTATTACTTGTTTTAGTATTTACTTTATCCTTTCAATTTTTCGAATCTCGAATTGACGCCAATCAGGTGTTTTATCCTCTTTATGGATTGATTGGAATTTCCTTTGCGCTTCAGCTCGTATTTTTTCTTTTCTTTCGAAGCCTACATAAAAATACTTGGGCCGCCGGTTCTTTGTTTGCTTTTGAGGCTTTTTATATCACCGGGCTAATCTACTTTATTGGTGTTCAGCAATCATTATTGATCTTTCTTTACTTGGTAAACCTCATCCTGTGTGGAGTGATTTTTCAAAGAAAGGGTGCCCTCAGTCTGGCGCTTTGGACTTCTGTTCTATTTTCTTTTATTGTTTCTTTGGATACGAGCTTATCTGGCAACACAGCCTACCTTGCCGTTGGTGTTAACAACTTGGCCTTTTTCACAGTGGCTTACCTCGCCGGTTTTTTAAGTGAACAGCTGAATGTTATGGGAGAGGAACTGAAAGAGAGAGTCCGCGATGTTGTGACTTTGCAGAACCTCAACGAGTTGATCTTAACCAATATCAGTTCCGGCTTGATCACTGTCGATCAAGATATGCGGGTTTTGCAGGCCAACCCTGCAGCTCACTCTATACTTGGTCTGCACCCTGGAGAAGTTTTACTGCAACCCATGTCCCGATTTCTTCCTCAAGTGGATCTTTTTAATGCGGACACAGAGCGAGAGTTTGATATCAAATTCGACCGCCAGGGAGAGAAAAGAATTCTTCGGATGAACGTGAATGAGTTGCGCGATGAGGAGGGGGGTTCTCAAGGGAGAATTGTTGCTTTTCATGACCACACTCATCTTCGAGCCTTGGAAAAAAGAGTGAGGCAGTCAGAGAAGATGGCGGCTATTGGACAATTGGCCGCTGGGATTGCGCATGAAATTCGCAACCCTTTGGCCGGAATCAGTGGAAGTATTGAGCTTTTAAAGGCTGGCGACAGTGATGTGGAGCAGAGTGAAAAACTGATGTCGATCGTAAGTCGAGAAATAGACCGATTGAACAACTTAATTACCGAATTTTTGGATTTTGCGAAACCAGAGGCACCAATGGAAGACCATATCGATGTGGGGCATTTGATCCGAGACACTTTGGAGTTCGTAAAGCATGATTTTAATACGGTCCAGGTAGAAGTGGTGGCCGATGTGGAAAGTGGTCTAAAAATTTTAGGGAATAGAGACAAACTTCGACAAGCTTTTCTCAACATTGTTGTGAATGCGACTCAAGCCATGGAATCCATGGATCATCCGGTTCTTAAAGTCAGTGTTAAAAAAAATGGCAACTTGGTTGCAGTCAGTGTGAAAGACAATGGAGTGGGGATCAAAGAAGAGTTGAGAGAGCGTATCTTTGAACCTTTCCACACCACCAAGCACAAGGGAACGGGCTTGGGTCTAGCTATCACACACTCCATAGTTGAAGCCCATAAAGGAGACATACAGGTATACAGTGATCTGGGCGTTGGCACAGAATTTTTGATGAGTTTCAAAGCTCTTCAATCATCTTAGACGCAGCGCTTTCGTACCTTCGAAGGGTCCTGGCTTAAGACTTGCTCAAATTGACTATTCAACCGACAATAAACGTTGGAGGCTTTTCAATGAAACCAAGAATTCTTGTTGTCGACGATGAAGAATCCATCCGCGAATTCCTAGAGATCATGCTGAAAAAAGAAGGTTACGAAACCACTTGTGTTGAAGATGGTCAAAAAGCTATCGATATTCTCAAGAAAAAATCTTTTGATCTGGTTATATCAGATTTGCAAATGCCTAATGTGACTGGGATTGAGCTACTCAAGCATTGCAAAGACACTTACCCTGAGCTTTTATTTATGATGATCACGGCCTTTGGGACTACAGAGACTGCTGTCGATGCTATGAAAATGGGGGCCTATGATTATGTGACTAAGCCCTTCAAATTGGATGAAGTCCGAATCAATATTGCCAATGCCCTCCGCAGCCAGCATTTAGAAATTGAAAATAGAACCCTCAAGAAAGAATTAAATAAAGAGTACAGTTTTCAGAGTTTGGTGGGGAACTCGGCGGCCATGCATCACATTTATGAAATGGTAAAGCGTGTTTCTGCGACTCCAACCAACATCTTGGTCACTGGTGAGAGTGGAACTGGTAAAGAAATGGTCGCCAAAGCGATTCACTACAATGGACCTTTAAAAGATAAGCCCTTTATTACAATAAACTGTGGTGCCATTCCTGAGTCATTGATGGAGTCGGAGATGTTTGGTCACAAAAAAGGGTCTTTTACGGGTGCCGTGGCTGATAAGGCTGGTCTTTTTGAAGTGGCTGACGGAGGAACTCTGTTCTTGGACGAAGTGGGAGAACTCCCGATAACGATTCAAGTAAAGCTTTTACGGGCGATTCAGGAGCGAGTGGTGCGTCGAGTGGGTTCCACTGAGGACACTCATGTGACGGTTCGTTTGATAGCGGCGACCAATCGTGATCTTGAACATATGGTCAGCGAGGGAACATTTCGACAAGATTTGTTTTACCGATTGAACGTGATTCAGATCAAAACACCCCCATTGCGCGAGCGCAAAGAAGATGTGTCTCTTTTGGCTGAGCACTTTTTAAAGAAATACAATGAACGATTGGGTAAGGTTGTGAATAGCATTAGCACTGATGCTATGAATATCTTAAAAAAGTATGACTACCCAGGAAACGTCAGGGAACTAGAAAATATTATCGAAAGAACGGTCGCTCTTGAGGCCGGTGCTTCGATCCTTCCAGAGAGTTTACCGCCCTTTGTGAAAACCACGAGTGGGTCTCGACAAATGGTGTCTAGTGAAGGCATTGAGATTACCGAAGAGGGAATCGATTTAGAAAAAGTTCTGGGGCAAATCGAAAAAGAGTTGATCATTAAGGCGATCCACGCGGCGGGCGGTGTGAAGAAGCGAGCGGCCTCTCTGCTTGATATATCTTTTCGGTCCATGCGTTACCGTGTTGAGAAATACAACCTAGGGTCAATTTCGGACGAAGACGAACTCGACGACGAGGTATAAATGGTCTTTCGCTTTCTATTATTGAGCAGTCTTTCTTTTACTATAATTTCCTGTAGTGGTTGGAACTCTGAACTCGACACTGCATTTATAGAAGACAAAAAACTCGAAGAGAAACCCTATTGTGAATATGAAGTGAAAAACAATTGCTTCACTCAGTCTATGAGGCTAGTTTTGGAGTGCTTGCCCGCAGTCACAAAAGAAAAAGAATTGCTTACTAATGATTGGGCGACCTGCAAATCAGCTTCCGGCAAACAGATCAATTTTATCGACAATTCACTGAAAGCCTTTGTTAATGGACTAAGCGAGACCATGCGATTTATCGCTTACAACGGACAGAAAAAGTGCTTTGAATTTATTGGCAACTCGGAAAACTTTCTTTTAGACAGCCCAGAGTTTGGAACTGTTTCGGTGGAAACCTTAGAAAACGGAGACACCCAGGTTTCTTGTTTGTTTGATGATGGTTTTATCGTGCCATACCAAGCCAAAACCTTAGGCTGCCGAGGGCAAAAAGCGGCGGCGAAGGACGTGGCGCCCAGCCATAATTTGAACTACACACAAGACAAGGACAACGCCGGTGGCGTTGTCTACGATCATTTTCAATTCTTTTTGTCCGGGGCGGGTGTTCAGTCGGAACCCCTGTTTCGTTGTATCCACTAGCCAGCCTTTCCTAAAAGATCGAGAGTTATTCGTTTGGTGAGTGTTCGTCCCATGCGACGAATTTTAATCTCAACTTGATCACCAACCTTTTTCTCGCTCAAAGTGTTGTAAAGATCATCAAAGTTTCGGATGGCTGTATTGTCGACATCAGTGATGACGTCTCCAATTCGAACCCCCATCTGTGGGTGCTCTTGAATTCCCCTTAGGCCAGCTTGATCAGCGGGGCTACCAGGTGTGACGGACTCGATCACTACGCCTTCTTTAACATCATAGCCGTATCGTCCAAGGAGTTGTTTGCGAAACCCCAGGAGGGGGCTGATACCAATTCCAGGCTGGCGAACTTCCCCATACTTGATGAGCTGACTGGCGATTCGCTTAATTGCATTGGAGGGAACGGCAAAGCCAACTCCGGCGGATGTTCCAGAGCCTGACACAATAGCGGTATTCATGCCGGCCAAGTGGCCACGACTATCTAAGAGAGGGCCGCCGGAGTTTCCGGGGTTGATGCTGGCATCAGTCTGAATCATATCGCGAATGGTGACTGAACTTAGTACC
>CBDUOS010000188.1:0-4558 GCA_965368905.1 uncultured Bdellovibrionales bacterium | reverse complement strand
ACGCAGGATACAGCTTTTCTCATAATCGTAGCATGAGGAGTTGTGTCATGAAACTTATAGCCCTACTTTTATTAGTTCCTTCCTTCTCAATGGCAGGATTAAAGTTCCCATCGGACCGTTTGAAGGTCATGGATATCGAAACGCTACAACGGATCGTAGCCACTAATCTCAACGGCGCCCAGCGAGCGGTGGCCCAGCCCATTGATGATGAAACTGGAGGTTTTGGAGACGAAAGCCCAGCCAACAGCTACACTCGCGACGAAGGCGCTAAGCTGCTCCAAGAATCCTTGGAGCTGATTTTTGCTCGCCCCGAGCAAAACCACGCCACGTCGGTGATTTACTCCAACGTCGAAGGCGTCGCAATTGAGTACGGAGGCATTTATCAGTTTCTGGAAAGAATCGTGAATCAGGCCCTCAAAACCTTAGATCAATCGGGACGGGATAAAGGCCTTCTGCGCGACCAGAACACCTATGTCTATATACTAAACAACCTGATGGCTGAGATTAAACCGATCGCTCTCTCCAAAGAAGGAGAGAAGTACAAAGAACTGATCGTGAAGATTCGCGACGAGGACATAGACTTTACCGATGCCTTGAAGTCCTACAGAATTCTGAATTCCATGTCGAATATCGCGAATCCTTCGAAAGTAGCTGAGCAGATCGTCGGCAAAAAGGACTGTGCCTGGTGGGAATTCCTTTGGTGCTAACGACGGCCTGAGCCGACAGAAGCCAGACCTATGTCTGGCTTGTCGCCCATTGATGGACGGACTTATACCAATCACCATTTCCCTTTTGAGTTTTTCCTCTGACTGACCGAAAAGTAGACCATGGGTCAGTCTGAAAAAAGTGAAACAAAAGCTTATGTGCGCCTGGTAATGGGCACCCTCACCTTTATCGGTGTTCTGACCGCTATTAATATTTTGATGATTTTAAATGCACTGGGAACCAACGTGTTCAAACCATTACAACGCAATATCGCTGCAGTGGCCACCAAACCGGTGATCATTGCAGAGAAAATTCAATCCCCCATTATTGAAATCAATTGTCGAAAAAAGCTGGATACCCTACGAGTCAAAACTAAAGCACCAAGTGCTCGAGTCTTTTTTAAGAACTGTAAAAAAGTGGGCCGCATCATCAACGAGAGCAACCAAAATGAGGGCGATCTTTTTCCCATGAAAAAGAATCTTTTGACCAGTGATTATATCTTCCTCAACGAAGGCAAAAATCAGATCAAAGCGCCTATCGGGGAAAAGGTTCAAACTATTGAAATAACAAGAGAATCAACCACTAAAGAAGCGGCCAACAAAGGCCTTTGATTCGCCGCCGAAAGGGTGCTAAACCTTTCCGCCAATGTTACAGAACCTGAAGACCCGAACGGATCTCCACATCTCTCGAAAAATATTCCACATCCTAAGTATTCTTGGGGTCCTTATTTGCATGATTTTTCTGCCCGTGTGGATCTGCTGGACACTTTTCTTCGCAGTCGCCGTCCCTTTGATTCTGATGGATTACTTTCGCAAGTTTTTCCCGGCCTTCAACCGCTTTTCTTTAAAAATCATTGGACCCGTCATTCGCAAACACGAGGTGCGCCGCACTTCTGGGTCTTCCTATGCCGCCATCGGCATTGGCTTAAGCTTTTTAATATTCCCAAAACCGATCTGCCTCTTGTCGGTTTTATTTCTAGCTATCGGGGACCCCATTGCCAGTTTTTTTGGACTTCTTTTTGGAAAGACAAAGATCTTTGCCAACAAAAGCTTGGTCGGAACTGTGGCCGCTTTTGCCTTTTGCTCATTGGCCGCGTTTATATTTATCTCCCTTTACCCCAAACCCATGGGAGTGGAGGGCTGGGGACCAACCCTTGGATTGAGTTTGGCCTGTGGTTTGATTGGGGCTCTTAGTGAGCTGATGTCATTTTTTAGTATTGACGACAACTTGTCACAACCAATAGTGAGCGGCTTCTTATTATCTTTATTGTTCTGGCAGTTGGGAGGCGTTGTCTATGGCTGAACGTCGTCCTCGCCGTCGTGGCCCCGCTGGAGTGAGCATTTATGTGCTCCCCAACCTGCTGACCACAACCAATATGTTTTTTGGTTTTATGTCGATCATCTTCGCCATTCGAGGTGAGTACACCTTCGGCTCTTACGCCATTGTCGCCGCTGCAGTTTTTGATCTCTTAGATGGCCGAGTCGCTCGCCTGACCGACACCACCAGTCAGTTTGGTGCCGAGTACGATTCTCTCTGCGATTTGGTAAGCTTCGGAATGGCCCCAGCCTTGATCATGTACCTGTGGGCCCTGCAACCTTTTGGACGCGTCGGCTGGTTGGCCAGCTTTGTTTTTGTTGCCTGCGGCGCCTTGCGCTTGGCGCGCTTTAACGTGCAACAAGCCGATGAGCGCTCCCATTTTCAGGGACTCCCCATTCCGATGGCTGCCGGGATCGTCGCTTCATCTGTGCTTTGTTTCAAAGATCTAGAGGTGGACGCCAGTCGTAACTTTTTACTTTTATTCATGACGTTTCTTTTAGGAATCACTATGGTCAGTCAGTTTCGCTATAAAAGTTTCAAGGACGTCAACTTGAAACAGAAACAGCCTTTCACTTATTTAGTGGTTGGTGTAATGGTAATCATCTTGGTAGCAATACGGCCCGAAGTGATGCTGTTCGCGCTCTTCTTTTCGTACGCCATTTTAGGAGCCGTCATGGGGCTGTTCCATAAAACCAAAGAAACACGAAACAAAAGGAAGAAAAAATGAGTCGCGAATTGTCCATTGGAATTGTTGGAGCCACTGGCCTTGTAGGGGAAACCTTTCGAGAATTGCTGAAAGACTCCAAACACAAATTCAAGGAATTGCGCCTTTTTGCCAGCGAACGATCCAAAGGAATGAAAATTCCGTTTCGTGACCAAGAGTATGAGTGCCAAGTTTTAACCGATGGCTGCTTCAAAGGTTTGGACGTGGTTTTTTTCTCGTCGGGTGATCCTATCAGTAAAGAATGGGCTCCTAAGGCCGCCGCCGATGGCGCGATTGCAATCGACAACTCGGCCGCTTACCGCATGGACCCCAGCACCCCACTGGTGGTGCCAGAAATCAATTTTGATGAAATGGACGATCCCACCAAGCCTCGTGTGATCGCTAACCCGAATTGCTCCACCATTCAGTTGGTGATGGTTCTGAATGCACTGAAAAAATTTGAACCAGTGGCTTGTCGAGTCGCCAGCTACCAGTCCGTAAGCGGAGCCGGAAAAGTGGGCATTGCTGACTTAATGGAGCAAACAGAAGATGTTATGGCAGGGAAAACTCCTAGAGAGGGGAAAAACTTCAACCCTTCCATCGCCTTTGAGTGCCAACCCAAAATTGGTGGTTACAACGAAAGTGGTTTTTGTTCTGAAGAGGTGAAAATCATGAACGAAACCAAAAAGATTTTATCTCTCCCAGACATCAAAATGTCGGCTTTTACAGTTCGGGTACCCACGCCCAATGGTCATGGTGAAGCCGTTTGGGTGACTTTTAACAAAGATGTCAGTCAGCAAGAGATTGAGAGTACTTTATCTGAATGCTCCTACGTTCGTTACTTAAAAAACGAGGACGGCAAAACCTTTCATACTTACCAAGAAGTTTCAGGTGAGTCTGACGCCTTTGTCTCTCGCTTACGTAAGGACCCTGAGTTCGACAAAACTTGGATGATGTGGGTGGTGGCTGACAACCTCTATCGGGGAGCCGCTTCCAACGGGTTGTTAATCGCGGAACGCATTTTCGATCAACTCGACCCCCAATAAGCATAGAGCTTAAAAATAAAGCTATCTGGGCATAATCCGGTTGAATCAACCCCCTAACCGTGACAGACTTTTGTCATGGTCTTAAAAGCCCTAATCATCGCAATCATTGGATTTTTTGTATCTCCGGCAACGGCACAAACCTCGTCTGGTGGAATTGAAATTGAATCCATCAACGATGCTTATTCGAGAGCCGAAGGTGAGCTCTTTGACGACCTCAATGCCACCACCACCACCATTTATGGTGGACTCTCTGGAACCTGCTCAGGAACCTTGAGCTCCAGCTCGACTTGCAACAGCTGCACAGGAGTCACCACCGGTCCCTGCAACACACGACGCGTGCATGACAACCTGGAGCTGGAAATTCGTTACACCTATCCCTCTGGCGATGCCGGCCCGGTTTTGGTCACCAACGATATTGACACTGGGCAAACCGGCCAAGAAGATTTGTCTTTAGTGAGCTTCCCTTCTGGAAACATCAACAGCGGCAGTGGCGTTATTGTAACCATTCGTGTGCGTTGGGGCGAGATCTGCGACAAGCTTTTTGGTACAGATTGCGATAGCATCACTGAATTCGACACAGCCGCTCTTCGGGTCGGTATCGACAGTGACCGCAGTGGTGATTTTAACAGCACATCCGAGTTCACCAACGACTTGCGCATTCAGGTTGCCGACATCGGAGCCGGCGATGTGGACCTTTGCCAAGAGGATTCAACCACAGTTGGCAATGGCCCCTGCAACTTTATCGTCGTCGCTGGAGATAAGAAAGTTTTTGTGGAAGATGTGCGCG
>CBDUOS010000187.1:0-4577 GCA_965368905.1 uncultured Bdellovibrionales bacterium | reverse complement strand
CGTCAACCCACCATGTATTAGTCCTATTGAATCGATAGGACGTTTTTCAAAAACTTAGCTTCAGCCTTTAGCTTGTTGGCATTTCCGGCCACGGCTTTTTTCGATTCTGGGAGAGCTCGACTAAGGATCTCGCTGATCTTGTTGATCTGCTCAGGCGTGGTGCCGATGATCTCTTTTTTGATCTCCATATAATCGTCCCAAGTCTGCTCGGTGAGGTGGAGCCAAGTCATCTGACTGGTTTTGCCATAGACAGATTTGTCACGATAGTAAGGTTTTAAAGAGCCCAGTATGGCTGGCTTTAACTTTTCTTTGTCGAATTTTTCCTCTTTCATAAACTCGACAGCTCCCTCGAAGATCTTATAACTTTTCTCTAAGTTTGGATCTCTATAGGTGGACATTGAAAAAAGCCCATTTCGAGAGAACGACGCACTCCCACCATAGGCGCCGGCCTGTTCGCGCAACTTCGGCGTCATATAGTTGTTGTTTAAAAAACGTGAGTAGACATGCATTGAACCATCGTATTCTAGGCCTTGTTGTTTATAAGAGGTCACCTGAGAAACATATTGAACTTCCCCAGGTATGGCAAAGCCGTCATAGTTTTCTTGCTTATCAAAACTCCAAGTTTGGTCTGTTGTCTCTTCACTGGGGAGGGCATCCTTTAGTTTTGCCACACTGGACTTCAAGGTGGGAAGGTCGTTTTTTGAAGAGGTAATCGCGGCGAGGTACAAACGATTTTGGTTGAATATTTTGCCCACCAATCCTTTCATTTTCGCAGCCATGGCCTTTGGATCAAAATTCGTTTTTAAAACGTAGTTTTCATAAACGCCACCTCCTGTCTCTTCGCTAAAAGCTCCTTTCGCTGGGAAAAAGCTTTTTGCAGCCGCACTCATCGAAAGGGATGGAGCACGGTAGGAAATTCCACTGACCATTCCAGTTTTTACCTCATCAATCAGATTTTTCAAGCGATCGGCCGGTGCAAATTGAGCTCCCGTGACTAACTCTTTGACCAACTCCATAGCTTTTTCACGATTCTCATTCAGAAAGCGAAGGCTTACTGTCAAAGTGGGACGGTATTGGGAAGGGTTTTTCACTGATTGATAAGTGGAAACCCCAAAGCCCAGGCCACCGACATAGGTATCTAGCTGCTTCTCGATATCTTTGAAGCCCATGTTTTTACTGTCGGTCTTTTTAATAAAGCCTGTGAAGAATGAAAGGTTGCGAAGGTTCTCTTCCTCTACCCCATGAAGATCAAAATACAAGTTTAGGTAAGAGATACCACTGGTGTCTTGGGGATAGAGCAACACTTCGGTTTGTCCCAATTGTTTTTTCTCCACGGGGATGGGCTTCTCATCCACATCAATATCTGAAATTTCCAGAGTGGGTGTTTTTTGCAAAATCTCCTCACTTTCTTTGGAGGCCACCCACTTGCGGTAGGTTTCATCTTGTTTTCTAAATTCCCCCAGGGGTTTTTCTTTCAGGGCCTCTTCGACTTGCTTATCCAATCCAGCATTGAATTTCTCCGAGAACTTCGGGTCAGGAGACAGAGTCACCCAGCGAACGTGATTGTTGTTAACGAAGTGTTTTTTAAAAATACCTTTCACAAATTCTTGGTCACTCAATTGAACTCGCAGTTTCTTAAATTGAGTCACGAAGTCCAATGCTTCTTCCAAAGGTTTGTCTTGGAAAATCCAATTGTTTAAAACAATCGATCCAAGCTGCATCCCTTTGTGGGAACCATTGGAGTTCTTTTCTTTGTAGGCAAATTCATATTTATTTAAAATAGCCGTTAATAGCTCAGGGTCGATCCCTTCGGTGGCGGCTTTTTGCAACTCTTCATTCAACATGTTTTCGATTTTATTTTTGTCAGATATATTGGTGCCCTCAAAGACTAAGGCGATTCCGTTGTCTTCACCGCCGAAACCAGTATAGAAAGTGGACTTAGCGATGCCTTCTTGCATGGCTCGGAGTTTCAGCGGAGCTGCATTCTTCTCACTAAAAGCCTGCATTAAAACGGCGACGGCATCCTCTTCAACATCAGTCAACTCAGGTCCTAGGACATAGCCCTTGGCCACAAAATCTTTATTGGGTTCTTTTTTGCCAGGGTAAGTGGCTGCCAGAACCGGGCTCGGGTAGTTGGCTTCTTTTTGTACTGGGATGGCCGGGCGGGTGTAGTTTTCTGTTTTCTCGAATCCAGCAAGAAACTTTTCATCGATGGTTTTTAATATTCGTGGGTAATCGAGGTCACCATACAGGTAAATTACCGAGTTTTGAGGGTGGTAGTATTTTTTATGAGCGTCTTGAATTTGCTTAAATGTCAATGTGGCGACCTTTTCAGGCAATCCACCACTGGAGTAAGAGAATGGACTATTTGGAATCAGGGCTTTTCCCAATTGCAACCAAACCGATCGGTATGGGCTTGCAAAGGCACCCTTCATTTCACTTAGGACAATTCCGTTGATTGACATTTTATCTGTACCTTCGGGCACTTCGTATCTCCAGCCTTCACGGCGAATAATACGTTCATCATTTAAAACGTTGGGATAAAACACAGCATCCATATAAACGTTCATTAAGTTATCGAAATCTTTTGTAGACCGAGTCACAAAAGGATAGAGAGTGTAAACAGGGCCTGTCATGGCGTTGATAAAGCTGGCCACGGACGAATTGGCTAAATGGAAGAAATTTGATTTTGAAGGGTAAAACCGTGAACCTTCCAGAACCGCATGTTCAAAAATATGAAACAGACCGGTGTCATCGTAAGGAGGAGTGCGAAACCCTGCCATAAAAGATCGTGCAGGATCATCGTTTTGAATGAGAACCACGGTGGCTCCCGACTTCTCATGGACCATTTCCACAACATCACTGCTGATGGTCTCGACATGGGCCTTTTTAATCATTTTGTAACCGGGGACATCACCACTGACGGCATTTTCCGGACCCGATTTTTTGGTGCATGCCAAAGGCAGTAAAAACAAACCAATAAAAAGTAACGATAATGCTCTCATAGACACTCCTGTTGAAGGGAATATCCTATAATAGAGGAGAGGTGTGAACCAAGTAGACTCCGCTTTCGGTGGACTGCAGCGTCCAAACGGAATGAAAGAATCAGTCCTTTAAGAGTTCTTGGAGGCTTGCATTCATCTTCTGAACCTTAGTTTTCAGAGATTTTTGATACTTTGTGAGGTCGGCCGCAGTTTTTTTAGACTGTGTGCCTACGATCCGCGCAGCCATTAGGCCTCCGTTGTAAGCATTATCGATTGCCATGGTGGCAACAGGAACACCTTTTGGCATCTGGGCAATAGAGAGAAGAGAGTCCAGCCCATTTAAAGTTTTGAGCTTTACCGGAATGCCTATGACCGGCAAGCGGGTGAGAGAGGCCATCATACCTGGTAAATGAGCGGCACCACCGGCTCCGGCAATGATTGCCTTGATGCCATTGTCTTCAGATTTTTTTGCAAAGATTTTCATTTTGTCAGGGGTTCGGTGAGCTGAAACGACTTCCACATGGTAAGGAATGGAAAACTCGTCCAGAGCTTCGGCCGCGCCCTCCATCACTTTCCAATCCGACTGGCTCCCCATAATAATGGCCACTTTTGCCTTCATAGCTGAATCCCTTTCCGTTTTTTCAGGGCCCCTTCTAAGGCCTTATCTGGATTTGTTGCCAGTTTGTTAATATGTCCCATTTTTCGGCCTTTGCGATTTTCAGTTTTACCATACCAGTAAAGACCAGGGAGTGCTTTTAGACGCACCTCTCTGTCACCACCAATCAAGTTCACCATCGCAAACCCACCTTTGATTTTAATTTCTTTCGGAAGCTTTAGCCCTAAAAGACAGATGTTGTGCAAATCAAACTGACTGTGGCCAGCTGTTAGCTGTGAATAATGGCCGGTGTTGTGTACTCGTGGAGCGATTTCATTTACCAAAAGTCCCTTTGAGGTTTGAAAAAACTCCACTCCCATCACGCCGACGTATTTATTTTTTTGCAAAAAGCTTTTCAGTTTTTTCAGCATGGTTTCACTGGCTTTTATTTTAAGAGGGCCTTTGACCCAATCGCAGCGGGCGTCTTTTTGCCGAGACTCAACAAATGGCAGGTGCGTGAAGCTACCATCCAAACTTCGAGCAATGATTACAGCACATTCCTTTTTAAAGGGAATAAACTTTTCAACAATGAACGCATTGGGCTTGAAGTCTTTTTGTAAAAAATCATGCAAACGTTTCTTCGACTTGATAATAAAAGTGCCGTACCCGTCGTAACCGAACGTGCGTTGTTTGAATACGACGGGGAGCTTGTTCTGTGCGATGAAGCCCAGGGCCTCATCCACTGTGTTTACGGTCTGCCATGGGGCCGAAGGGATTCGCGCCTTATCTAATAGCTCTTTTTGGCTTTGGCGATCTTGCAAAAGGCCCATCAATTGTGGGGTGGGATAGATGTCCACCTTCACTTTCTTCTGCGCTTGGCTTAGCTTTTCGGCATTAAGAAATTCGCTTTCAAAAGTGGCCACATCCACATTTTTTAAAAAGGCTTCAAGATCGACTTGTTTTTCTAGGGAGCCTTGGTGCCAATGGATCGTATTTTG
>CBDUOS010000186.1:0-4617 GCA_965368905.1 uncultured Bdellovibrionales bacterium | reverse complement strand
CTACGATTTTGCACTCATAGGTACCTGGACCCAAGGTGAATTCCCCAGCGGGGCCATTGATTCCAACAATATTTCCACCGACGTCATATTCCGAAGCAGCATTGAGTGGTCGTGGTCCAGGATTGTTAACGGCGGCGGGACAGGAACCACCTCCAGAGGCATTTGTCTCGGAGTATTGAATCTCTAGGGGCTCGTATCGAGAACGCTCCCCCCGCTTAAGAGTGATTGTGTAGTCCGCTGTGTTCAAACGATTTCGCGGATCACTGGGGTCTGCGGGATTGAAACTCAAAAGAGCAACGACTGTGATTTGCGGTTTACGACAGGGTGCCACTCCATTGGGGCACTCTGTGTAGATGTAGGTCGTGTAGCGGAAAGGACAAGCATCATCCCCACTACCTGGTGTGATGTCAAAGCTTGAACAGTTGCCACCGGACTCGGCATCCCAGCCTTCTGCGGCTGAAGTTCCATCAAAGTATGTTGTTCCATCAATATTAAAAACTTCAATATCTGAAGAGTATGGTGCATTGGGGGCGTTTGGGTTATTGTTGTAAGGGGTATGAGGGCATGTTCCTGGAGGTGCGACACTGTCGCGAAGGCAAGCCAGTGAAGCATTGTTGTTCACTGCATGAGCCCAAGAGGTATCATTCTTTAGCACGACTTCAAGATTGTTTTTCAGCTCTTTAGCGACAGCCTTCAGGCTTCCACGCCTTTGGATTGAAAACATGTTCTTCATAAGAGTGGCCGTTCCCAATCCGATCAAGCTCATAATCGTCATAACAATCATGACTTCGATCAAAGACATACCTAAATTGTTATTTAAGGTTTTAGTTTTTATCATATAAACGCCCAGCAAAATTATTCAAATGCTATATCAATATTGTAACAAGCATCTGTAAAAGCGTGGAATTAATAATCAAAATAGATCATCAAGCCTTTAGATCTGTTCCTTTGTGAGGCAGTTGCTGTATTGATCTGAAGCGACCTCAACAAAAGTCTCAATTTAAAACAGGACTTTAGCGATGAAAAAAAGACCAGTGAATTACTGTGATTGGCACCAAGATTTAGGTAAAATCAGCTTCCAATTGTCGCGAAATCTTTTACGGGCAATCTTGGGGCCCAGGTAAAGCAGCAAATGACCATTGATCGATGGGTAGTCGGTGACAAAACCCATGCTACCAAAGCCTGCGCTATTGGTAGAAGTTCGCCCCCGTTTGCGACCCTTTTTCCAGCGTAGTTTTCGGCTGTGCAAAGGAGTGAGGTTCACTCTTTGTACTGTTCCAGTTGAGTCTCGACACATCACTTGAAAGTTCAAGCGTGCCACGTAAAGTGTTTGACACAATGGTTTTGGTGACTTGTTTGAATTCACCTTGCAAGTGTTAAAAGAACGTTCTTGAAAACCAAGTTTCTCGAGAGGGTGATCCATGTGTAACTCCGCGAGCAGAGCATTGATGTCGATATCATTGTAACGGTTCGATCGGTAATCGCGACTTGAGTAGTTGGACTGACTCTTTGGCAAAAGAACCTTGGGTTTGTCCGGAGTGGTTGTGCACTGAGCGAGCAGAAAAAATAAACAAAAAGAAAAAGCGGACTGACGTATCTTCACGAGTCTCTAGTAGACTCTGAATCAGGTCAGTCCGTCAAACTTACCACCCACATTTTAGGCCTTTGTTTTGCTCTTCTAGCCAGCCTTCTAAGGGTTTAAAATAATCACGAATAGCAGTAGCGTCCATCTTAGCCGAGCCAGTCACTGCCTCCAGAGCTTCGGGCCAAGGTCTGGAAACACCCATTTTCATCATGTTCCAAAGTTTGCCACCCGCCTTTTTGCTATTAAAAATTGAGCACTCATGAAGGGGACCTTGGTGACCAGCTTCTTCACACAAAGCGCGATGAAATTGGAACTGTAGAATATGAGCCAAGAAGTATCGCGAGTAAGGTGTGTAAGCCGGAATATGGTACTTGGCTCCCGGATCAAAAGCATTGTCGGGGCGAGAGACGGGCGCGCGGACACCTTGGTACTCTTGGCGTAACTCCCACCAGTCGCGATTGTAATCAGCAGGTTTAGTGCGACCATCAAAAACTTGCCAACGCCATTTGTCGATCATTAAACCGAAAGGTAAAAAAGCCACCTTTCCCAAAGCCATTCGCAGTAATGTGCCATTGGCATTCTGTGCGGACTTTTGATTTTGCAGAAGGTTAATGTCTTTAAGGTATTTGCCAGTAATGGAAAGCTCGATGGTATCACCTAAGGCTTCATGGAACCCATCGTTAGCACTGCTTTGGTAAATCGCTGGTAAACCTTTGTAGGCTAAGTAATAGTAAATGTGGCCCAATTCGTGATGAATGGTACGAAAAGAGTCTTCATCAATTTCAATGCACATTTTTATTCGCACATCGTCTTTTAAGTCCATATGCCAAGCGCTCGCATGACAGACGACTTCGCGGTCTTCTGGTTTGTCGAAAAGACTTTGTTTGTAAAAACTGTCTGGTAGACTGGGCATCCCCAAGGAAACAAAAAAGTTCTCAGCGGTTTTAACCATTTTTGTCGAATCGTAGTTTGCTTTTTCTAGAAGCTTTGTGATTTCAATGGAGTCACCATCCTTAGTGCCGACGACATCAATGATATTGTCCCAAGCTTGGGCCCACATGTTTCCAAGAAGATGGGCGGGGATGGCTTGATCCATAGGAACCACTTTGTCGCCATATTTCTTGTTAAGTTGTGAGCGAACATAGCAATGCAGTTGCTCGTAAAATGGTTTGACCTCTCCCCAGAGTCGATCCAACTCCTTTTCGAAATCCTCTGCGGGCATATCATATTTAGAACGCCAGAGGTCGGCCATATTGGGGTACCCCAACTCTTGAGCTCCTTGGTTTCCTAACTCAACAGTCTCAATAAATTTGGGTTTCATATCGATAGAAACTGTACGCCATCCTTCCCAGGCTTTTAAAAGCTCGTCGGGGTTTCGTGACTTTCGAATGACTTTTTCGAGGTCTTCTAGAGACTGACAGTTCTCAGGAGTTTCACAGTACTTGCCGCTACCATACATACTGGACAATTCGGATTGGAGGTCAGACAGTCGCTTGTTTAAGGCTTCATCGCGAGGGGAGGGGACGGTTAGAACCTTTAGCATCAGTTCCAACATTCTTTTTTCATCATCCGTTTTACCAGTGTAGTTCTTGGAGTCCATGGCCAACTCGGTAGCGAGCTTTGAATAGCGCGCGTTGTATTCGGCAGCGATTTTGGTGGTATCGGGTGTGATAAAGTTGGCTTGAATCCAACTCGCCAGACTTGCAGAATGGGACTCATCCATTAACTTCTTGTTGGCCTGTTCTAAATATTGGTTGGTGGAAAGTTGTTTCTCTTCTACTTTGGTACAAGAAAGTGTGCCCACTAAAACGAAAAGCAATAGGATGCGCCAGTTCATTGAGTCCTCCTCTATATATTAAGAAGAGAGAGATAACCCTTCGGCTTCGCCTGAGCAAGCCATACTGCGCTTATAAAAAAGTATAAATAGCTGAAATCACTTGAGGCGCCAGAAGGAGGCATCGTAGTCACCGCCACTGCCCTCAGAAAAACCACCGATATAGATGTGATTGAAGTCGTCTTCGACCAGGCTGGTTCCAGAGTCGGTTCCAAACCCACCGGCGGCCGAGTCGTGAGAGAAGAAGCCATCGGTATTGAAATCTTCATCGATACTTCCATCGTTGTTGAAGCGCCAGATGCACATATCTGAGTTTCCGGTGCCAGAAACCACGAGACGGTTTTCAGAATCGACGATGATGTCTTCTCCGGTGTCTTCAGTGAAGCCTCCAACGACGTCACTCACATCAAAAATGACCATTCCATCGGCATCAAAAGTTGTATCCAGTGCTCCGGTTGGGAGTAGACTCCAGATCACCATGTCATTGTTACCATCGCTGTTGCCTGAGAATCCGGTTAGAAAAATTTGTCCTTCGTCATCAATCACCACGGCCGTGGCTGTGTCAGTGCCTGAGCCGCCAGCCGCTCCATTTTGCGTGAAGAAGCCAGTCCCATTGAATGTGGTGTCAAGAGCTCCGGCATCTGTGAGTTTCCAAACGGCCATGTCTCCTAAGTTCCCAACTGAGTCGGCGCGCCCCACGACATAGAGGTTGCCCGAGGAATCGGTGATGATGTCATTGGCTGAATCATCTTCTCCTCCAGCTGCGCCATCATGAGTGAAAATACCATCGGAATCAAACCCGGTGTCGAGAACCCCTGCGGAAGACATTCTCCAAACCGCCACATCTCGATTGGTGGGAGTTTGGTCGGAAAAACCGGCGACTAGAATGCGACCGGACCCGTCAATGTGAATTGCGGTTCCCTGGTCGTGGGTTGATCCACCAGCGGCGGAATCATCAACAAGCACACCAGTTCCGTTGAAAGTTGTATCGAGTGCACCACTGGAGGTGACTTTCCAAACCACCATATCAAAGTCACTGCCGTTGAAAGATGTACCCGTGATGTAGATGTCGTCGTTGCTATCAATGGCGACGGCGTAGGCGACATCGGTGCTGTTTCCACTTGCGGCCGAGTCGTGTACGAAAACACCGCCGCTACCAAACGAGGTGTCCAGGGCACCCGATGCGGTTAGTCTCCAC
>CBDUOS010000185.1:0-4729 GCA_965368905.1 uncultured Bdellovibrionales bacterium | reverse complement strand
CAATGTCCACACCACATAACACAACATTCGCAACAACATCACTTGGCCTTTCGCTCCAATGCCCACCGATAACCACCTCGACCGTACTTCAAGGACTGCCCCACTCGGGTGATGGTGGCCGTCGAGCAACTGGTTTTTTTCGCTATGTCTCGGTAATTTTCACCATCATTAATTCTTCGCGCCACTTCCCAACGGTCTGCCATGGCCTTGAGCTCAGAAGGAGTGCACAAATCCAGCATCAGGGCTCGGCAGGTCGCCAAGTCAGGCACATCCACCAGAATTTCCAGCAGTTTCTTCAATTGAGCATCACGCAAATCAAGGGTTTCTTTCATAAATCTCCTGTTTCAGCGTTTTAATACGCTAAAACAGGATCGGCAAGGTTTTTTTGTAAAAAAATAGTTTGGCCTCTACAAACTGAGAGCCCTTCGGCCCAGACTACAGCGTCTTTTTCTCGTAGGTTCGAGAGAAACTAACATCGACCTGCTCTCCGCCTTTAGGTTTAAAACCATAAAAAGCTTCCTCAAAGGTTGAACTTGATATTTTTGTAAAAGTGATCTGAATGGGAAAGCGATCGCAGCTAAACTGCTTTTCTTCATTATCCTGCAGGGCCTCCTCTGGCGAATCTACGTCGCAAAGTGCATTCGAGTAGACTCGAGTAAACACAATTTTGCTCTCCTTGATCTGTTCTGCCAGAAAAACATCGGGCGATGCATTTAAGAAGGGATAAAGGTGAAGTTGAACTTGCTCATTGGACTCGATAATTGAGAGGAAACGCATAAAAATCAATTCGTCTTTAGGAGAAATAATCTTATAAGTGCTAAGAATCACTCCGCCAGAAGAACTGGAAAAGTTCAACTCGAGATTGTTATTGGAAAATTGGGTGGCCCAATTTCCTGTTAGCCACTGCATGCTTTCCAGCGGGTCTGTTGCCACCTCTTTTGCAAACCCCACTGCAGTAAAAAAAACGACTGATAACGAAAGTATTAAATTCATAAAGCCCCCAAGGTCTTGACATTTGCAGAGAAAGTATTGAAAAAAGATACTCCAGTCAATCTACTGATTTAGTGTCAAATTATAGTACTTTTTCGTCTATCGGGGTGCCAAATTGAATACCGGTGAAGCCAATCTTATTTTTAATTCGTTGAAGAGAATTTTAAAATCTCGACAGCTGACGTACCGACAACTAGCAAACAAGCTGGGCAAATCAGAATCTTCGATAAAACGAATCTTTTCACAAAACTCATGTTCTTTGTCGCAACTTTTGGAAATCTGCCAAAGCCTCGATCTTTCATTGAGTCAACTGACCAGTCTTTATAGTTTAGGAGATCTACCAAAAATAAAAATAACTCCTCAGATTGAAGAATTTTTTATTAATAACAAAGACTACTTTAACTTTTTAAGACAACTTTCATTGCTCGGTTCGGTGAAAGCTGTGAAACAACAAAATGATTTATCCAATCTTTCTGCACAAATATACATTAAGAAATTGGTAGAGTTCGGATTGTTAAAGCCTGTTGGCAAAAGCGAATACAAACTGGTCGAACAAGGTTTTATTCAGCTAACAGAAAACAGTCGACTAAAAAAGGTTTTACGCGCGGAATGGGGTCGTCACATATTACACCAGGCCAACGAAGAAAGACCTGGCTATATTCACTTGTCAGCAAGCACTCGATTGAAAAAAGAATCTATTGAAAAATTTCGCAAGAACTTCGAAAGTGTCATTTCTCAAATGAAAGAGCAAGGCTTTATAGAAAACATCTCTGGCTCAAACGATGTTAAACCCATTGGAATCAGTTGTGTGATCGCACCTGAAATTGTGAATTTTCCCAACAAGATACCCAATATAAAGTAAGCCACTTACAGCTTGGAAGTTCCGCTCAAGATTCTAAATTTGGTTTCACAGAGATTTCGTCTGAGCCTCTAGTTCTTTTTGGTGGGTTCGCAAGGAGTTTAACCACCACTGTTTTTTGTTGTTCTTATCCAGTGTGATCTCTTTCAGATTGTCGCGTATGGTTTTTAAAGCAAGAGCCTTTTGTCCCAGACCTTTTAAAATCTGAACTCTCTTCACCAGATTTTTGCCCCAGGAGTCGCCATAGGAATACTGCAGAGCTTTGGAGTTTGCCTTTAGGGCTTGCCGATAATTTTTCTGTTTCAAATGGTGGCTCGCCAACATTCCGTGAAAGGTGGCATCGTACGGATAGTCACTGACCAAAGATTCTATCAAAGCCACATTGTTAAAATCTTTTAGGTTCTTCACACAGCCGATTTTCTGCATTCGGCTGGATCGTGACTTTTCTCCCAACGGTGAATACTGGGCCGTTTTCGACCACTCTTCGCCACATCTTTTATAACTTTGATCGGCGACCTGATTCAAGCCCTGCCCTCGCATCACTTCAGCTGTGGTTTGGTAAAGTAAGGCCTCTTCGATATGTTTTTCAGCGGGCATCAGATTCGCCCACAGCTTGTTCTTTTTTGTTTGCTTGTCATGGATAATTTGTTTGTGAAGCTTCTTACATTGCTCAGTATTGATCATGTTTTTTTCTTCTTGGCTCTCAGTCGAGCAATAGGTTTGAACCAGGTAGCCAATAATCCAATGAGTCGTTAAATCTTTTGGACGAAGTTCCACCAACATTTTTTTCGCCAAACGATCCATCTGCTTCTTTTTTTCTTGCGGATCAATCTGAGAAGACAATTGTCCAAACCACAACTCAGAATAGTGCAGGCGAGCCTGCAAGAACTCTTGGTCGTATCTTTTCCAGTGTTCCACCAAATGCAAAGCTTCATCCAATTGGGCTGTGTTCTCAAGGTAATCCAACCAACGATCTTGGTCGTCTCTTACTTTATCATTGCTAACGAAGAAATCTTTCACTTTTCGTAGGGTCTTCCCTTCACGACGTTCAGTAATTCTCTTCTCTAGATCAGCTAGCGAGTCGTAAGAGCGAGACCGAGCCTTTGCTAACCATTTGTTAAACTCAGTAAAATAGTCATAACCTGTGATTAGATCAACTCGCTCCCCGTCTTTGTTTATATAAACAAAAGAAGGGTAATAAAAAGTTTGTAGAACCGGATTCCATGCCGTCATCGCTGGTCCATCGCCATCAACATAGACAAGAAGTAGATCTTTGGTGGCTTCTTTAAACTCTTTGGTAGGTAACATGAATTCTTTGGCTACATTACAAGGAGGACACCAATCCGTACTGACCATCACCACGGCGCCTTTCTTTCCTTTCATTGCCTTCGGCAACTCTTCAGGAAGAATGGATACAAAGTCTTGCATCAACAGTGCTTTTGTTTTCTTTTGCATCTTCACGGTTTCATTCTTTGCCGGAGCTTTAATACGAGGCGTTTCAGAACTCTGTGATAACACTGATAGTTTCAAGGTTTCTTGTTTGCAGTAATTTTTCTGATTGTCGCAAACGCTCACTGTCACTTGCTTCTCTCCAGATTTGTGAAACTGACAGATGATTTTACGAGCGGTCTTTTCAATGGATGACTCTTTGCCACATTTTTGCGGGGCCTCAAGGTTAAAGTGGTGATTCTCAATCGGAGTGATTGCCACCAACTCGTTAATGAGAGGCTGGGTCAAATTGGCCTGCACCAATTTTCTATTGATCTCTTTGTTCTTGACGTTGGCTAACGTTACGATCGGGAGTGAAAGAACTATCAGAACCCTAAAAATTTTGCACATATTACCCTCCGAGATGCGACAAACCGCGAGATCACAATGGGAAGTAAAGGTTGCACGAAATATACCAAACCTAGACTCTCCAGATTCTGGACCAAAGAATAAGCCTAAAGGCTCAGAATTTGCGTAAATTTTACCGATAAGGGTCTATACAAAAAAGGTACAAATGGCCATCAAACCTCAACAAAAACAAAGACTTTCGGATCATCAAATTTTAATTGTGGATCACGATTCCTTCAGCCAAAAACACGCTGCTTCAATTTTAATGGAGTCCGGTTTTCAAGTGCTTTTTGCAGATCGATTCGCACAAGCCAAACAGATTCTTGAGGACCACACTATTGATTTGATTATCTCAGAATTGTCGATGCCCGGCGAACCCTCCATTGAATTTTTAAAGTTTGTACGCCGAATCTATGATCGCAAACACGATCGTGTGACTCCATTCATTGTTGTCACAGATTCTCCGCAGAGTTTAGAGCAAAAAGGTTTAGACAATTACCCAATGCAAGGTTGCCTCTTTAAAGAAGTAGACCAAGAGGATCTTCTTGAAAGAGTTTACACCAACTTAAATCTACATGACGAAGAGGGCTCCGCCAGCTTGGGGGAACAAAACTTGGTGGACGTCAAAGTCAATCCAGGAAAGCACTGCCGCATTATTCTGTCCGACTTTATCAACCAGGAGACTTTGAAATTTAATATTTACATTCGTCTTTCCAAAGAAAAATTTGTGCGGGTGGCGAAAACTGGCGAGAAAGCCAATGAGAAACAGTTTCGTCGCTACCTCGACAAAGGCGTCAAACACCTCTACGTCAAAAAAGCAGATTACAAAAAGGTGGTGGACTACAATCTGAAGCTAAACAAAGCCGTGGCTTTAAGCTCGAATTTAGACCTCGAACGCAAAAAGAGATTCATGGCCAAAACCAGTGAGATCATTTTGGAAAGCGTCTACATTCGCGGTGTCGACAAAGAGACTTTTGCCGAAGCCCACACTTTTATCTGCACCAGTGTGAACACCCTACTGCAAGAAGACGAATCCGGATCCCT
>CBDUOS010000184.1:0-4757 GCA_965368905.1 uncultured Bdellovibrionales bacterium | reverse complement strand
GAAGTGGGTTTCGTCGCGGTCGATGTCAGTTAAGAAGGCATGATAATCGTCTCCTCCCAATCGATTCAGGCGAGCGTGGAACCAATTGCGCGGGTCAGGACGAACATCCTCCAAATCGATTCCTGCAAAATCAAAATCAACGGGAAGGGGATAATTGTTGTTTCTTAAGTAAGTGTACAGACTCTCACTCACTGAATGCATCGAGTGGGCTGTCCAAAGAACGCGATGAATGGCCAAGCGACGTCCGCCAAGTTCTTAACGAGACGGTAACACTCTCGACCAGAACAGGTTTTGTTGAGCCGGAGTCATGTCTTTAACCGAGCTCAGTTGGTTGACCGGTGAGTAGCGAAAATAATCTGATTGTCCTGAGAGTTCTTCGGCCCACATCCCCGTCATGCCGGTGGTTCGTCCCAATCCCACCACCACATGAGAGTCAGGCGGATAGCGGTTAATGATTTCGGTGGCGACATTTCGAGTGGTGGCGAAGCGTGGGTCGCCGGTGATGCGCGAAACATCGGGTTCGGTAAAGCTCTGACTGAGCCCAAACGGAAGAATCAAAAGCAGCGATTGCACAAGGAGACTCAACTTCATCGACGACTCCCTGGACTTAAGCAACGACGTGCTCTTTGCATTACACGGCGCTGGTTCTGGGGATTTAAGCTGCGAAAACGATCAGTTCCTCTTCGCATTAAGTACGCCTCCAAAGTGAGGGTCGGGTTTCTTTGTTGCCCACTTGTAAAACCATTCTGTATTGACGTCATTTTCTGTCTTGTTCGAGCATTGACCATTTGGAACAGGCGATTGCTCTTCAAATCTGGAATACCTCGGCGAGCTATGTTTCCTGGCAAAGGACGACCAAAAGAAACAAAGGCACCAATAGCACAAACACCTCTGATGTAATCTTCGGCTTCCAAGCACTGCAATCCTTCGACAAATTCTTGTAAAAGTCGTTGATCGGATTCGCTCATTTCTCGCGACGGCTCGGGGGGAATTGGCACGTTTCGCATGGTGCCTGACGTCAGCTCCAGATAAACTCGATTTTGTCTTTCATCCATATGTCTTCCCATTTGGACTAGCTCACCACAAAGAATATTATTCAATCGATCGGGTTCCGAGTAAGCGGGAGGAAATTGTAATTGGCGACGTTGTTGATCAGTTAGAGTGAAACCAGCCCCTTCCAATGCTTCACGAAATCTCTCACCACGTGCATTGGAGTCGATAATGATTTGTCTTTTAAAATCAATTTCTTGAGTTCGACACTGTTCGATTCCATTAGCGCCACGATAAAGGAGGCCAAGAATTTCGACCGCCGCTAAAGTTCCTCCGACCACATTCATTCCAAGGACAAGGCGGCGCCCTAGAGGGCCTAAAAGTCGAGCCATCGCAGCGGCCGTGGCCGGTGCCGTTCGACGCAGGGCTGAGCCTCCAATCGCTAAAGTCATTGGACTGCATACAGCAGTGGTTCGTACGATCTCCGCCAC
Organism: uncultured Bdellovibrionales bacterium; assembly: GCA_965368905.1. GTDB lineage: Bacteria > Bdellovibrionota > Bdellovibrionia > Bdellovibrionales > JAGQZY01 > JAGQZY01. The sequence goes on along the minus strand of CBDUOS010000184.1, from coordinate 3,276 downwards.
CTCCTGATCACTCGGAGGGGCTGGGCAATGCGCGGTTTGAACAGCTTCTCCGTCACTAAAGTCTGGGGTTTCGGTGGTTTCAGCCCACAGTGTGTGGGCAAAGACAACGAAACTGACAAAAACAAGACTTGGTTTCACCCCTTCTTCTCGGAGTATTTAAAAAGAAACTGAATAACAAGCCCCCAAAAAATCAAAGAAAAAATAATAAGAAAAATCACTATCCACACGAACCAATTCTCATGCATTTCCTCTTACAAAGTATTCTCCCTTCCTATGTGTTTTTAATTACCATGTGAGTTTTCTAAATTTCTATCTTATAGACAGAGAAGGTCTTCTTGTCTCCTCTGTCTAATGGATGATGAAAAGCTTCAAATTTCACGATCTAGAGAGCAGTGAATTCGTCACGTCATTTTATTGAGCAATGAGGGTGCTCTAAAAAATAGACAATTTATGAAAGCCTTACAGGGGTCTTTAGCAGTTCTGTTCTTTTTGCAGAAAACCCAGTATTTTCTGACCATTGTGAAGCATTGGATCGGATTCTCTGTTTTTTATTGTGCCCTGAGTTTCAGTGGTTCTTTGGCACTGGGCCAGGACCGCTGTGCCGATATTTATCCGCACCAGTGGGCGACCGAATTGATCACCCAGCCCCTACAGTCTTATCGCAATGAAAGGTTTATTGAGGATCTGACCCACGACCAAGTCATTGGATTGTTGGAACGCCCTTTAGGGTCTTTTGATTTTATTCGTGGAAGAAACCATCCGATTGGTCCTTTTCTCATCCACAACCTTCACCAATTTCCATCTTTCTTTCGAACTGTGATCCAAGATTTGTTTGCACTCAGTATTCGTGAGTCGTGGGTGAATCGGGGTGCGGATCAACTCTTGCAATCACGGTTCGAAGAGTTGGCGGATATTCAAGTGAAAACCCCTCATGAGGTTCGTGAATTTTATGAAAAAGATCCTGTTCTTTTCGCAGAACTTCTCAGGTCGGAACAAGTGGAGGTTCGACAGCAGGGAGTCGAAGTCGCTCAGTTTGTGGTGGAATTTCAGGACGGATCGCTTTTGGTGTCGAGAGTGAAGACAGACTATTTAGTGGGAAGTGTCTATGACGTCCAGATGATCTTGGAACCTTTTGTTGGACGTCTGTCAGACAAACCGATCAAAGCGCTTCATTTTCTACACACCCATCCCGCCAATTTTCCAGGTTCTGCAGCGGCGCTTTCCTATGCTGATATCAGAAGTCTCGAGCAGGTGCGCTTGGACTTTCTGCACCTCTTGCCCGGGCAGAACATTGAAACCATAGATTTCCATCTTTACGCCATCGCGCGCTCTCAGCGGCAACTTTTCGTAGGCCACTATTCTGAACGGGGGTGGGGTTTTGAATAATCTCGATCATCGGTTCGGCGGAATCCAAAGGTTGTATGGACAGGACCAGTTTAAAACTATACAGAGCGCCCACATCGCTGTGATTGGCCTGGGCGGTGTCGGACTTCGATGACATTTGCATTAGCAACACCAACCGCCAAATTCATGCCTTGCAAGAAACCGTCGGAAAACTCAAAACCCAAGTCTTGCAAGAGCGTGTCGCAAAGATTAATCCAGCAGCCACGGTCACCTGTTTGGATTTGCCCTATGACAAGGACAATGAAAGCGAAATTTTCAACGCCCCTTTTGATGGTATGGTGGATGCCATCGATCACGCGTACACCAAATATTATATGGCGCTTGCCTGTCGTAAAAGAAAGATCCCATTGGTTTTATCTGGCTCCGCCGGTGGCCGACTGGACCCATCTCAAATTAAAACAGCTGATTTGTCACGCACGGTGGAGGATCAGATGCTGGCAGCTTTGCGCAAGAAACTGCGTCAGAGGGCTCACTTTCCACGTAAGGGGCCAATGGGACTGTCCTGTGTGTTTTCCACCGAGAGCGCTTTCTACAGCGATTCTGATGGTTGTGTGACAGATCAGAAACCCGCTGATTTTAACAAACCTTTGGACTGTGCCACCGGCTTCGGCACCGTCACTCATATTACCGGAACCTTTGGCTTCATGCTCTCCCATTTGATTTTGCAAAAAGTTTTGCAGACTAAAATGTCTTGAAAATTGTCGAATTTTTTTTCGATTTCTATCACTCAGTTTTTTTAAACAAATTTATGCCTTCTCATCAGAATTTCATGGTGAAACAAAAGCAGACATTCATCCTAAAACGAGCCCGACCCGATGAAGACATGTGCGCCATGGATGGCCCAGCTTTATTGCCTCGTGCGCAACATAATATTTCACAAGATTCCTATTGAAGGCCTGATTCCAGGCGCTGGCTTTGGCTTTTCGCTTAAGTTTCTCTAAACTGATCCTATGAAAAAAATATTCATCGGTGTGATCTCAATTGGCGTCCTCGTTTTGCTTGCGGCTCTGTTTATTCATTTTAAATCAAAAATACCTGGCGATGTTTCAGAGGCCGAGATGGCCGGTGGCGGTAAAGGTTTTGATGGGAAGATCCATTTCCAATTGACTCAACTTCCAGAAGGAGTGATCGGTCAATCGGGGAGCGAACAGGTTAAAGCAGAAGAGGTGAATGGCTCGGCTCCGATGCGAACTTTTCGCAATCGAAAGCGAGATGTCTTGTTCGCAATTATCTACAATCAATTTGTGACAAAAAATGAAAGTCCTGTCGAAAATATTGAATTCAGTTTTAAGAAGGTCTCACTTTCTCATGGCGCGATCCTTAGTAAGTATGGAATCAAAGAAAAGTATGCCACCAAAATCGCCTTCAACGCCTTTCCTCAATCAGAAGGGGTTGCTAAAGTCGATGGACTAGTGATTCGAGCCGATCAGGTCGACTATAACAATTTTATATGGGGTGCTTTTGAGACCGATGTCTTTCGCTACAAACTGGATGCGATCGATAGGATTCTCAAGAGAAAAGTGATTGCAGCCGAGGCTAAGAAAGTGGGACTGCGAGTGATCGATTATGAAAAGAAATACATCTACGATAAACTTCCCGAAGAGGTGAGCGATAACGATGTGACGGCCTACTTAGAAAAATACAATATTGAAAATGTTCCAAGAAATCGTCAGTCCGCTAAAAACAACCTTTTTAGAAACCGCAAACAACGGGGCAAAGACTATATTTTAGAAAAATACATTATGCAGTTGCCTATCAAAATCAACTTGCAACCGCCGCATCACAAGTTGGACACAAAAAATGAGCTGACTCCAAGCCTTGGCGAAGGGGGAGGGGTCCAGATCACTCTGTTTTCGGGGACTCGTAAACATG
>CBDUOS010000183.1:0-4844 GCA_965368905.1 uncultured Bdellovibrionales bacterium | reverse complement strand
ATCGCTTGCGCTGTCGGGCATGGGACATAATCAATTTTTGCTGAGCTCTTGTCACCCCAACATAAAACAGGCGTCTCTCTTCCGCCGTATCGGAACCGAGCTTGTGGTGAGGAATCAGATCCTCTTCCACTCCAATGATAAAAACCACCGGGAACTCAAGTCCCTTGGCCGCATGCATGGTCATCAACTGCACTTCGTCTTTTTCACCACCGGCCAAATTGTCTTCGTAATCACGAAGTAGCATCATATCGATGAACTCTTGTAAGCCTTTTCTTTTACCCTCTTTTTTCGCCATAAAATTATTAAAAACGCGAGCAAAAATCTCCACACTCATCCAACGGCGCTTAAGAGCCTCATCGTTTTTACAAAATTTTCCTAAATATTTGCGATATCCGATTTGCTGAAAGAAGCTAACTAAGCGTTGCTCCCAATTGATGGAGTCTTCCGATTTAAAGTCCTCTCGTAGTTTGCCTAAGTCATCCAAGAATTGACTGATCCCCCGGCGTGCTCCCTGGCTTAAAAACTCAAAGTGTGTAGAAAGTCGCAAGGCTTTGATAAAGCTAATTTCCTCTGCTTTGGAATACATGAATTTTTCTACTTTATTGAGGCTCTCGTCACCAACGCCTCGCTGGGGGACATTGACGATTCGGCGCAGACTCACCTCTTTAGGCATAAACATGCAAACCAAATAGGCCAACATATCCTTAACCTCTTTGCGATCAAAGAAGGCTGTCCCCCCAGAGATTGTATAGGGTATCCGAGCTTGGCGCAGTTCCGTCTCTAAAAATCCGCCCTGCCCATTGGAGCGGTACAAAACGGCCATGTCTTTATAAGAGTAGCCTTCTCGATGAAAGTCATCGATCAGCTTCGCGACCTGCTCCACTTCTTCTTCGTCATCTTCGAAGACAAACACCTCGGGCTTATCACTAAACTCTGCTTGCGCTTCGGCAAGCAACACTTTGCCATGTCGGTCTTGGTTCTTTGCGATCACATCATTGGCTAAGTCCAAGATTGGAGAACTGGAACGATAGTTGCGAGTCAGTTGAATCACCTGACAATCTTGGTACAGTTTGGGAAAGTTCAAGATATTTTTAACCTGAGCCCCTCGCCAACCGTAAATCGCCTGGTCATCGTCTCCCACCACAACCAAATTCCGACTCTGCTCCACCATCATTTTTAATAAACGCATTTGCGTCTCGTTGGTGTCTTGAAACTCGTCCACCATGAAATACGGAAACAAGTCCTGAACTTTATGAAGAGTATCCGGGTGCCTCTCGAAAAGCTCAATGGGCAGATACAGCAGGTCTTCAAAGTCCACCACTCCCAAAGCTTTCTTACGACTTTCATATTTTGGCAAAAGGACTTTCGCCACCGCCAGGTAATCTTCATCATCAATTTGAGTTTTATGGGGTTCGGTTTTATAGGCTTGCATAATATTCAGCAGACGGTCCACCTGAAACTGGTTCTTTCCGGTGTTGGTCATATTAATCAACAAATCTTTCACAATACCCTGACAATCGGATGTGTCAGCGACGTGAAATTTAGGGTTCAACTCTAAACGTTTATGGTATTTTCTAAGAAGCTGCAATCCAAAGGAGTGGAAAGTTCCAGCCCATAAAGTTTGGGTTTTTCGACCGACCTGGTTCTTCACCCGCAGCTTTAATTCTTTCGCCGATTTATTGGTAAATGTTAGAACACAAATGCCGGGTGGCTTGTCTCCCCCAGTAGCTAACAAACGAGCCACTCGAGATACCAAAACCCGTGTTTTACCAGACCCTGCCCCAGCTAAAATAAGCAAGGGACCCTGATTGTGAGCCACCGCTTGCTTTTGTTCCGGATTTAGATTTTCAACATCAAAAGACATCCCACCCCAACAATTAATCTAAATGAGTTGCCGTCCAATCTTAAAAATGAGGAATAGCAACAGGAGAGCAAGTATTAAAGACTTTGCTTTGAATGGCAATTTGTTTTGATGAGATCGTAGAAAATGGCTGAAAAAGGATGCAGATACAAAGACTCCAAGGGATATATCCCAACGCACCAATCCCCACTGGTTCCACTTGACAAGTTCTCCACCGAAAACAAAGGCCAATGAAGCTGCAAAGGTCGTGAATGCCATATTCGCATTAGCCGTCGGAGCCAGCTGCGCCGGTGACACCGACCGCACCACAATCATCACCGGTGACAGAATCACTCCCGATCCGACGCCTGCAAAACCCGATGTTAGACCCGCCATAGCTCCCCCAAAAAAAGAGAAAATTCTGTGCGGAGTTTCCAATTTCTCGCGAACTTGATAGGACTTTTTAAGGAAAGAAGAAAACAAAGTGCGTACAGCCACCAACACCAATAGTCCCATCAGGGCCATCAATATGTAGCGGGAATCCACTGTTTTCGAGAGTTGGGCCGCGGCAAAAGCCGTGATTGTAGAGATTGGTCCCATCAAAAAAACAACGGGCCATTTCACCAAGCCGGCTTTGTTAAACTTATAAGTGTTATCTGACACGACAAAGAAGATTGTAAGTAAACTGGTCGCCACAGCCTCATGAACAGTGAGATCAAAAATTTCGGGAAGAAGTGGAACCATTAGAATTCCACCACCCAAACCTATAAAAACTGAAACCAGTGATACACACAATCCCATTAAAGGGATCGCTAGGTAGATCATGTGTCGCGACGGTGCATGAGGGTCTTAACTCCCTCTTGAAAACAAACTTCAATTTTGCGCGATTGTGAGTCAGTCACCACTCCTATTCCAAAAGTGGGGTGATCAATTAAAGTTTCTGCACGATAAGAGCCTCGGATCGAGTAGACTTCTGGTGGCAGGTCCGAAAACTTTTCTTTCAATGCCGTCCATTCATCTTCGTGAGTTTTGGCCGATTTTTTTCGAGTTGTTTTCTTTTTCTTCTTCGCCATTTTGTTTCCTATCTTGTATTTCTTTTTTGATCCACAAACTTCACATTCCAGTTTGGCTTCGGTGGAAGACAGATGAGCCAGTACCCGATGGTATCGATCAGCGTCACATTTTGAACAAGGGTAGAAGAAATTTTTCGCTACAGCGGGCAGTGTTTCCATCACAGGATTGTAACAATACTCTGGTAGGGGTGGCACCTAATCGCGCCGCATTAATTATTAGGATGATAAAGACTGAGGGGTTCTCCCACCTTTTTTTGCAGAATTTCCTCTGAATTCAAGAAATACGGTCCTTTCCCACTCTCCAGCTCTTTTTGCAACTGGATCAGGCTGGAGTCCATTTTCGGCTCGATGGTCCGCCCGGAATCGCTAAAGTTCTTATCGAATTGTTTCAAAGATTCTTTGCTGAAAAAATGAGGCCACATTTCGGGATTCACCTTCACCCGGTAAGTCAACGTACGTGGATAAGAATGCAAAGGCGTGTAAGCTGTTAAAATTTGAAAAGGGCCATAGTAGGAGTGCAACTTAATCGCGGCGTTCCCCCATTGTGTGAATCCGCAACAAATATTCACATTGGCATACCAAAGGCCAAAGGCTTTAGAAAGAAACCCTAATCCATAAAACCCTTGCCCCTTAGGCAATAAAGCATTGGCTGAACAAAGATTATGGGCGACCCACTCCCCCTCTTCTGACATTGTGGGAATGATGATGAACAAACTGAGCGGAGTCCATTCATGTTCATCTTTCAAATTCATCATAATGCGAGTCTCGGGCTTCATCGCTGAGGTTCGCATGGCAAAGCCCGCCACAAAGCCAGGGGTCACGGCACAATCGAAAAACACCCAACGTGGCATCGCCATATTGCTCGGGCCAAAAGCCTGGGCTTCCAATTGTAAAATCTGGTTTCCAAAACTCACTTCATCTATTTCTAAGGGGTTAATGTAAACCGGAGGGTTTCCCTCAAACCAATCCAACTTGTGCAGACTGCCAGGTTTTTTGATTCGGTTTTCACTCCGAACAAAGACATAAGGGCGAATATTTTCGTCTTGCAGCCAGCTTAGGCGAGGGTTGTCCTTAAGCATCGAGTGCCTCCATAAGGTCTTCTATGCGATCCACCACCACAAATGACTTCATGGTTTCAGGGTAAAACAATTTTGTTTTTTCGTACTCTTTCAACATATTCAAGAACGGGTCCCAAAACCCTTCCCAGTTAAAAAATACAATGGGTTTGTCGAATTTATAAATTGTCTTCCAAGTCATAACTTCGATCGCCTCGTCCATTGTACCTATTCCACCAGGAAAAATCACAAAGGCATCCGATAGCTCCATCATTTTTCTTTTTCGATCCAACATATCTTTTGTGTAGATCAGTTCGGTCAAACCCTTGTGAGCCACTTCATTTTCAAAGGCTCCCTCAGGCATCACTCCGATAGTTTCTCCACCAAGTTCCATCATTCGATCAGCAAAGTGTCCCATCAGACCGAGAAGTCCACCGCCGTAAACCATCCCCACTTTCTTTGCCACCAGAGCTCGACAAAGCAAGGTCGCCTGGTTGAAGGTGGTTATGGGTAATTCAGACTTTGAACTGCAAAAGACACAAACCCGCATTATTTCAGAGGTCCAATCATGTTTTCAGGAATGACGACTTCATCAAACTTTTCTTCTGTCAAAAAGCCTAACTCAACCGCGGAGTTTTTCAGGGTGATGTTTTTCTCAAAGGCATTCTTGGCAATCTTGGCGGCATTGTCGTAACCCACATGAGGGTTCAGTGCCGTCACCAACATCAGTGAATTGGTTAGATGCTCTTGAATTTTTTCTTTATTCGGTTGAATTCCAACGACGCAATTGTCTGTGAAGCTCACCGAGGCATCCGCCAGCAGGCGAATCGAGTTGAGAACATTGAAGACCATCATTGGCTTGAAAACATTTAATTC
>CBDUOS010000182.1:0-4926 GCA_965368905.1 uncultured Bdellovibrionales bacterium | reverse complement strand
AATAGTACTTCCGCAATCACTTTGAATAACTTGGATGAGATTGAAGGCGGGTTTACCATATTACAAACCGCCCATGGTAACTTTGAGAACATGGCCTTCACCCCGGGTGGAGTATTCACGAGTAGTGCCGAAAGTGAGCAGGGTGATGTCTTCGGTGGTGTGCAGGTGACCCAACGTGTGGGTTACTACACCAATACCGCCGGTGCTAACAACGTTGACTATATTACCAATGCGACGGGGTCGCAACGTATGGTCACTAACGCCGTTAACTTTAGGCCACAGTAGGAGAGAATTGTGATTTATTGTCTGATATTTTCATTTTTCGTACACGGTGGAGCGGTGGAAACACCCAAGACCTACACTCCCGAGGAACTGGATCAAAAGACTCAACTTTTAGTTTTAAAGGGAGAGCGCAAGAGCAAATGCTATGAATCTTCAACCAATCAAAAGTGCCGTGCTATTTTGCTGTACGAAACCGACACCCACCGAGTGTATCACCTTTTGGTTGAGGAGCGTTCTGAGGACGGGGCAAACTTTGATGTCAACAAAGCCATTCAAGATCCAGAGTCATATTCTGGTCCCATGGAAACTTTCGACCTGGCCGGTCTGTTTTCAACCACCGACGAGATCACCACTTATCGTGTCAGTTTTGCTGACGGCAACGAGATGGATGTGGAAGTGGATATTAAGGATGGAAATGGCGACATCACAGAGGATAGTAAGAAAATCACCCTGCAACAACTGTACAATTCGCCCCCTTCCGAATAAAATACATTCAACAACAGTTTAATTCTCGATTTCAACTTCGATGGAGTGTGTGTTGAAAGTCAGTCGTAACTTTTTATTTCTCGCAGCCAGTCTGGGTCTAATCACTGTTTCTTGTTCCAAGACTCAGGTAAAACCCCAATCCTCAACTCCGATTTACAAGGGTCTTGAGTACGAGGTGGGTGACAGACCACAAAGTGTAAAAAACTGTTTCACTCAAGAGAGCTGTTGGGTCTATCAAGTTGGGGAAACTCAATACTCCCTTTTTGATCTAAAAAAGAAAGACAAAGAGCTGCAGGTCATTGCAAAAGACATCCAATCTTTTCAATCCGAAGAGGGCAGTAGCCATTCGAAGATGCAAGAGTTTCGTCTGCATAAACGCGCCTTTGATAAAATCATGGAAGGATCGACGCAGACCTATCGCAATCTTATGACCTTACAGCTGGCGAAACAGAAAGGTTTGAGTTTGTCTGGTTATATTGAATCGGTTGTGCCACTCAGTCAGTTTGATTTGCCCGCGGACCAATGGCCACAAGAGCTGGCGCGTCGTTCAATCAATATAGAAGGATTAAGTCCGCAGCAAATTAAAAATGCAAAAACTTTGGTGCGCATGGAAAAACAAGAGAGGGCCTTGCACCGTTTATTGAGCCAAGAAAAAGAAATATCGCCCTTGGTGATTTTTCTCGAAGAGCCCAAACTGAAATTTGCAGAAACGGCCGAACATCCCCTCCGATTGGGGGCTGCCGAGAAACAAATTCAGTTGGATTTTTTCGATAGTTTTCGTTGTCCTGAGTGTACTTCATTGTTTTTAAAACTGTATGAGAGATACCAAAACAAGGCCCAATTTCGTCTGCATTTTACCAGTACTAGCATGAACCCCATCCAAAGAATGGTGGCCAACGCGTACTTTTGTGCCCGCGACCAAGGAGAAGAAGTCTTTATTAAGTTCTACCAAAACTATGCGGGTCAAGTGAGGCCTTTTGTTGAGGACGAAATGGTGCAGGCCGTGCAAGCGGCGGGTATTGAACTACCATCTTGGAATCAATGTCGTTTTCAACGCAAGTATGATGAGATTATTGACTATCAGCAAAAATACTCGCAATACATGGGGCTTCAGACTCTACCGGCTTTGTTGGTTAATGGAAAAACATATTTTGGAATAATGGACAGCGACCAGTTGTTCAGTGAATTGGATCGAATCCAACCGCTGACCAAACCCAGTTTCTGGCAGAAAATAAAAAACTGGATCGGTTTAAAAGATTGAAGAAATTTTATGCCAAAGTTTGGCAAGAAGGCTCAGCTCTTTTCGTTCAGTATAGTTTTTTAGTATTAAAGGCTCAACATCTTCCATTGGAGCCACGCCCATAAAGACTTTACCATTGATCACCAAGTTCGGTACTCGATAAAATCCTAGAGACAAAGCGTATTCGTTCTGCTTGGCGACGACGCTTTTGTGATTCCGAGCGATCGCACATTTCTTAAACTTTTCTACATCAGCACCAATCGACTCCACTAAACTGTTCATCAAAGGTTCCGAGACTTTCTCGTCGGCAGTTTGCACGGCATCGACAAAACTCCAAAAATAGTTCTCACCTTGGTCTTTCACGCACTGACTGGCTTCAGCAACAAAGATAGCAAAAAGGTCGCTTTTCTCGTGCTGATGGTACAGGCTTAGGCGGATTTGATCGCCGAACTTCTGTTGCAAACTCTGAACGGTGCTCCACATGGTTTTACAGTTGTCACAGAGCAAGTCTGTGAAAAGTTGCATCTCGATCGGGGCATCTTTGGCGCCCTTAAAAGCGGTGTCGAGAGGTTCTACGGCAATCACCTGAGACGGCCGGTCAAGATAAACGGTGATCGGTTTTTTGATAATGTTCTGGGCAATAAACTCGCGAATTTTCCCATCTTGATTCTTCTGTGTCACCACCGCACGAAAGCGTTCGAACTGGGTTTCATTGATTTCAGAAAGCTTGGCATTGATTCCAGCCAAAAAATCTCGAACCTCTTCGTCGGAGGCTTCAGAGGCTTTCATCAATTGATTTTTTTCCAAGTACTCCTTAGTCTTCATACCCTGTTGGTCAGCCTCTTGTTTCAAGGCCATATAGGTGATCGACTCCCACAGTTTTCGAAGGACAGCATCTTGGATCTGTTTTTGGATTTGCAAATAGGCGGTGTGATTGAGGTTGAGATCTTTAACAAAGTATTTCTTGTCTTGCACTTGGGCAATCAGGCCAGTGTCTTCGTTGTCTCCCTGAAACTGCACTTTAAAGTTCTCATCGGCTTCAGAGCCAAGCATGTTCAATATATCATTGAATGGGCGTTGAGGCTTTTCGGTATAGAAATTGATAGTGATCGATTGGTTGGCAAAATCTTGTTTGATTGTCTTATAAGACGCGGCGGCTTCGAAGGCTTTCTTTTGTGCGGTCAATCGTTTGTAGTTTGATACACCACGAACTATAGTGGCATGATCTAAACTTTGATCACCGAATTGGGCGAGCAAACCATCGCCTGTGGGTTTTTTAAATACAACTTCAAAAGCTCCCACTTTTTCTGTGGCTTGGGATTTTTCTACTGGGGTAGGCTTGTTGCAAGCCACAATGCTTAGTCCAACCAAAATCAGTGCGCAACGTTTAGAAAAAATCATAGGAAGTCCTCTGTTAAATACCTTTGCTATTTTAGCAAAAAATAAGCCCTTCACTCAACGATATTTACAAAACGATTGGCTAGACGATAGTCTTGAGCGCTAAAGTGTAGAGGCTTTAATTTTGTTGCTATAACTTTCGTGCAGTTTGGGATATGATTGTTTGGTAGCAGAAAAAAATCTAGCATCTTGAGGGTTGAATTGGGAGCACATCGAGTTGATTGTCACTGTCATCTTTCTTTTTTAAATGGAGATGAAGCGCAAAACATAATAGTGGCTCAACCCGACCACCAGTGGTTGATGGGAGGTTACCAACCTTCTGAGTGGGAAGAGCAGGTTCGCCTGAAAAAAGCTCATCCCACCCAGTTAAAAACCTGCTACGGTTTGCACCCTTGGTATGTGAAAAGTGATGAGTTTAATTTGTTCCGCGATATGGAGGCATTGAAAATATGGGCCGACCAAGCTGATCTTATTGGCGAGGTGGGGTTAGATTTTCATGGTGACGACCCATCGATCAAAAAAGACTTACAAATGAATGTTTTTGAACAGCAGTTGGACTTTTCATCAGGACAACCTTTTGTCTTTCATGTGGTACAAGCCCACGGCAAAGCTTTGGAGATTTTAAACAATTACTCAGTGAAGGGTTTTGTCCATAGTTTCTCAGGATCAATCGAAGTGGCCGAACGGTATTTCTCTGAGGGTATTCTACTATCATTCAGCACCAGCATCCTAAATGAAAACTTTAAAAAGGGCCGTGAAGCCGTCGAGCAGCTCCCGATCGAGGCTCTGTTGATTGAAAGCGATACCCCCAGTCACCCTTTGGATGAAGACAATCCGGTCGACAACTTAGAACGAGTCTATGCTGAAGTTGCTAAAATTCGTCAGATCGAAGTCGAAGAGTTGGCCAGCCAAGTGGCAACCAACTTGGAAAAACTTTTTGCTTAGAATCTAAAGATTCATCCACTTGTCTTGCAATTGTTGAAACTGCTCAATGGACAGCTCGTAGTACTCCAACCCCTCTTCATTAGGATTTAGCGCCAAGGTGATTGAGTGCCCATCTTTGTAGGTCAAATGAAAGCGGGTGGCACCTCGTGGGGGCTTCCCAGCAGGGACAACATTTTTTTCCAACTCTAAAGTTTCAATAAAAGAGTAGAGTCCGTAAACTTTTTCTGGCGCAGTCTCGGCCTCGATTTGTTGACCATTAATTGTTCCTGCAACTTTTAATTTTTCCGCTTCAAGTGTCACATCAGAGACCATTTTCCCACTGGTGATCATAGATATTTTAACGAGTTCAAAAGCTGATATTTTCTCAGAAATGATAGGCTCCTCAGTTGTTATTTTTTGGTGTTAGGTTTTAATTGTTAATCAAGATTGTCTGTCGTTCGAGCTCACTTGTCAAAAATAAGACAACGCATCTTCACAACCGCCAGCTTCTATCTGTGGATCAAACAATCCCGCGTTGGGGTCAGGAGTGAAACTTTGGCCCTGTACAATCTGCGCCGGAGTGAGGGGTGTTGTTC
>CBDUOS010000181.1:0-4956 GCA_965368905.1 uncultured Bdellovibrionales bacterium | reverse complement strand
CTCTTGGTACCGCTTACTGGGTCGACATATCGCAATTTTTCAAAAGACCTTAGAAGACCACACTTTCAGCTCCAAAGAGATTGTCGATCAGATTTCAAAAGAGAACGAAATTTGGTTCCGATCGATCCAATCAGACTTTCATCGTGAGTTCTCCCAGATCTCTCAGCGTTGGGTCAAACATCTGATTCAAGTGAATACCCCCTATTTGCCGGACAATCGTTTGCGCTATTCTCAGGTGGAACCGCAGATCACGGAAAACTTCGAAAAAGCCAAAAAGTTTTCCGTGTCGTGGGAAGAGAAGTTTGTCTATTGTCGCAACCGATTGAAAGTGATTGTCCAATCGGCGATACTCTCCAACGCTGTGGAAACTCTGATTGAAGAGAAGTTCTTTGTTCCGGTTTTAAATGCAAAAGTGAACACCGATGTTATTGTAAAAGAGGTTTTTGCATTTTTCGAAAAAATTGAAAAAGATCTTATTGAAGCCGATAGTTTTGACAAAACAGCCTATGAAAAGCTGCATCAAGAAACCAAAGCATTTAGCGAAGACCATTTGCAAGCCGAAATCAAAACTAAATACGTGCGCGGAAGCTTTCGTCTACTCAATAGAGACATCTCATTGAACTTAAAGAAAAACCTGCCAAAAGAAGAGGGGTCTTTTCAGATTGCCTCCGAACAAACGCCCGCAGACCAAGTCAGCGATCCAGCCGACATAATCGTGAAGAAAATTGTTCTGACTGAACTTTTCGAGCAAAGTATTTTGATTAACTTTCTGCCAGTTATTGAAGAGCGAATCGAAGGTGTTTCAAACTATCTTGAGTCTCTGCTTTTAGAGATGGAACAAGCTTTTTCAATCATCCACTACAGTTTGGAATCACAAATCGCTGGAGAATCAGAACTCAATCCAAAAGAACTTTCCGATAGTTTGCTTAATTCGATTAATACTGAACGAGAAAAGATCAATGAGATCTACCAAGGATTGGTCGACTATATCGAATCCTCAAGCTCAGCCACGGAAAAACTTCTTGAAGAGGTCCAAGGCGAGGTTCGTCTTGGGATCGAGCGTTTCTCTGTGGTTCATACCGCTAAGAACCAGTTTCGCCAACGACTGCAGAGTCTGGTGCAAATGGGACGTGAGTTTAAGAGTGATGCAGACGAACGGGTCGAATCTTTTTACAAAACGATTAAAAAAATGGGTCTGCAACAGTCCGAAAGGGACGTTGATAAAGCGATCTACAAAAAAATCCAGTCGAAAACATTGGATACCACAACAATTCGCCAGTTCATCAAAGAAACCTACGCTATTGACCGAGAGCTGAAGAAATTGCCACGAGTGTACTTCCGCTTGTTCAGCCTTGACCCGATACAGGATCGTCGTTTCTTCATCGCCCATAAAGAACGCTGGCGCCATTTTGAACCGTTCTCTCGTGAGGATGGGTTCACTGAAAGTCAAAAATTGCTCATTATTGGAGATCGAGGAATTGGCAAGTCGTCGTTGATCAATGTGGCTCAAATGGAAATTCAAAACGCTCGACTGATCCGCATCGAAGGGGAGTCGCAAGGAGGGCCTCTGGCCGAGTTAGCACGGGCCCTTGGGACCAAAAATAACAATGCCGCAATACTGTCTTCACTGAGAAAGAATGGTGCCACCATTATCATGGACAATGTGGATCATATGTTGAACAAGCATCGCTTGGATCAGTTTGAACGACTGTTTGAGATCATTAAACAATCGCCGCATAAGGCCCACTGGATATTGTCCATTACCAGCTTTAACTTGGATCCCTTAGACCGTGCATTCAAAATCCGAAGTCTCTTTAATAAATTGATTGACTTGAATGAGATCAATTTAGAAACAGCCAAAGAGATTATCCTAGGTCGACACCGATTGAGTGGACTTGATATTCACTATCCCAAAACTCTGGTCAGTGACTTCGCAATGAAAATTGGATTCTCCTCAGAGGACGAAATGTTCTTTCGCGTTCTTTTTGAAAGATCTCATGGTCATTTACGACACTTGATTTACCTTTGGATTCTCAGCTTGGATGATTCAGATGGCAAAAGTATCAGCCTCTCCTTGAGTCGATCGGTGGAACGAGGGCTGCCTATGATTCATGAGTTCTCTGTTTTGCAGAAGTATGTCTTGCATGAACTTTATAGCATGCACGTGATGAGTGTTCAGCAAATGGCTGAGAACCTTGGGGTTTCTTATTCCATCATCGACAATGAAACCCAATATCTAGAACACTGCGGACTGATTACAACTAAAGGAATTGATCGTAGTGTTTTTGAAATAGAGAACTCCCTGGTTATGCCGGTCGGAGCAGAACTGAAAAAGGAGGGCATCCTGAATGAAGGATACAACAACCTACGCCTCTAGCCCTCTTCCTATTGATTTGCCAGAACTATCGCTGCAGGTGGTGTCGTTCATCCAAATCGGTTTCTTTATCGCGATGGCGGTACTGACCTACTATGTCACCCGTCGGGTCTTACAAACCATGGGCAACACAGGGGCCCTCGAAAAACGAGCTCTGGTTTACCAAACATTGAACATCGCAACCTTCTTCTTGCCGGGGTTGATTTTTCTATACGGACTCACCAGCGTGTCGCAAGACTCTTTGTTTGTCTCACTTTTATTTTTTGTTATTTTTAGTATCGTTATTGGTTTTTCACTGGTGGAGCCCGCGAAATCCATTTTGGCAGCAATGTTGATCACCATTCGAGGCGATTTGCGAGTTGGGGATTATATCACCATCGATAAATTGGAAGGGGAGATCTCTGCGATCGGTGCCTTCAATATTTTGGTCCTGACTAAAAATGGATCACGCACTTTTCTGCCCACCCATCGTGTGTTGAATCAGCCTTTCGAAATTCACGCCAAAAAAGGTGGTCCATCGATCATGATTAACCTTCCTTCCGAGAAAATTACCAAGCGAAACCTGGAGCGCCTGGCGCACCTCTGTGCCTTTAAGAGGAAAGGTTCAGATATTCGTATCTCAACTATGGATGGACAGCACAGGCTCTCCATAGAGATCGTCAACCGCGAGGCCCGCCCCTGGGTTCAACGCTATTTCGACAAACATTTGCAATAGACTATGGTCTTGCGGCTTATAACCTGAACTCAGAACAAGCCTACTCATTAGGCACAGCTTCGTAGACAATAAAGATGCGGGGGGTGTTCTATGAAGGTTTTGATTTCTTCTTTAGTTTTGATCTTTTTTTCCATACAAGCGCATGCACTGACGTTTCAACCCGAAGTGGAGCAGGCTTTCTTGCAGGCCGGTGGCTCCCAACTCGCGTTGTCTCATACAAAATGCTTTCTGCACAATTACGGAAACCAAGACTTTGAAGTCAAAACGGCCAATCTCTCTGAACGCTGTAACAACATGGCCGATCAACCTCGGCGAGTGAATATTAACAGTCACGATCACGTGGTCATCGTCGATTACACTAAAAAATCTT
This sequence comes from uncultured Bdellovibrionales bacterium, assembly GCA_965368905.1. Lineage (GTDB taxonomy): Bacteria > Bdellovibrionota > Bdellovibrionia > Bdellovibrionales > JAGQZY01 > JAGQZY01. The sequence goes on along the minus strand of CBDUOS010000181.1, from coordinate 1,497 downwards.
CGCAACGACGCCTCTTCATTGTCGACGTAGACAATCCAAAGCCCCCTTATGTGGAGACTTTTTATGTCAGTCACGGACGCTACCATGCCAGCTCAAGCAACACCAATAAAGCGATCAACCAAAACACCGTCGAAGAGATCGATTACTATAGTAATGTCTACGGTTCCAATGCCTCGTCCTCTGGTTTTTATATCACCGGCCATGTTTACCAAGGTAGATGGGTTGGCCCTCAAAGAGATAAGTTTTCATTGATCATTCACGGAGTAAACAAAGATTTGAACGACAATGCCTGCGATCGCGCCGTTGTCGTCCACGGCAACTCGTACATCAAAGAGTCTGGACCCAACGAAGGGGTTTCTCGGATGAGCAGTGGCTGTTTTATGCTCGACTATGCGTGGGTGAATCAAGTTCTCGATAAAATTCGCGGCGGTGGAGGATCTCATTTTCCAAATGAAGACCGACTTGGTGGTCTCCTATTTTTCACATTCGGCACCACCGAAGCGACACTTCCATCGAACTACTATTGCACACCCGAGAGTGCCTCTTCGTTAAGACTTTAATTAACGAATGGCTTCGATACCGGTTGCAGCTAAGCCCACGACCAAACGGTGAATGTCCTCGGTTCCTTCGTAGGTGTTCACCGTTTCTAAGTTGAGCATGTGGCGGATCACCGGGTATTCGTCGATGATGCCATTGCCTCCCAGCATGTCACGGGCGTCACGAGCCACGTCCAAAGCCATGCGGCAGTTGTTCATTTTCGCCAACGACACGTGATGGGGTTCCATCTTGCCGGCCTCTTTTAAACGGCCCAATTGCAGAACCAAAAGTTGCCCCTTAGTGATCTCTTGGACCATTTTTACCAATTTGGCTTGCGCCAATTGGTAACCGGCCAACGGTTTTCCTTTAAAGAGGATTCGTTCTTTCGAATAGTTAAGAGCTTCGTGATAGCAAGTGTTGGCTGCGCCTAAGACGCCCCAAGCAATACCGTAACGGGCTTGGGTTAGACAGCTCAATGGGCCACGCAAACCTTCTACGCCGGGAAGTATGGCGTCTTCTGGAACCACACAATCCTCCATGTGCAACTCACTGGTGGTGCTTACACGTAGCGAAAACTTACCTTTCATCAAAGAGGTGCTAAAACCCGGAGTGCCTTTCTCGACAATAAACCCTCGAACTGTTCCGTCGAGTTTGGCCCAGACCACGGCTACATCGCTAACGCAGCCATTGGTGATCCACATTTTGTTTCCGTTCAGTTTGTAACCGCCATCGACTTTTTCAGCAGTGGTGAGCATGCCTCCCGGATTCGAGCCGGCGTCGGGTTCGGTCAAACCGAAACAGCCAATCATCTCGGCCTTGGCCAACTTTGGAAGATACTTTTGCTTTTGCTCCTCAGAACCGTAAGCGTAGATCGGATACATCACCAAAGCCCCTTGCACGGAACAGAACGAGCGGATTCCAGAGTCGGCGCGCTCCAGCTCTTGCATCAATAAACCGTAT
>CBDUOS010000180.1:0-4958 GCA_965368905.1 uncultured Bdellovibrionales bacterium | reverse complement strand
ACATCATATTGGCCTTTCTTGCATGGAAAGACTGTGGAGATGAGGTCAATTGAAGAAGCCGTTAACTTTCTGCTTGAAGCCTTGGCTTTAAACTTTTGAATTTGGGCACGACCAAAATCCAGTAATCTTCTTTTACTATCAAAAATTTCGACGAAAATTCCGAAATGTTGTGTATGGATATCAAGTTTCTAGGGCTACTTCTATTCAGTTTTTTTCTACTCTCTTGTGATGGAGGGAGTGGTGAATTACCAGAAATCACAAAGCAAGATGTAGAGAAAGCCTCGGAGCTCGAAACCTTACTACAAAGTGAAATCCATAAGGGTGACATAGTCGAAGCCCTTGAGTTTGATGGCGATGTTCAACAAAAAGGTTTTGTCACTCATCGATTGATTAAAGAACTCATTGGTTACATTCTTCCTGATCATATTCAGTTTTTTGATAAACATCATAAGGGTCTCAATGAAGAGCTAGATACTTTTGCCGAATATGGCGGAGTTTATGGTCGTTGTTACCAATTTCGGGTGTTTTACAAATACAAAGACAGTCGCATCGGTGGGGTGAAGTGGGCCTCTTCGATTCTATCAATCCCAGCTAAAAACTCCAATTCGGTTATGGGGGGAGTTGTGCTAGCTCCCAGTTTGGATGGATTCACACCTTTTGTCGAATCGGGTTTGTGGTTGAAAGCGTGTCGAAAAGGTCTGGCGACCTTGATGCCTGAGTCTTTGTTTCGAAAAAATGGTGGTGAGTGGCAGAAGCTGCATTTTGACCCAACCCCTCCTTATAAAACCGTGGATGAGTACTCGTTGTATGAAGAGAGTATTCGCCGGTACGAAAACCTTTTAAAAATCAATGTGGATCTATTGAAAAATATTGGTTCCATCAAAACCGATCGTGGTAGTGAATTGCAAAGTCTCAATGTGATGGAGGTCAATCCAAAACGTGTGGGTTTTTGGGGTTCCAGTTTTGGTGCTATTGTGGGGTCTCTCGTGGTGGCCAAAGACCCATCCATTCGAGCGGCCGTATTGGCGGTTGGTGGAGGGGACTTGCCGTATGTGGTTTCTCGCTCGCAAGTTGGTTTGTTCCGAAAAACCCGACGTGAGCAAATGAAGCTACTAGGGATTGATTCTATCGATGGTTATGAAGACTTTATCTCAAATTATATCGAGAGCGATCCTATCAACTATGCAAAAGCTTCGGATGCACCTCGACTGCACATGATCATAGCTAAAAATGATAGGTCGGTGCCAACCCAGTCTCAATATCAACTTTGGCGAAAATTTGGTTCACCTTCCAATACCCGTATCCAGTCTGGGCATGTATTAACTTTGCTTCTAACGGCCTGGTTTCGGCGAGGTCCCAGTCGACGAGCACTCGACTCTCTTGTGGAAAAATTGAGTCAAGAGCCAGCGGAATAAATCAATTTTCCTGAGAAGTCTCTGCTCGTTTTTCGAGTTCCCTTAAATCATCGGGAACCAGGTCAAAGTCAAAATCCATTTCCAGTCGGATAATATAAAAAATATCCCTGACTTCGGCTCGTGCCTCTTTGTATAACGTCTTGATTTTATTTAGAATACACATGTTAACGCTCTCTTCCTCGCAAAAATAAGAATACGAGTTAAATCAGTATACAAGTGTATACTAAAAAACGCAAACTTTTTGTCATTTCTATGGGCTTTTGGTATTCTGTTCCTATGACGACATCCCGTATGGCCCAAAAAGAGAAGACTCGCCGCAAACTGATTGATTCTGCTTTAGCATTGAGTGCCAAGAAGAGTTTCTCTGCATTGTCCTTAAGAGAGGTTGCGACTGGGGCTGGTATCACCCCGGCCGGGTTTTATCGCCATTTTCAAAACCTAGAGGAGCTGGGGTTGGTCTTAATGGACGAAGTTGGAGTCAGTCTACGTCAGCTGCTTAGACAGACGCGAAGAGAACGCGTACCCATGCCTCGTCCGAAAGCGATTGCGCTGTCGGTGCAAGCTTACCTGACCTACATCCGAGAGAACCGTAGTCTATTTCAGCTATTGTTGGGAGAAAGGATGGGTGGTAGCCCCAATTTTCGAAAGGCTTTGCACAAAGAATTGGAGTTATTCAAAGATGAATTGGCCGCCGATTTGGTGGAGTTACAAAAACAATACGGACCACCGCTTAAGAATCCGCGCCTGACTGCTGAGGCCATTACCTCTATCTTTTTTGTGGTGGGGGCTGAGGCCCTGGATTTAGAAAAAAAGGGTCTGAAAAATTTGGAAGAGCGTCTGAATGCTGAAATTCTTATGGTTTTTGAGGGGTCGCCGACAGAGTGAGTGGATGGCCGCACGCATAATAATCCGCTTCCTAATACGTATTTACAGGTATTTTGCCCCTGTGCTAGGGTTTGTCCTTTAGAAAATCTAAACGGTTAAGGAGAAACTCTATGTTAGTAGGACAAAAAGCCCCTAATTTTACGACCACGGCCTCAATCAATGGTGAATTCAAAGAAATGTCACTTAAAGACATGCAAGGCCAGTACGTTGTCTTGTTCTTTTACCCTCTTGATTTCACATTCGTATGTCCAACAGAATTGATGGCGTTCCAATCACGATTGAAAGACTTTGCGGATCGCAACACAGCAGTCTTGGGTTGCAGTGTGGATTCTCAATTCACCCATGCCGCTTGGACCAACACACCGAATAACCAAGGTGGAATCGAAGGTGTTCAGTATCCGCTATTGGCTGATGTGGGTGGGAAAATTGCGAACCAATACGGAGTTTTGGCTGGAACTTTTGAAGAAGAAGGCGACTCTTACACGCCACCCAATGTGTCTTACCGCGGAACTTTTGTGATTGATAAAAAGGGAATCGTACGAGCACAAGTTGTAACTGATGAACCCATTGGTCGCAGTGTTGATGAAGCGATTCGTTTGGTGGATGCACTTCAGTCTTTTGAAGAAAATGGAACTGTTTGTCCAGCCAACTGGCAAAAAGGTGAAAGTGGAATGGCTAAAACCAAAGATGCTTTGGGTGAGTACCTCTCAAAATAAGTGGCAGCAACCAAAGATTTGAATGAACGAAGGAGCTTTAGGGCTCCTTTTTTATTGAAATTAAATTAAAAACGGCGATCCTAAGGATGGATCGCCGTAAAACAACAGGTGCATTGCTGGGTAGCATTTTATCGGTGTTGAAGTATTCCCGAAAGGACGAGTTCATTTCCTTTCAAATTTGTAAGAAAGATATAGGACGAATCCGGGTTTCCATAATTCGATGCAGCTGTAGTCATTTTGCCATCAGAGTTATAAAAGTAAGTTGAAACAACACGCTGAGGTGCAAAACCACAGTAAGCGTGATACTCATAAGCTCGTTCCAAACAACGAGTGGCACTAATTTTGGCAACACCGTCGCTGTCATCAAACCACTTTGGTAAGTTTTTACAGCTGGTGCCATCGCCCTGGTAGACAAGGCATCGAGCCGATGCCATTGAAGCCGTTGCAAGGATTGCTAAAGCAAGAATCATTTTTATTACTTGGGTCATTTTCCCCTCCCTTTGAGATTGGTCAACAACCACAGGTTACGTGGGGGGTGAAGATAATTGACTTATAATTTTGGGTTTTTATATTTTAAGCAGCAAGTGTTTGATTTTTCGAGGTATTTTTCTCAAAACGATAGACGATCATTTTTCCTATTCGATTGGATTGTATGAGTTTTTTGTCTGATCCATAAGATAATATTCTTTGTCCTGTGCTTTTTGAAATCTTCAAAAGCTGACAGAGTTCCTGGGATTTAAATCCCCTTGATTCGAAATAAACCTTTGCGAACTCAAGTTGAATCTGTAAATCCACAGGCATTTGTTTTTTTATATGGTACCGAAGACTCTCTTGCGTTGTATCCATACTGTAAGAGTGCAGGGTTTCCTTGATTTTTAAGCCAAGGTTTTTCTTGGTGACTTCTTTTCTGGCTCTATGAATCAGTTGATGAATTTTATTTGGGGTCGAGAAGATGTTAAAAAACTCGCCAGGCTCCATCTTTTCATGGAGGCCTGCTAAAGAAATAGGTCGATACATGTCACAGGATAGTGCATAGAGGACACGATGAATGTCCTTGCCCTGCTTAAAAAGAATCTCTTGATCGCGACATCCAAAGTATAAATCAAGAATAGAGGAAGAATTCCCAGACAGAATGCAGCTGTCGTCCAGTGGTTCGACTCGATTAAGAAAGCGTAGCGCCCGTTTACGATACCCTATGTGGGGACTTCCGTATATCAGTCGGTTAAACAGAGAAGGGGCGAATTGAATTTTGAGTTGTAGCATATCCAGGTCACGCATGAGTTCGCTGTGCCCCGATGCCGCAGCGATTTCTTTGAATCGAAGTAAGGGCTCGACAGATTTGTTCTTATGGGCGTCGAGAAAACTTAACCATTTGTCGACAAACAAAGAACCAAAACTGGTGTCGTTAGAAAGGTAAGTTTTTGCCTGATCCAGGGCCTTTCGCGCCAGCTCATAATTTTGGGTGAAAATTTCAAGCTGCCCTGTCAACTCATAAAGATTTCCTGTAAGCTGTGGGTCTGCTTCTGGATCAAAATCTGCTTGTACTGACATAAGAAACTTTCTCGCGTCGTCCAAACGGTCGGCACCAATGAGAGCAGAAAGCAAATTGACTTTGCCAATCAAGGCTTCACGTTGGGTAATCTGTGAACTTCCAAGATAGGTTTCAAGAGGTGTCACCGAGTCAGAGTACCTCCACTGTGAGAAATGACAAAAAGCACGGTACAAATTCACTTTGGGGTAACGTTGACTGTCAATCGATTGCAGCCTTTTCAGAGCTTCAGAAACTGAACCTACTTTCTGTAACAGGACCGAATACTCAAGGTTTTCTTGATCGCTTGCATCTTTTCGAGTTTGTGCCTGCTCACTTAAAATAACTGGGGCAAGAAACTTTAGTCCGAGGTCGGGTAGGCCACAGCGCCAGCAAAGGTTGGCCAAGTCCACG
>CBDUOS010000179.1:0-4969 GCA_965368905.1 uncultured Bdellovibrionales bacterium | reverse complement strand
GAAGGAACTGCGGACTACGCCTACGGTTTGGTTTTTCCCGGTAATACGACTGGAGGAGAGGCCTTACTCAATGACCTAACTGCGCCCAGTCGCTGTGGTCTCACTCGAGACTTCACCGCTCATGTGGACCTCACCATTGCTCAAAGTTGTGCCAACATATACGCTCTCGGAATGGTCTATGCCAGTATTTGGCACGAAGTGAGTCGAAAAGCAGAGGTCGCTGATCCCGGCGTTGGTTATAACGAAGTGAACACATTGTTTGCAGAACATTTAATGATGCTCGGTAATGACACATGGCAATCCACTTTAAATAAAATTGCAACTTTGGATGAGGCCATGTTTCAAGGAAAATACACCGACCTTTTCGTTGCCGAATACCAACGGCACGCCATTGCAATCAACGCACCTCAGTGAATTCTTAGAGATCTCTCTAACAGTACTTTTCCATCTTGTGCACTAAGCAGAAGCTCGCGGTCATCGTTCTGACTTTCAATAGTGATCTGATAAGCCAGTTGGCCTGAGCCTTGCTGTGGATACAACGTCAATCCCGTCGGCATCGCTAACCGCGCCTCAGGATACAACGCCAAAGCTTGCGCTTCAGCCTCTTCCATAGAGAGTCGACGCTGCAAATTGGCGTCTGCTAAACTCACCATTGTCTGATCGATAGAAACAATCTCTGGACCGTTCTTGGTGGCGTAAAACCTCATCTCAGCACCATAGACCGGATAACCCTCATGATACTGTTGAACCTTCACTGTCTTACCAAACTTCGACTCATTGGAGAAATGGGCTGATTTCGGGATGGCACCCGCTGGAAGCTCTAAAAGCTGAGCCATATCTTTGGCGACATTGAGAAAACTTTTTTCACTGAGATCTGGCAATTTAATTTTACCACCGCTAAGAGAAGACGGTCGACGTTGATTCCCGTTTGGCGAGCTGGCTCGCCAATTTCCAGGGTATTTGGCTTGAAACGATTCCATAAAGTCTGACGCGGGTTTCTCAGTAGACTGGGTCGGTTGTCGCCCCACTTTAGGTTTTGAAAAAAGTGGAAGAACTTTATTCTCTCCGGTGAATTCGGGCGAGTATTTTTTATGAGGATTCTGATTCAATACGATCATAGAGAGTGCGAACAATGCGAGGATACCTAGAACCCAAAACTGTTTCTTCATAATAAAATTTTACCATATCCCTCAGTCTTATTCATTGCCACTGCTAAAAGGCCCTCGTCACGTCGACGATAGTCTAGGGTTTAACTGGTTTAATATTTAGGTAGATGTAACACCAATACGATCTGTTTCTGTGCACCTTTTATGCAAAAGAAATTTTATGTTTCACAGATTTCCCACCGGTAAAATCTTTTCACTCATTCGTTTGGGAAGCGTCGCATTGGATAGAGGCAAGCCTTCTCTGTTGTCGTTAGAATGGTCAGACAACCACGGAGGGTTCGCATGGCAAAACAGCTATCAGCTTTTATTCTTGCTCTATTCCTAATTCATTCGGCAAATGCAGAAGAAAAATTTTGGGACATATCCAGTGACACAACCCAGTTTCACAGTCTTTACTTCCAAGATGGACTTTGGCGCATTGATCACTTTGCACAAGACGACAACGGGTTTTTAGAACTACTCGAAAGACAAAGCTTCGCGAAACAAGAATCAGCCAACCAAAGTTTTCTAAAACTGAAAAATGCGATTCCAAAACAGGCGCTTCGCCTGGCTTACACCCCCAACCGTCCTCGTCTAGTGAAAGGCTTTTTGTGGGAGGCCACCGAAAAATGGAATTGGGAGTGGGAGAAAAAATACTCAGAATGGGTTCGAGCCAATGTGAACAAGAAATTCTTTGCCGACCACAACCTCCCCGCCGACTGCGCTGACGCGGCCTACGCCTTCCGATGGATATTCTCGCGCATCAACAAGTTACCTGCGGCCAATCATTTGGCGAATGGTCAGTGGATCACCCACGAAACCTATCGCAAGTCCTGGAGTCGATACCCGAAGCATGAGGACTGGCAACAAGATCAACGCTTTTTACGGGCCTTGAACGATATTCTCGACACCACTTACACCCACTCCCTAATGCGCGACAGCTACCCTGTTGCCATCAATCCTGAAAGTTTTCGCGAAGGCATCCACCATCTCCACCTCAGCTACTCTTCCGGTCACACCCGCATCGTCAATGAAGTCAATGCCAATTCTTCTACAAAAATTCCATTGAAACTGATTTGGGCGACAGTTCCACGAGATCTGGCCAATCTCACCGAAGGTGGCTTTTGGGACAGTCACTCTCCCGAAAAAAACGTCAGTGGTTTCTTGCGCATCCTCTGGCCCATTCGATCGGGCTCGCGCTGGGTTTTTGAAAAGAAAGAGAATATCCCCCACTATTCAGAAGAGCAGTATGACGAAAATTTTAAAGGAGAGGAACCCAGCTTCGCATTAGCTCTTATCAAAAAAATCGCCCCCAATTTTGACCCCATCTTAATATATGAGAATGGTAAGAAGCTGATTCTCGACAGCATCGACCAAAGAATAAAAATTGTAGAAGACGGCTACGCCATCTGCTCGCAACAGGACTGCTCAGAGGGAACCGAGAACTATGAGAATTGGTCGACGCCGTCTCGCGACAAACGCTTACTAAACAATCTGAAAGAATTGGAAACTTATTTATCCAGCATCAGTCAATTAACCACTGAGCCCATGAAACTTTATCAAGAAGCTCTGCAATCCGAAACCATCTCGCTGCTTGGTCAAAATTACTCATTGGGATTGTTTCGCACCATTTGGTTGGCCAAAGCATTTTCGTTTCAACCTTGGGACCCCATTGAAGAACGATGGCCATTCGAACCCACTCCATTCTTTTCACAGCTCAAAAAGAAACTGACAGAACGGCTGGCGCAAAGAGAGACTCAAATCAACAACAACCCCTGCCTACAAAGCCAGTGTGCCGCAGAGAGTGAAAACTTCAAAACCTGGAACACCATCGATTTGGACCGCCAATTGCGCCAACTGTTCCTAAATGCCACTTACTTTCGCAAAACATCTTCTCCACAGAACAGCCAAGAATTTCTTCAGTTGCTGGAAACTGAAACCTTCAATAACGAATCTTTCTTGAAAGCTTTGTTCCGCACTCATTTCTACTCTTCCAACCCCAATGCACCCCTGAAAGAACGATGGGGACTAAACTGGTCCAATAGTTCTTTTGAACTGCACTTGGATTTGATTTTTCATCAGGAAAACAAAAAAGGCTACCTGGCTAAAGAGGATTCCCACGGGGCCACTCTCTTCAAAGATGGTCAGGCCTTACAAACCTTTGCCAAGCAACGACACCTAGTGCATTTATTTAGCCACGGCGAGGTCCTGTTAGCGGATGAAAACAGTCAAACCTATTGGCTGCACGATGGTTCCACTCCTAAAGATTTGCAGATCCCAACCGACAAGGGGTTCCATCTTTTTAACTCGCAGACAGCCATACTTGGACAGACTATGATTCGCGACGAAGAATCCGGTGTCCAGGTTTATGAGAATATTAATTTTGAAGGCTTAGTCAATACAAACGACGAAGTCGCCACTGATACTTTTTGGTTTTTTAAAAATGGAACTCTGCAAGCTCGCCATTTTTCAAACGGACAGATTACGACAGTAGACCTTTTGCAAGATTCCTCGCCAGAAGCCTCATTTTCTATCGAAGGAATCGCCACCAATGCTCGATACACCCTGTTCCGAGTCGTTGCACATCATAATGCTCGGCAAGAGCACTTTCGATTCAATACAACCCAGAAAACCTTCACTAAAATGTCCTGGAGCTTTGAAGTCACCGGCGCTTTCAATAACTCCATATTGATGACCTTCACTCCGGCGAAAGCTTTGTATCAGCTGATTCAGTTTGATGATTCTTTCCAAGAATTAGATCGATTGAACCTGCCGGGGTACGCGTCCAGCAACCGATTGAGTACAAAAAACTTTTTGGTTTCTAATGAAAAAACAGCCCACATATACCAACATCTACAGGGCCTCCAGTTTGATGTTAAAAAAAATCTAAATCGCCCCAATACGGGAATTACCTATGTGACCGACAGATACTACGCGCTCTACCGCGGAAACGAGGGTCCACTCTCTGGAGACTATGAGCTTTATGATATCACTACTGACACTCTGCAAATTAAGGCCAGTTGGTTGAATGTGGAAGATAGATTGGGTCAGGACTGGTTCTCCATTTATGAAAAAGACTCAGAAGGCATGTATCATGGACACTACATTTGGAAGGCCAATGGTCAATGGGTTCGCTTCTTTAGCAATGTGTTTTCCACTTACCCCAATAACTATACCGCAATGTACCCAGTTGATGGTGAGTTACAATATAGTGCCGGCGGTGGCGTCGTGATCACTTGGGGCGGCTCCAATATCGAATTCACCTCTCTGTCCTCCAACTTTTTCTATCTCCCCGGATCAGTTGCACTCGAACTGCATAAATAAAAAAAAGAGGCCCTGTGATATAAAACAGGGCCTTGTTTAAATTGTCTTGAAACAATCAATCTTGGTAAGATTCGCAGTCGACACAATTCCAACCGAATACGGCCTAGCCTTTTCGGTTGATGTATTCCTCCTGGGTGAACGAGTCGACTTGGATGGCATCGTTACGCATCTCTTCAGCTTTTTTAATGGTTCCGTACTCTTCTTGCGTGATCACATTTTTCTCTAAAGCTAAATCGATCAATTGTGAAGCTCGTTTTTTCGGTAGCGTTTTGGCGCGCACCGCTTTGCGAATCTTCTTTTCTATAACTTCTGACTTTTTAACCATTTTGAAAGCGTTGTCTAATCGTGTGAGGGCATCTTCAGGATCATCAGACATGTAGATTCCTTCAGTCAGGCGATCACGTTGTTCACTGTCTTGTTGAATCAAGTGAGCCACTTGATGTGAAACCTTATCGGAAACTTCACCATCCAAACTATTAAATCGAGCCCACCAGGCTACC
>CBDUOS010000178.1:0-5025 GCA_965368905.1 uncultured Bdellovibrionales bacterium | reverse complement strand
GGCGGTTCCATGGGCCATCATAAAAGCGCGAGAGGTGATGACTCCAGCGGGGTCCATAGCTTCATTGATACTGTCATTGGGGCCGCGTAAATATTGTGTGTCAACGCGTGCGAGAGCGGCCGCCAAATCATAGCCATCGGCCTCCAGTGCGGCGTAGTGATTGTTGGATTTTACGACGTCTTCTAAGATATTGTTCGGAACCGGAGCATCGCTGTTACCCATGTAGAAAAAACGACCGGTGAGTAGTTCTCTCGCATCGGTACCATCGCGAGTGACTCCAATGACAGAGGCAACCATGTCACTGACTGGTGCCGTTGAGACCTCATCAATAGTAGACATGCGAGCTCCAAAATCTCGAACCACATTGTTGAAAAAACCAGGTTCGCTGGTTGCGACTCGGGCCGCGGCGATATCGTTTCCACTGGCTAGATTGTTAGCCATTTCAATTAGTTTTGGATTATCAATACTGGTCTTAACACCGACCAATCGTTGATAAAGTTGAAGAGCTTTAAATCGTGAATCATCACTGGCTCCGTTTACATCCACTGGAGCCGCGTCGTACTCTTTCATATCGATATCACCAATGATAAAAATGGCGTCTATTTCGTAACCATCAGTGACCAGCCATTCAAAACGAAATGTGTTGGCTCCATTTTGTAAAAACCTCTTTTGGGTATTGTTTAGCGGGATGTCCATCAAGCGATCTTGACCATCGAAGACGTCATCAGCTCCTGGGAACAGCAGGATCGGTCCCTGACCGTTGATAAAGAGCTGCCCTTCATCATTGTAGTCAGGGTCATAGGCCTGCAAGCGAATAAAGTTGACCTCATTCGCGTTCTGCACATTGACTGTAACTTCTTCAACGGGATTGTTCTGTGACAAAACCAAGGTATCGATGACCTGAGCTTGAGCCGATGTGGCTACAAATAGAATATAAAAAAGACCTGCAAAAAATTGCATCTTTACGACCATTAGGTATCCCCCAAAATGAACCTATGGTTCCGAATTGTATAGAAAAGAAAGACGTACAAGCCTTCGGAACAATTAAATTTATAAAAAGTTTGTTTTACCCTATCGAGTGAAGCACTTAATCAATCCGACCCTACACAGCTCGATTAAGAGAAACCAATGCTGAAAATTGGTTTTCGATACAGACTCCATTATGAGAAAAATCTAAAAAATTGAAAGTAAAAAATTTAGAGATGATCTCTCACCAGAGCCCTCTGGTGAGAGTTGTTTCGGTTTGAGTCTCTCAGAGCTAAACCAATCAGAGCTGAGCAAAAATACAAATGGTCGAAATCACGTTTCGATATGAGACACAGTCGATTGGCTTCCTCTGGCGGAAGTCATGGAATTGCTATTGGGTGCTCGGAATCATTTCTTTTTTGATTTTTTTCAGAAGGCGCGCGTCCATTTGGCGAACGGCTTCGCGAGTCACACCCCATTCGTCGCCAATTTCTTGCAACTTCATGGGCTCGTCATTGAGAAGGCGATTTTCTAAAATGTACAATTCTTTTTCCGAAAAATTTTCTTTTAAACCTTCTAAAACCTGATTCAATTGGGCGATGGTTTCTTGCTCAATCATTTGATCGGCGATGTCGACATCATCTGTGGATTCAAAATCTAAAAGACTGCTCGAACCTTCCGTACCAATTGGCTTATCAAGACTGAGATCGCGTCCACTCATTCGCTTTTCCATCATGCGCACGTCTTTTTCGGGAACACCCAAGCGATCACTTAAAAGTTTTACTGTCGGTTCCATGCCCATCTGATCCAATTTCGATTTTTCTTTCTCTAAATTGTAAAAAAGTTTTCTCTGATTGTGAGTGGTTCCGATTTTGACCATAGAGTGTTGTTTCATTAAAAAGTCTTGGATGTATCCACGAATCCACCAAACCGCGTAGGTGATCAAACGTGCGCCCTTGTAGGGGTTGAACTCTTTCACTGCGTGCATCAGGCCCACATTCCCTTCTTGCACCAGTTCGATCAATTTTGATCCAAACTGAGAGTACTCTGCGGCCACCTTGACCACAAAACGAAGGTTTGAGGTCACAAGAATTTCCGCATCTTGTGGGTCATTGCTTTCGTAATAGCGTTTGGCAATTTTTAGCTCTTCCTCTTTACTCAAAAGAGGATATTTCTGGATCGCTTCCAAATAGTGGGTGAGGCCATCGGTGAGGGCCGGCAATTTAGTGGGAACAGTCGACTTGGGAGTATCTTCGACGACTTCGGCCTGATACTTTTTGCCAGTTTCAGGAGCCTTCTCAATGAGGTCAGCCTTCACTTTTTTCGATTTGGCTTTCTTTTTTTTGGTACGAGCCATGGGGTCTCTAACCGAGGATTTTGTTCAGTTTCTTCTCAATGGTGTTTTTCACTTGGCCTTTGAAGGCTCCAAGCAACATGGGAAGGTCCACAACAATCGAGACATCGGATTTGTCTCCATCCTCTTTGACATTCAATTTGGCTTTGAATTTGCTCCCTTTCAAGTCACCGGTCATGGCCGATTCATCAAAGTCAGCTTCAATTTTGTTGTCGATTTGCCGAATACTTTCATCAGTGGCGAGAAATTCTTTCACTTTTTGAAAAGTCTCAGGGGCTTTCATTGGCGATTTATAATCAATATTTACTTTAGGCATAGCTCAGGAGAATAGAATGAAACTGTTGTTTTGTCCACCCAAAACAGGTATTTATAAGGACAGCCCAGGAGTCGGATATGGCCTTTGTCAGCGAAATTAAGAGAACTCATTATTGTGGAGAATTAGGACTGGACCAGAAGGACGAGACCGTCGTCTTGATGGGCTGGGTGAATAATCGCCGTGATCACGGTGGTTTGGTCTTCGTCGACTTGCGAGATCGCGAAGGTCTTGTGCAGATCGTTCTCGACCCAGGGAAAGATAAAACCGCAGTCGCCAAAAAGCTACGCAATGAATTTGTAGTGGGTGTTCGGGGCAAGGTGATCCCCCGTCCAGAAGGTATGATCAACGACAAAATGCCCACCGGAACCATCGAAGTTGAAGTGGACGAGTGCGAAATCTTGGCAGAAGCAGAAACTCCTCCTTTTGTTGTGGGAGACCCGAATGTCTCAGAGGCCGTTCGCCAGAAATACCGCTACCTTTCTTTGCGACACCCAGAGCTTCAACGCTGTTTGAAACTGCGCCACGAGGTCACCAAGGTGGTTCGCGATGCTTTGATCGATGAGGGCTTTTGGGAGGTGGAAACTCCCATTCTATATAAAAGCACTCCCGAGGGGGCTCGCGATTATTTGGTGCCCTCACGAGTCAATCAGGGAGAGTTCTATGCGCTTCCACAGAGTCCTCAGACACTGAAGCAGCTTTTGATGGTGGGCGGAATGGATCGTTACTTTCAAATCGCACGATGTTTTCGTGATGAAGATTTGCGAGCCGACCGTCAGCCGGAGTTTTCGCAAATCGACCTTGAGATGACATTTGTTGATGAAGAAGACGTGCGAGCCGTTAACGAAAAACTGCTGCGAATTATTTGGAAAAAAATCAAAGGTGTTGAAGTGGGTGAGATCTCCAGCTTGGATTACAACGAAGCCATGGATGTCTATGGATCTGATAAGCCAGATTTACGGAACCCGATGAAAATTGTGGAGTGTTCGGACTTGGTTAAGGGCTGCGGCTTTAAAGTTTTTGATTCCACTATTGATAATGGTGGAGTGGTGCGAGCTTTGGGTCTTCCGGTCAAAGAAACGGTTTCTCGCTCACAGATCGATAAATGGATGAAGGTGATCAAATCTGATGGCGCGGGTGGAATTGTTTGGATCAAGAAAGAGAATGATGAATACCTTTCGCCAGTGAATAAATTTCTATCACAAGAACTCTTGGCTTCTATTTATGAGCGCGTGTGCCCAGAGGGGTACGGGACTGTTCTTATGGTGTCCGACACTAAAGCCATTGTGAGTCGAGCTCTTGGCACTTTAAGGAATCTTCTCGGAAACCAATTTGATCTTGTCGACACCTCAAAAGATGTTTTCTGTTGGGTCGTGAACTTCCCACTTTTGGACTACGACGACAAAGAAAACCGTTGGGTGGCTTGTCACCATCCTTTTACGATGCCGAAAGATGAGCATGTGGAGTTGTTGAAATCTGGCAATGCTGCTGAGCTTCCCAAAGTGCAGGCCAAAGCCTACGATTTGGTTTGCAACGGTAACGAATTGGCTGGGGGCAGTATCAGGATTCATAACCAAGAAGTGCAAAGTGCTATGTTCAATGCGTTGGGATTGACTCCCGAGCAAGCCAAACACAAGTTTGGTTATTTTGTCGAGGCTTTAACTTACGGAACGCCTCCGCATGGTGGAATCGCATGGGGCTTGGATCGATTGGTGATGATTCTTGGTGGGACCGATGCAATTCGCGACGTCATTGCCTTCCCGAAAACGGCTAAAGCGCAAGATTTGATGGCCCAATCTCCCTCTGAGGTGGACCCACACCAGTTGTTGGAATTAGGAATTCAAGCCATCGAGAAAAATAATAAATGACGCCCCAAGCGGCACTAAAAAAACACTCTAGTCGAAAGGTTGCTGACCAAACCCGCAAGTTTTTTAAAACTGGCAAAGGGGAGTACAGCGAAGGCGACGTTTTTATTGGTGTGCGCATGGCCGATATTCGCAAAGTGGCGAAAGCCTATACTCACTTGAAGCGTGCCAGCATTAAAAAATTGGTGCGTTCAAAGATTCACGAAGAACGTATGGTGGGTTTAGTCATCCTTGTGTATCAGTTCGAAAAAGCGGGTGAAGCTGATCAGGATAAAATCTATCAGTTTTATGTGTCGCATTTTAAGTTCGTGAACAACTGGGACTTAGTCGATGTGACCGCCCCAGGAATTATCGGCGCTTATTTGCTCAACCGAGATCGCGAAGAATTGTATCGATGGGCTCGATCGAGCCACCTCTGGACTCGGCGGATCTCCATCGTCGCCCAGTGGCGATTGATTCGTGAGGGAGACCTAAAAGATGTTTACCGCATTTCCAAGACTCTTTTGCAAGATGAACACGATCTGATT
>CBDUOS010000177.1:0-5125 GCA_965368905.1 uncultured Bdellovibrionales bacterium | reverse complement strand
GGCAGGGGCGAGCCGACGGAGGGCCGAGAGCCTGTTGCTCAGGCCACGCCCCAGAAGAGCCGCAAAACCGCCGAGGGGCCATCGCCTGGGCAGGAGGCATTGAAGCGCATCGTCGACAACATCGACCCCCGGTACTGCCGTTACCGCTTCCACCGCCACCTGCCGATGGACCACTGCCTTCAGAAAACTCGTTCCCTGAGCCACCACCCGTGGACGAGTTTTCACCGCAGTTTTGGTAAAGAAACACCAATACGATTACAAAAGATAAATTGATTATTTTTTTCAAGATTCCATTTCCCCACACTGTATTATTGCAAGATGGGTGCTGACTGTACTGCAATCCAGGCCGTTCTTAATGGACATCTTTTAGACAGCGTCTAAATATTGGATGATATTGAGATGTGTCAGCATGAGACAGCGCGATGGCTACAGAATCAGTTTTCGCATTTCGTTTTGTGAGTACACAAAGTCGGCGTAGATCATGGTGTTGGTGATGTTTCTATGCCCCAGCGCAATTTGCAGGAGTCGGAGATCCTTCACTTTTTTATACAAACGAATGGCGAAAGTGTGGCGCAAGCAATGAAACTTCTTTTTGACGGGGCGGTAGTGCTCCCAAATCTGTCGCAGGCGGTGGTAGGAGATATCAAAGAGCTTTTCGCCCGGAAGAGTTTTAGAATAATCCTCCACCATTTCAAACAACCAATCGGGGAGAGGGATCTCGCGATCGTTAGACCCCTTGATCCCGTGGATAAAGACACTTTGGTCATAAACATTCAAATCTTCTTTTTCAATGTTGAGGATTTCGGTGGCTCTCGCCCCAGTGTGCATCGCGATGTATATGAGCAAACAGTTTCGTTTCTCTTTTAAGACATACCGCTTAAGCAAAATCTCTAAATGTTCATACTCAGGGTCGAGGAGATATTTATTTTTATTGATGGCGTAAGGTTTTTTGTTTCGCTTCTTTGGTTTTCCAGGATGTTCAGCCATACTTCATGAAATCGCTACTTTGTTTAAAAGTCAAATTCTATTGGAATTCTGACTATTTACAGAGCATTCAGTGATAACCCTTACCGATCCACCTGATATTGCTATTCTCAAAATGAGACAGTGTTTCGCGATTTTGTAGACAGAATTTTGAGACACTAATTTGTATCATTAAGACTGATTCACAGGCCATTTAAACCCGCCAACTTTTGGTCTGAGTTTCAACCCTTACTCCTTATAAAACTCCAGTGAGTTTTGTCCTGGGCACCCAAATAGGGTGCCTTTTTCTTTGGGGTGCGCCCTCCTAATTTTTAGACAAACATGAAGATATTATAGTCTCGCCTGGCAGCCCTTAGGTGACCGGCTGACAGAGTGTATAAAGGGGCAAACCAAAGGAAGTTCTGTGCGTTTAACTGTTTTAAGCCTTTTAATTCTACTCGCCATATTGGTGCGAGCCCCAAAGGTTCAAGGAGCGGTCAGGTGCAACCAAGTCTACACTTCGCAAAGAGCGATCGTCGGCACCGAGGTGGGCTTCACTCAAGTCGCTATTGGTAAAAGATGGGCCGAGGAACACAAGCTTCCCAGCTATGAGGCTGCGTTCAGCAAGGCACTGAGTGTAAACCGAAAACTCACAGTAAAGAGATTCATTCAAAACATACTGAATGAGAAGCCGATTCGGGGCATCATTGATATCAAAGGCACCATTCGACTGATTGATAATCACCACAAGTTCTATGCTTTGACGAGACTTTACGGCAAAGAGATCGACTTCGAAATTTCTGTGCAAATAATTAAGGACTATTCTTTAGGCCTGGTGGACGGCCTGGGCGTGCGAATTTGGACACCCGAGCGAAAGGTCGAAGATATGGTGGAAAACGGCTTCATCAGCTCTCAGGGCAGCAGAACCCCCAATATGCAATGGTTCAACACCCTGCCACGCAATATTTTAGAAATGGGGGATTCTCCGCTCAGGAGCTTAATAAGCTTCGTGATGCTCAGCTTTCCGTTTCAATTAAAGGGGAGCTATTTCGAGCCCCATATTCAGAACCATTTAGCGCAAAAAATGATGGAGTTGGGAATCGACCCTTTTACCAAAAACAGTTTCTCACAAAAAAATATTGATCGATTGCGGGATGAGATTTTGCGGCGACCGGAGTTGACGCAATTTTTATTGGAGCAAGCTTTACCCGACGGCAATAAATATGAAGACATCGTAAATCTGATGACCGAAGCCATTGAAAAAAATAGGTGAAAAAATCAAAATCCCATATGCTTAATATTTGGGCGTATCGAAATTAAAAAAACCCAGGCCTTACCCTTCAAAAGAGACTCGTGCGATACAGGCCATTCTCGAAGCTCTAAAAAGAAATTGAAAATATACAAGTAATATCAATAACTTAGTGCTCTATCATATAACTATAAGTGTGAACTTCCAAGGAGGGAGATCTTAATCGCTCGATCAATAATAAAATAACGTAGTAATATCAGGTATTTAAGAGATTTTCTCTAGACCAAAACCCTTAACATGTTGCGTATCGCAACTAGTAATATTGTATATCACAATATTAAAAGTAGTAAAACGCAACATCAATAGGGGAGAATTTCATGGATCACGAAAAGCACTCGGGAGACACCCTGGGGATCAGCCAAGAAGACCTGGAAGCCCTATTTGAAAGCACTTTCAAGGGCAACATAGAAAAGGCTCCAGAAAAGGAGTCAAAAGAGCACCCGAATACCCCCCTTTTCGAGGGCTCATTTGAAGGCTCCAAAACGGCTTCGCGTTTCAAGTCCTCTTTGCGAATGAAATACGAAGCCGAAGTTTCAAGCATCAAAAAGACCCACGGAGATCTCGAAAAAATTCGCCGCCAAATCGGTCTTTCAAAACGCAAAGTTGCACAACTTCTTTTGGTGGACCCGTCGGCCTGGACTCGATGGACAAAAAAAGACGGGGAGGCGCCGCCACACATCTATCGCGCACTGGAATGGTTTCTTTTGCTGCAAGACAAACACCCAGAATACAAAAGTGCTCTTTGGCTCAACTCAGTGGCCACACCTTCGCTGAGCGAACATGAGATTGAAAACATCAAGAACGAAGTGGTTCAACAAGCGCGTGCTCAATTGGACCAAATGCCCACCTACATTGAGACTGAAAGTGTTGACCTGACGCCAATCGAGCGTCGCTTGAAAAGCTCGCAAGCCCAAGTCATGAAGCTGCAGGGGCATTTAAAGTGGCTCATTATTAGTCAATTCGCACTCTTGTTAGTCTTCTTGCTGGCCCTTATTTTTTAGTGTCTTAAAGAGGGAAAATCATAAAGTTGATCACCTTTAACTCCGATAAAGAGGGGTCTGTGGCAGGAGAAACATTATGAATTTCGGTACGTCTTCAATAAGAGCTTTCATATTGATATACCTTCTTATTTTTTCGGTTGTTTCTTGTTCAAAGAAACAAAAATCGTCTTCAATCAATCTAGATCTATCCAGCGTTAACTCGAGCCTGGCCGTCGGACAATTGAGCCAAGTGTTTATTAACGTAACCAACTATGAACAGGGAAAAGAATTTATCTTCAATTATGATTGTGAAAAGAATCAGGGAATCGTTCCTAATCTTGAAGACCATCAGGTGACTTTCAACTGCTCCGACCTGGGCAATGTTCAGCTCAAACTGCGGAACTTCACTGGAGACAATCTTATTCAAATCCTAATGGTCTATGATGGGAGTAGTTCTTCCGAGTTGCTTTATGGAGATGACCGCAGAGCCTGGGTTCTTGGTGACAATGAATTAACAGTCCCATTTCATGATCTAGCAAGTCTTTCTAAAGAAGCTCGAATTGTTGGTCGTTACATCCCAAAAACAGGCTATCCCGGCGATGGTCGCTATCTGACGGGTTATATGAAAATGAGTGTGGATGTGGCGTCACATGCTGAGGTTCTCGACACCCGTCCTCCTATGAAGTTAGGTAATATGCAGATGGAAATTTTTGGTGGTTGGACCCAATTTTTCGTTCTTGATACCGTTGGTTTTCGTTACCATTTTTACGGAATCGATGAAGCAGGGAACTCCTACAATGGTGAAGATCTGTTCACAGACCTCTATACTGGAACTGGTTTAACCATGAGCAGTGCTGGCCTGAGCAGTGATGCGGCAGGCAACTCTGTTGGTTCAACCAGTGAGGTTGCCCATTACAATTTATCTTCCCAGTACTACGATGAACGAGACGGAATCTTTGAATTGCGCTACTTTGAAAAACGAATTGTAGGTTTTTTTGGAGCCAATCCTGACGGGAGGTACCTTTGTGCGGAACAACTCGATGACACAACTCTTCTAGACGGCTCTGACCATAAAAGTCGAGTTTGCAAAACGGTGAGTGGGAGTGACTGCTCAACTTATTACACTTGGGGCGATCTTCGCTCCTCAAGCCTGGCTCCAACAGCATTAAACGGACAGTCAGATGGTTGTTCTGACACCTCACTTGAACAAGAAGTTGATCTTGAAGATGTCGCAAACAGTGATGGAAAATTCCTAGGGCACATCGGACCGTTTGAAAAGGATGACAGTTTCGAGCAAGATTTTTTTGATTTCGACCCAGCCTCTGGAGTCTTGAGCTTTAAGATTGCACCCAATGTAAATCTCGATGAAGTGGATGTCTATTTCTCTGGAGATGTCAGCAGTTTTGAAAAAAACGATATTGAAATCAATGGTGGAATCTTTGACTGCGATTTGCTTGCCTCAAAGGGCTTTCATTTAGCTGATAGCATAACGGTGACTGGATCGGGCTTATACACCGCCGACCTTTCTGATGAAACGATCAACCCAAAATCTGGAGTTGCAATTTGCCCCTTGCGCCCCGATTACGTGGTCGGTGGCGAAAACAGAAAGTACTTCGGATCGTCCCTTATATTTGACAAATATGATGTCGAAGGAACGGGGTTCAGTGGATCACTATTGGAAATGGCTGTCTACAGAGACCTTACAACTGTTGCTGCAGACTTTGAGTACAGTGGGTCGGCTTGGGATGTTTCACCCAAACCTATGCTCATGGAACCTGTTGCGGGAGGACTATCCTCGACAATGTATGTTCTATTTCGAAATCGACAAAATGAATCGATACCAATATAGCCTTGAAGGTTATACATTGGTTAA
>CBDUOS010000176.1:0-5181 GCA_965368905.1 uncultured Bdellovibrionales bacterium | reverse complement strand
GGTCTTCAGCTAGAGCTGAGAGAACTCTTGCAAGTGATTCACCACCGGCATTGATTCGATAACAAAGATTGCGATCTTCTTCAGACTCCCAGTTGGCATCGCAACTTGCCGTCGCCGATTCTGGAATTTGCCCTATAAACGATGCATTGACTGCCGTTTCATCTTTCCAAAGTTCACGCGCACAAGAGTGAGCGGCAAAATAATCGGACTGCCCTTCGTTGGCGGCCCAGGTTCCGCCGAAACCACCAAAACCTTTGCGAAATGAAAACCCAGCCAAGTGATGTCCTAGCTCGTGGCAAAGAACCATGGCAAATCCATCCAAGGTCATTTCAGGATGGCGCGCTAAACCGCCGAACATGTTCACGCTCCAGGTTCCAAAAAATTGTTGGGCGTAGGCGTTGAGCGTATCATCCCCCCATTTCCCATTGATTTGCAGCTTCCCACCATGCGAGGCCACAATTGGCTCATAAAAAGTTCGTGCTTTCTCGATGACGTCATTAAACTCTTGTTCTGTCATGTTGGCATCGCGATGACTAAAAACTTGATACGGGTTTTTGATATCCTTCGGATCAATGAAAGTTGCAAAGGCACTTGTTGCAAATAAAAAGCAGCCGGTCACGGCCAATAAAGATAATGTCTTCCTTAACATTATTTCCCCCTAATCGATGTTCGTTTTCTAGAGACATCACTCATCCACATGCACTCGTGATCTCCAACTTACCTAAAAGACTAGCATAGGAGGTGAGGTGCTTTTTATCTCAAAAGTTAGTTGAAAAGTACTTTTCATTTCAGGTCTGAAAACCTATAGATTTTGGTCTAGCTGAAACAAAGCGAGACTAATAGATAGGGAAGGAACGCTAACAAAAACTAATACTTGGACGAAAAAAAACCGATTTTCGTATCACCTTGAAACAAAAAAACTCGACCTAGGCCTAATGTCTCACGCCCATGTACCGATAAGGATTTAGAACAAATGGATGTCTCCGCAGCAACGTGAGATGCGAGGGTCCATAGGCTATTACAAATTCGAAGGGTTTGTCGGGCTCGTTCTACTGGGGGAAATATGTTGAAGTCGTGGCATTTAAAATATGCTCTGATTATGTCAGGTCTATTTGCAATCACAGTTGGTTACAATGCGTGCTCTGAAGACGCTGGATTCAGCCTTGTAGAGGGTGTGGACAGTCTCGAAGAATTTAACTCTGAACTTTCCAATGAAACAGTTGCCGATCCAGAGCCGACAATCGTGATCAACAACAATGACGAATACACACGAGAAGCTGTCGTCAATCTTACCTTGGATCCCGATGGCCCAGCCGACATGATGTTTGTCAGTAATACCAACGATTGTTCCGAAGGAAGCTGGGAGGCTTTCCAACAAAACAAGCTTTGGACTTTGCAGCAGCAAAACCAACAGGCTTCAGTTTTTGTTAAGTACCGCTTTCATGACTCTCCAGAATCGGAATGTGTGCAAGACGATATTGTCCACGACGATGTTGCACCTGAAATTGCATTCACTCAAGGTGTGGGAACACTTTGGATCAAAGATAATAACGTGAGTATTCTTTACACCGTCACTGATTCAGGCAGCGGAGTGCAAGAAATTCAGTGCGACCGCAGTGGTTCAGGAACTTTTCAAGCTTGCGGAAACAATGTTTATTATTCGAACTTAACAGAGAACACCAACTACCTTTTGGTTGTTCGTGCGATTGACAAAGCCGGTAATATGGCAGATCCCGAACAATTGAATTGGCGGCCCGACTTCACGCCGCCAACAGTTGTGTTCAATACAACACCAGCTGCGGTCACTGCTGATGTCACGCCCGACTTCACTTATACAGGAAATGATCTCGGCTCAGGAATCGCACTTCTTGAATGTAAATTGGACGATGCACCTTATGCCCCTTGTACGGGTTCAACCAGCTTGTCTGGCCTGGCTGATGGTGCGCACAGTTTCACAGTGCGAGCCACTGATGGAGTTGGTCACGTCTCGACTCCAGCCACTTACAATTGGATGCAAGATTCCTTGGCGCCGACGATCGAGTTCACACAAACTCCCATGGCTATTGAAAAATCTGATGACGCCACCTTCGCATTTCGCGTGGTTGCTGGCGATATCGCAGCCTACCAGTGTCAGTTAGACGGAGGAGCTTATCAGGCTTGCACCAGTCCACACAACCTCACTGGTCTCTCCGATGCGAGCCATACCTTTTCAGTGGTTGGTGTTGATGGTGTTGGAAATACTTCATCACCCATTTCATACAGTTGGTTGGTGGACACAATGCCGCCAACCATTGCTTTTGTTGAAACTCCTGATGCCATTGAAAGCGCTGACATGGCCACCTTCAGTTTTTCGGCACAAGATTTGGGATCGGGCCTAGATCGCATTGAGTGCCGAGTGGATGCGAATGCTTATGCCACTTGCCAAAACACCATGGTATTTAATGCTCTCGGCAATGGGCCTCACAGCGTCGACGCTCGTTCCTTAGATCGGGCTGGTAATGTTTCGGCCACAATTTCATACAACTGGATGGTGGATAACCAAGTGCCAACAATCACAATTGACACCCATCCCACCAACCCTACAAGTGAAAGTCTTGCCAACTTTACCTTCACAGCGACAGATGCTGGAAGTGGAGTTGATTTTATAGAATGCAAGTTGGACGGGACACCTATTGCAACCTGTACAAGCCCAGCCAACTACAACGGTTTACGGGATGGGAATCATATCTTTATTGTCCGAGCCACTGACAACGCTGGTAATCGTTCACAACCTGCCGTCTATACGTGGGTGGTTGATAAGACTCCACCAGATTTGTCCTTTATCTCTCAACCGAATGCTGTTGAGTATGTTGGTTCAACACCAAAAGTGAGTTTCACAGGCAATGACGGAAATGGTTCTGGGGTCGCCAGCTACACATGTTTGTACAACAACACTCCTTTGGCTTGCGCTGCACAGGCAGCCTATGAGTATCCCGCTGATGCCGAAGGCAATCACACGTTTATGGTGACAGCGGTCGATGCTGTCGGCAACCAAACTTCAATCTCAACCACTTGGGAAGTCCAGTACCTGGTAACAGAGTACACAACCGATTTTGAAGTACGCCCTGAACGCCCAGTCGACATCCTGTTTGTGGTCGATAATTCGGGATCTATGGATGAAGAAAGAGAAAACTTGGGTCAAAGAATTCATGGTTTCCTTAGCGAAATTGACAATTTGGATTGGCAGATCGCAGTGACATCCACTGATGTAACGGGTGGCAATGATTATCAAAATGGTCGAATTGTTGATTTCACCGGAGATGGACTCTTTGTTTTGGACTCATCCATGGATGTGAATTTGGCTCAGCAGCTCTTTGAAAACAAAGTGACGATTAAAAATAAAGACACCAATCCTTTAGGTATCCCTGGTTGGGGTGATGGCAATGAGCAAGGTATCTATGCGACGGCCCGTGTGGTTGACCGAGCCGTTTCACCTCAAGATCCAGAGGATGCTCACAACTCTGCCTTTATTCGTGATGGGGCCGATTTTGTTGCCGTCGTTTTATCCGACGAAAATGAAAACTCTGAGGGTAAAGCCGATAAAGTGAAGTACCAGCCACAAGAGTTTTTGGATCGATTCAACTCGCAATTTACTGACCCAAAAAACTTTACCTTTCACAGTATTGTTGTCATGTCGGGTGATGAAGACTGTTTGACTGCAGGGATTCATCCTCATTATTACGGGACTCTATACGAAGATCTTTCCAAGTTGACGGGTTTTGGTCAACCGGGTGGAGGAACCATCGGGTCCGTTTGTGAACAGAACTACACGACTCAATTGTCAGAAATCGGAAAGTCAGTGACTGATTTAGCAAAAACTGTCTCTCTACAATGTGCCCCAGTGGACACGGATAATGATGGCAAGCCTGACGTGACTGTCGAATACCAAGATCCGGGTTCAGGAGTTTACGCTCCTTATACTGCCCCTTACACTGTACAAGGGCAGCAAATCGCGTATCAGGATTACTTGCCAGTTGGACACTTTCGATTCCACTACGATTGCAGTGGGACTCCGTCGAACTAATTCAAAAACATTTCTATAGACACGAGCCCGCAGTTGCGGGTTTTTTTTAAAAAAACATGACGCCTGTAAAAAACCTATTTAGACTTGTGAACTATGAAATGGATCATTCTTTTACTCGGTTTTTGCAGCTTTTCATTCAGTCACGCTCAACTGGTAGGTAATATACAAACCGGGCGTCCTGGTCAGGCCATTGGAGCCGGTGTTGTCGGAACAGGAGTCTTCCAGTACCAGGGTGGTTTGGATTTTCAAACCGTCGATCAACCAGGAATCGAAAGAACCAATCGCACTTGGAACAATGTTTTAAGACTGGGGTTAAGTGATCGCTTCGAGATCAGTTCTATTTTGAATTACAATCAAGACACCGTTGAAACTTCAACAATTAAACAAGACTTCGATGGAATCAGCAGTTTCCAATTGGGTTTTCGTTATAATTTAATAGAACCAGGTGATAAATTTTGGCCAACTCTTGCCATCCAAACACGTTTCCGCAGTAAAGCTGTTAGCAGTGATTATCGACGTAATGAAATCGCTCCTGTCTTTTTATTATCAGCGGTGAAGTCGATTGAAGATTGGGGAGTGGCTTTAAACTGGGGTCCTTCCTACAATGGCTTCAACGCAGTTCCTACATACAATTGGGTCTTAAGCATTTCTAAGAGTCTGAACGAAAAGTGGGGAACGGTCGGAGAAATATATGGCAGTGAGTCCAATGGCCAGGGATCCACTTATTACGGCGCTGGTTTATCTTACTTAGTGAATTCCGATTTTCAATTGGATGCATACGTAAGCACTAGTAATAACAGAGGAATTGAAGAGTTCTATGGCACAGTTGGAGTCTCATGGCGTCTCTTAACTTTTGTAAAAGAGAGCTCGAGTTCCCTTTACTAGTCCTTATATAGGTGCCATTTTGGCGCCAGTTTTCCTATAAATTCTTCAGATTCTGAACGGTTTTTAGGCGCTTTATGTGCCTAAAATAATTATTAAAAAAAAAGTGTCTTTATTCGTTTTTCCCTATTGACTCGAACACCCCAATCCCTTAGAACTCCAATTCTTGCGTTTACGAACGAGACTCTTTGAAAACTGAATAGCTAGTTAATTACACTTTTGTGAGGTCTCAATAA
>CBDUOS010000175.1:0-5193 GCA_965368905.1 uncultured Bdellovibrionales bacterium | reverse complement strand
GAACAAATTGGTATTGGTTGTAAAACAGTCCTAGCTCCAAGGAGACGGATTCCCATCCTGCCGCTTCGGCCACGACAGCAAACCCGGCGCGCCAGGGGACTTTGCCGTAAGAAGAGTCAGAAAAGGAATTTTGTGGATCGGTTTTGGCTGCGATCATCCCCAGTCCGGCCCGAATCTCTCCTCTTTTCATGTCTTCGGCCTTTGCATTCTGGCTCGGTGTTAGACATAGTATTCCTAGGATGCAGAAAAACAGTTTGATTCTTTTTTGTCTGGGTTGGTTTCTGGTACTTCCAGAAACCTCAATGGCTCGATCCACATTCATGCAGAATGTTATAGAACAAAATAAGCAGCTTTCAAAGCGTTTCGATGAGCTGGCCCGTGAAGTTGACACTCTTCTTTCCAGTCGACAATCCCCGAAGCGAAATCCTTCTCAGATTCAACTCATCAGCAACACCACATGGAATGAGGGTGGGGATGTGCGAACTTTGCCTCAGTTTGCTTTAGACCTTAGGCTGCCGGCGGTGGAGAAAAAGTGGCAGCTTCGATTTTCATCCTATGACCGAGAGGATCAATTTGAGGGTCTGGAGCGAAATCGTGACGGATCGGTTCCTCAAAACAGAAAAGCGGGGGCCAGTGTTGGATTACTCAGAAAAGTTGGCAATTTGAATTTTTTCTTTCGTCCACGGATTGAGTTTCGCGATCCTTTGGTGACAGGTTTTCTGATGCGAGTCGATCAGACGATTGCCTTCAATAAAATTTATTACGCCCAGTGGACGCAAAAGTTGTTCGCCCACTCCGAGGAGGGAGCAGGGCTGGCGACCGAGCTCGACTTCAATGCTAAGGTCAGTTCGCTGTTGTTGTTTCGTTGGTTCAACGAGATGCAGTATTTGGATTTTGACAACTATTACGAGGTTTCCCAAGGGCCCAGTTTAATTTGGCGTCTCAGTGAGGCCTACGCACTTTCTCACACTGTCAGTTTTAATTCAGAAAATCGCAATCGAGATATTGATAATCGAGTTTGGAACAGCTATCACCTTAAATCGATCACGCTCTACACCAGTTTTGGTCATCGAATTTTAAACAAGGTGCTGCACTATCAGATCACCCCATTCTTGAATTTTCCGAAACAGTATAATTTCAAAGGTCAAGCCGGGGTCAACTTCCGGCTCGCACTGATATTTTAGAAAGTGCCTTCGGCACCGACCTGAGCAAACCAGCGGGTGTAAACTTGCAGATTCTCCACGTTGTTGCTTTCTTGCCAAATCGGACGTCCAACCATGGCCTTTAATTTCAAGTTCTTGGTGATCGAAATTTGACTGTTAATATTCGGGGTCAGCTCCCAAAAGTTCCGCGGCGAATGATAAAAAGCCATATCAACTCGGCGGCCATAAGTGCTGTCTTGCCCGTTCATTCTTTGCACGTGACGGAAGTTCAGCCACATCCCAGGCATCAGGTAAGGGGTCGCTAAGAAGGTGTACCAAACCCGACTGATGTACTCATTGCCGCGACGGTAATCAAAATCGTTTCGACCTGAGCGCAAGATCGCCATTCCCAGAGCGCCGAATTGATGCTGTTTACGAGTCACCAGATACATCAAGCTGGGTTCTAAATCATAAGTCCCAGAGCCCAACTGCATATTGTAAGGGTAGTTGTAGGCGGGGGCGTTGACATTCTTCTCACTGACCGAGCCGGTTGGTAAAGACAGGCTCAAGTCGGCGATGATTAAGTCAAAACCATTAAAAAATGTTTTAGTGGCCTTGAGTTTGGTGTCACTCATACCTTGGGTCACATCTTTACTGTCGATTGCGCCAAACTTAGTCTCAGCGTAACTGCGAATTTGTCGAGCTTGCACCGCAAAATTCAAGGTGGGTGTGGCCAAGTAGGTCAGTTGCATGGTTTGGGTGGAGTAACTGATTCCCTCAAACCCATAGAGCCCACTGTCGGCATCGTGTCGGCCTTGGAAGTCATAGTACAAGCTATCAAAAGATGCTTTAAACTGGGGGCTCGCTGAAGGGGCTTTACCGGAAATCGTTTGTGCTTTTGCAGCGAAGCTGACCACCAATCCAACAAGAACGAAGAGGAAGTTCAAAAATAAATTCATTGTGCGTTCTCCCACGCTTCTGCAGTCAAGTCAGAGTAGTCCAACAGACTTTCGCGAATGGTTTTGGACGGATTACCGGTTCCCACTTTAACGGTGGTCTCTGCTTTTAGTTTTCCAGACAAGGCCAAGAGAGTTTGCTCGGCAGTGGCTTCGGGAGCGACTCCTGGGATTGCATGAAAACTCCCTTCGAAAGTCACCAGGCTTTTCTTGGCCGGGTTGTTTTGCATCAACTCCCAAAATTTTTGTTGGTCGTCATAAAGAGGAGCGTCTTCAAGAGTGGCAACAAAAAGAGTTGTGGCAGGCAAGACCTCTGTCACTGAATGTTTTAGATCAAACCATTTGGATGAACGGGCCATTTGGTAAACACCAGAATAAAAGTCATCGAATTCGACACCCTCAAATTTATATTTGCTTGGAGAAAGAAGGAGCGACATTGTGTTGCCAATTTCCGCATCGTAAAAGAAATCGGCGTAGGCGTTACCAGAAGTCTTCAGGGCTTGGTACCAGGCGTGACGAGAAGCGCCATAGCTGTTGTAGCGACCGGAGGTACGTACAGCGGGGGCGATCAAAATTAAATTCTCGATACGATCAACATTCTGCTTGGCGGCTTCAATTCCGGGAATTGAACCATAGGATAGCGTCACGATCGAAAATTTTTCGATTTCCAAGTGGTCCACTACGGCCATCACTTCGTCGACCAGGTCTTGTGTTTCTAGACCTTTCTGCATCCAACCATATAAGGGTGGAATCAAAGAATAGAGGGGGTTGTAAATGGCTTTTGCATAGAAGGGTTTTTCGCCTTGCAGGCCGCGAAGTGATTCGGGTTGGGTGCTGTATGCAACTTGCACGACACCGGTTCCGTTTTTCATCAGTTCCACAAAGTATTCGTCTTGGTTTTCTATGGCATAGATCAAACCATTAACTAAAACCACTGTGGGTTTGCCAGCTGCGGCGGGCTGATAGCGGTAGTACACCACGTGGTCATCAGCCAATGACACATAGGACTCTTCAACCATAGAGAGAGCCTTTTCGACATCACTGTTGGTCGCTTCTTCAGCTTCACTTGATGAACTGGTGGCTTGTGCTGTCCAAGTCCATGTGCTTAATACCAAGAGGGCCATTAAAATTCTAAAATTATTCATTGTAGTTCTCTCCTTAGGTCATTTTTCAGAATATTTTTTAACTCTTTTTTTAATATTTTTCCGGAGTCACCCTTTGGCAACTCGTCAAGAAATTCGAACTGCTTCGGGATTTTATAGCTTGCGATTTGCTCTTTGCAAAATTTCACCAAGTCTGAGGTGACAAGCTCGGATTTTTCGGTGGTGACGACAAAAGCACGCCCGACTTCGCCCCATTGGGGATCTTCCACTCCCAGCACGGCCACTTCTTGCACCGCTGGATGTTTACTGATGACTTTTTCAACCTCAGCGGGGTAAATATTTTCACCACCACTGATAAACATTTCTTTTTTTCGTCCTACTACATAGAAATAGTTTTCGTTGTCTGTTTTCACTAAGTCGCCGCTGCGAAACCAACCGTCGAGAAATGAAGAACGGGTGGCCTCGGGGTTGTGCCAGTACTCTTGCATGCACATAGGGCCCTTTAACAAAAGTTCTCCCACTTGTCCGTGACTCACAGCCTCGTTGTCATTATTGATGACCTTTGTTTGCACGTAAAAGTTGGGGCGACCAATAGAACCAATTTTCTTTTCAGCATCGTCTTCGCTTAAAGAAAAACAATTGGGCCCACATTCGGTCATGCCGAAGCCTTGTCGAATCGCCACACCTTTCTCATGCCAGGTTTTAATCATGTTCATTGGCATCGGTTCGCCACCGACAATGGCATAGCGAACAGTGGAGAGATCCGTTGTCGAAAACTGATCGGTGCGTGCCATCATGCTCAAGGTTGTGGGGACTCCAAAGAAAATGGTGATTTTTTCAGAAGCAAGAACATCTAAAACCCTCTCGGCATCGAACTTCGGAAGCAGAATGGTGGTTGCGCCACGATGGATAAATGGTGTGAGAAGAACATTCCACCCACCGGTATGAAAAAATGGTGAGAAATTCACAGTGATATCGGAACTCACCAAATCCAGACTCATGCTGGTGTTAATAGAGTTCCAAAACAAGATTTTCGGGGTGATCACCACACCTTTTGGAAACCCCGTAGTGCCCGAGGTGTAGAGGATTTTACAAGCTTTTTCAAACTCACCGGCGAAGGGCATCTCATCGGTGAAGTCGAAGCCCTCTTTCACTTTTTCGGCCAACTCTGCCATCGGCAAACAAAGGGTTTGGCTGCGCAGGCGATCGGGCAGGTCAGAAAACTCAGGATCGTAAAACAAAAGTTTGGCACCCGAATCACTCAACACAAAATCGGTTTCACTCGGGGCCAGGCGAAAGTTGATTGGGACCAAAATGGCGCCCAACCTTTGCAATGCAAAAAATAAGAAAATCGTTTCCACACGGTTGTGGGCAAAGACGGCCACTGGATCGCCAACTTGGACTCCCAAATCCTCTTTCAGGTAAAAACTCAAACGGTTGGCAATGCGAAAGAATTCACCGTAAGTGTAATGGGTTTCTTGAACCACATCTTTTAAGGCGATTTTATCTGGGCTGTAAAGGTTCCACCTTTGCAACCAATCAATTTGTTCGTCGCCGTTCATGAATCAAAACCCCAAGTCAATGCCAGAGCGGCCATCGACATTCCGCCGCCTGAACCGAGCATAAAAATGAGATCACCTTTCTTCAGTTTGTTCTTCTCAACGGCATCACCAATGGCCATCGGAATACAGGCGCTGCCGGTGTACCCAAATTGGTCCATGACATTGTGAGACTTTTCATGGGGAAGTCCTAAAGAGTCGAGAGCGGCGTTGATGGTGTCGATGTTCAATTGGGTTAAAAAGAAGGTGTCGATATCCTCTGGTTTTTTCTGTATGCGACCCAGTATCGAATGGGTCAGGCGAGGCCAGTGAACCGCATTGGTCTCAACTGGAATTTTTTTGGCAAAGTTCAATAGGTTTTCTTTATTTTCAATGGCCTCGTGGGTGACGGGTTTGTAGGTGCCACCGGCGTAAATTCCCATATAGTCATGGT
>CBDUOS010000174.1:0-5197 GCA_965368905.1 uncultured Bdellovibrionales bacterium | reverse complement strand
GCCTCATCGACTGCCATCAAGGAAATCTTAATATTCTTTAATAAATCTAAAAATTCTTGCTTGCGGAATCTCTCGGGCGTTACGTAAACCAACTTGAGCTTACCAGCGCCAAGGTCTTTGTAGGATTTTTCTCTTTGCTCACGACTCATTGACGAGTTGATATAGGTGGCATTGAGACCATGCTTTCTCGCATCGTCCACTTGGTCTTTCATCAATGCGATCAAAGGTGAGATAACCATGACGGTTCCCTCGGACAAGATCGAGGGAATCTGGTAACACAGGCTTTTTCCTGAGCCCGTTGGCATCAACACCATGGCATTGTCACCTGCGATGGCCTTGTTGATGACCTCCTCTTGCAAAGGTCGAAAGGAGTCGTAGCCCCAGTGCTTTTTTAAAACCTCATTAGGTGTCATCAAAAGCTCACCTTATTCATTAAAATACCAATGATAATGATTTGCGGTAAGGTGACCAAGGGTAAGAAAAAGGCCATCTTCCAACTTTTGGTCGTCTCTTTTAATGCGAGAATTTCGGTGTAGTCGGTCGAGACTCCAGCCATTAGAAACGTAAAAGCATTGCCTGGGGCTCGTGCAGCAATCACAAGTTCAGAAGCCAAGGGGGCTGAGCCTTCTGAACAGACCTCAAGAACGGTGGCCGAGGCCAAGGTTAGCAAGACTCCAACGGTGTCAGGACCAAAGTAATTTTGAAAGGCTTCGGGGCTCAACAACTGTTTCACCACCGCCGTCAGAACCACCCCGAAAAAAATCCAACGCAGAATCATTTTAGATTCTTGCAGCGATGTCCGTAAGGCCAGCATTGCAAGCCCTAGGAGTCCGGTGTCTTTGGGAAAAACAAACCATGGTTCGTTCTGATCGTTTCGGAACTCCTGTCTGTTTGGGTTGGGCGGTAAGATCTCTTTTTTTTCAAAAAATTCAAAAATCAATCCCGAAACCAATGCAATCACACAAGACAACAAGATAAAGACCAGAGTGAATTTGAAGCCAATCAGACTCCACAGAATTAGGGTCATTGATAAGGAGTTCCAAGGCGAAGCCACCAAGAAGGCGACCACCTGCCCTAGACTCGCCCCCCGTTCGTAAAGTTTCATCCCGACCAGTAAAATACCGTGGCTGCAGAGATCCAGCAAAACTCCGGCCAAGGTGGCTCTGGCGATTCCATTGAAACCACCACTTTTGCCTAAAACTTGGTGAAATTTCGAGCGCGGAACAAAATCAAGAATGCCCACAAAAACGATGGCCAAAATTAGCCCCCAGGCCATTTTCTGCATCAGCTCCACAATGACACTTGCTCCTTGAAACCAAGGATTCACTGGCAATACGGAATCACCAGTCATTTCAATTCTTTCCTTGGGAATATTTGGAAAAAAGTACCAATAGATGAAAGCCGCCAAAATGACCAAAAGAGAGCCCCAAAGTACGTAGTCGGGACGGCCCTTTTTAGGGTGACAGTGACTTTCGGTATGGCAAGATGGACCCTGATGCTGCATAAGCCCATCATATAGGAGGTGATAGTCAGATTCACCTCTATTTTTTTTGCACTGCCCGTCATCTCATGATAGTAAAAGCCCTTAATAATTAACAAATTCAGCGAGTTTTCAGGAAATGGATGGTCCATTGCCAGGAGCTCAACAAACGAGGAACAGAAGCTATGGCTAAGTGGGAACTGGAAAAAGTTCGTAATATTGGTATTTCAGCACACATTGACTCGGGAAAGACGACCCTGACCGAGCGCATTCTCTTCTACACAGGTAGAATTCATGCCATCCACGATGTGCGTGGTAAGGATGGAGTCGGAGCCAAGATGGACTCCATGGAACTCGAGAGAGAACGTGGAATCACGATTCAATCAGCCGCCACCAACGTCTTTTGGGGCGACACCAACATTAACATTATCGATACTCCCGGACACGTGGACTTTACTGTGGAAGTGGAAAGATCCCTACGGGTTCTTGACGGAGCCATTTTGGTTCTTTGCGGTACCTCAGGCGTCCAATCACAGTCGATCACGGTTGACCGTCAGATGAAACGCTACAGTGTTCCTCGCTTGGCTTTTATTAACAAACTGGACCGTGCCGGTGCCAACCCTTTCCGCGTCACTCAACAACTTCGCGAGAAACTGGCTCACAATGCAGTGATGATGCAAATTCCAATTGGAACTGAAGACGACCATAACGGTGTTGTGGACTTGATTACAATGAAAGCCTACACCTTCGACGGAGATGCTGGTGAAAAAATTGTAGAAGCTGAGATTCCAGATGACATGAAAGACGACGCCCAAAAATATCGTGACGAAATGCTCGAAGCGATTTCTATGTTCGACGACACTTTGATGGAAAAAGTGTTGGAAGGCAAAGACGTTACTGAAGATGAAATTCACAAAGCGGTTCGTGTGGGTGTTTTGAGCCTTGATTTGACTCCTGTTTTCATGGGTTCTGCCTACAAAAACAAAGGTGTGCAACTATTGCTGAACGCTGTGACCCGCTACTTGCCTTGCCCTTCAGACATCGACAACGTGGCTCTTGATGCCAACCAAGATGAAAAAGAAGTGCCATTGGCGACTGACAACGACAAACCTCTAGTGGCTTTGGCATTTAAACTGGAAGACGGTCGTTATGGTCAGTTAACTTACATGAGAATTTATCAAGGAACCATGAAGAAAGGTGATTTCATCTTTAACTCCACCAACGACAAAAAAGTGAAAGTCCCTCGAGTCGTAAAAATGAACTCCGATGACATGCAAGACGTGGAAGTCGCTTACGCCGGCGACATTGTCGCTCTGTTTGGTGTGGACTGCGCTTCTGGCGACACTTTCACTGATGGAACGATCAAATACTCAATGACTTCAATGCACATACCTGATGCTGTGATCTCATTGGCTATAGCTCCGAAAGACAAGTCGGATGCCAGTAACTTCTCGAAAGCCTTGCAGAAATTTCGTAAAGAAGACCCCACCTTCCGTGTGCACAGAGACGAAGAGTCGAACGAGACGATCATCTCTGGAATGGGTGAACTTCACTTAGAAGTTTACGTTGAACGTATGAAGCGTGAGTTCAAAACTGAAGTTGTCACTGGTCAGCCACAAGTGGCCTACCGCGAGACCATTGGTTCCGAAGCTGAGTACGATTACACTCATAAAAAACAAACGGGTGGTTCTGGACAGTTCGCGAAAGTGGTTGGAAAAATCCGACCGATCCCAGCTGAAGAAGAAGAGAACTTCCGCTTTAATAACAATATCGTCGGTGGACGTATTCCGAGAGAATATATTCCCGCTTGTGAAAAAGGTTTCCAAGACCAGTTAGCCAAAGGAACATTGATTGGGTTTCCGATCGTTAACGTCGAAGTCGACTTGGACGATGGGGCTTACCATGATGTGGATTCATCAGAGATGGCCTTTAAGATTTGTGCTATGGCAGCCATGCGACAAGCCTACGAAAGAGCCAATCCAACAGCCCTTGAACCTTTGATGAAGGTTGAAGTATCGGCTCCGGAAGAGTTCCAAGGTTCTGTGATGGGCCAAATTAACCAACGTCGTGGAATGATCGCTGGAACAACAACCCAAGAGGGTTTTGTTGTGGTAACAGCGGACGTGCCTTTGAACGAGATGTTTGGTTACTCCAATGACCTGCGTTCAGCCACTCAAGGTAAAGGAGAATTCACCATGGAATTCTCTAAATACTCGCCAGTTCCTCGCAGCATCCAAGACGAACTTTCTAAGAAGTACCAAGAGCAGAGAGCTGCGGAGAATAAATAATGGTTTTATCAGACGGTGGGTTAAAGAAGCTTATTGATGCGGGTGAACTGGTTATTGAACCAATCACCCCCGAGTCCATCCAGCCCGCCTCTGTGGATTGTCGCTTAGGGGACCACTTTTTGGTTGTGGAACCCCTTGAAACCTCTGTCCTGACTATGTCACAAGAGATCAAATACAAAGAAGTGATCGCCGACAAGATCACTTTGCCTCCTCACACTTTCTTGCTGGCCACAACCATGGAATACATCAAATTGCCAGACAATATGGTGTCTTTTGTTGAAGGTCGAAGCTCGATTGGACGTATGGGATTGTTCATTCAAAATGCTGGATGGGTTGACCCTGGGTTTGAAGGAAAAATCACACTAGAACTTTATAATGCCAATAACTTCCCCATTGAACTGGAAGCCGGCCGCCGCGTTTGCCAACTCGTGTTTGGTACTATGGATGCCACTGCTCTTAGACCTTACCGCGGAAAGTACCAAGGGCAAACCAAGTCTGTCGGGTCCCAGGTCTACAAAGACTCCGAAAACCAAGTTTAGACTTAATACCCCTCCAAGCTAGAGTCGGTACTTTTTACTTTGCCCACGGAATCACCGATGAGTGCAGGTTTCGTACCGTCCTTAGTTTGAAATCCAGTACTTTAATTGAAATAACTCGAAGCGTGCAGATAAGTTCTCAGTGTTCCACTTCTTCTGTTGTTCACACAAAATCCTCTGATTTTGCATGAACTGCAGTATATTACAAATGTTCAGATTAATGTATCGGTTTAAGTCGATAACTACCAAAAGAAATGTTCCAACTTGAAACCTGTTAACGCTCGCACCAACTCAGATTGAGTCACTTTTAATTTGATCTGGCTGTTATTATGAATTCGTGATTTTGATGCTCCTAACAGATTCACTTTAGTACATTTTCATTAATTATTTTAGACAATTAACCGATATAGAATTATCTATGTGGACGTTGGCTTTTGAATTGATATTAATAAAAATTGCACAACTTATTATTTCAAAAGTAAGTCTCCGTCTCTTTTTAGCTATCGTTTTAACTCCCCTACTTCTTTTTACTGAAAATGCCAGCGCACAAACCGATACCGATTTTTCTGCTGGCGGCGCGGTTCGCGTCGGTGATTCCACCGATGCTTGTGTCGCCGGAATTGAAGGAGCCATTCGCTACAATGCCGACAGCAATGACACTCTTGATTATTGTACTGGTAGCGGCTGGGTCTCTCTTCTAACAAGCACGATCTCTGGTGGCATCGTTAACAACGGCAACAGCTTCTCAGCACCCATGGTGATCGGTACCAACGATTCAAATACACTCTCATTTGAAACCAACGGTTCCACACACATGACCATCGACACTTCTGGTAATGTTGGTATTGGAACTACAAGCCCTACATCGGCATTGCAAATATTTGGATCTTCAG
>CBDUOS010000173.1:0-5279 GCA_965368905.1 uncultured Bdellovibrionales bacterium | reverse complement strand
CGTGAAGTCAAAATGACTGATGGGGGACCCGTCAGCGGTGTTAAGTCTGAGCGTCCTCGGAAAAACATTGTTGGTAAAATGGATTTGAGCAAAGTTGAGAAAAAGCGCGAATCCAACCGACCGCAAAAAACCAGTACCCGAAACATTCGACCAGGATTTGTGGCAGCGAACCAGCCAATTCAACCTACACCAGAAGATTCAGATCGTTTCAGTAACCGAAAAGACAAAGAAAAAAGAAAACGAGTTGTTACTGTACCTGGGCCTTCAAAGAAGGATCAAGAGAGTGTACCACCTTCGTTTGTATCTTCAGACTTTAAAAAACGAGAGGTTGTGTTTCAGCCTAAGAAGAAAAAAATTGCGACGAATTTGGCGGATATGAAGA
Organism: uncultured Bdellovibrionales bacterium; assembly: GCA_965368905.1. GTDB lineage: Bacteria > Bdellovibrionota > Bdellovibrionia > Bdellovibrionales > JAGQZY01 > JAGQZY01. The sequence goes on along the minus strand of CBDUOS010000173.1, from coordinate 4,897 downwards.
AAACAGAAATTACCAAACCCGCGGCTCACAAGCGTGTCGTTAAAGTTCATGGAACCATGAAAGTGAGTGACTTGGCTGACGAGCTGGGAATCAAAGCACCACAGCTAGTAAAGGCTTTGATGAAAAATGGTGTCATGGCCAACATGAATATGGATCTGGATTTTGACACGATTTCTTTGATTGTTCCCGAATTTGACTACGATGCAGAAAACGTGAAGAAGTCCGACGACGAGTTGGTAGAATCGGCCGCTTTTGGAGATTTGGATGCGGAACCTGTGCCGCGGACTCCGATCGTAACTGTTATGGGACACGTCGATCATGGAAAAACCACCTTGCTCGATACCATTCGCAAGGCTCGAGTGGCCGAAGGCGAAGCCGGTGGAATCACACAGCACGTTGGTGCCTATCGAGTGAAAACCAAAATTGGTGAGTGTACATTTATCGATACTCCCGGACATGAAGCCTTTACAGCGATGCGGGCCCGTGGGGCCTCATCCACTGATATTGTTATTCTGGTTGTGTCGGCCGATGACGGAGTCATGCCACAGACCATTGAGGCCATTAGTCATTCGAAAGCGGCTAAGGTTCCCATTATTGTGGCTATGAACAAGATGGATAAAGCAGGTGCCAACCCTGATAAAATCAAGCAGCAACTGGCTGAGCATGAGCTGGTCCCAGAAGATTGGGGTGGTGACACTATTTGTGTACCAGTCTCGGCTTTGAAGGGTGACGGAGTTGATGAGCTTCTTGAGCAAGTGTCATTGATGGCCGAAGTGGCTGAACTCAAAGGAAATCCCAAACGTTCAGCGACGGGCATTGTTGTTGAAAGTCGTGTTGAAGTTGGGAAAGGGAATGTGGCGACCTTGTTAGTGCGCGATGGAACATTGACTGCTGGACAAAATGTGGTGATTGGTGAAATTGCCTGTAGAGTGCGTCAGATTTTTGATGAAGGCGGAAACAAGATCGACTCAGCCGGTCCATCACATCCAGTGGAAGTGATTGGTTTGCCGGAATCACCTCTTGCCGGAGATCCTTTTGATGCTTGTAAAGACGAAAAAGTCGCCGAACGCATTGCTTTTCGACGCCATGAAGAACGCAAAGCCGAAAGAATGGCAGCGCAGCAGGCGCCGACAAATCTAGAAGACTTGTTTTCAAAAGTAAAAGCGGGAGACTTAAAAGAGCTGCCGGTTGTTTTGAAAACGGATGTGGCAGGAACTGGTGAGGCCATTCGTGGCATGTTCGACAAAATTTCGACAGACGAAGTAAAAATAAAAGTGATCCACTCAGGTGTGGGCGGGATCAGTGAATCCGATGTTCTTCTGGCTTCGACAGCCGGTGGGGTAATCATTGGTTTTAACACACGTCCAGACAATGCGGCCCGAGCCGCTTCGCGAGAACGTGGGGTGGAAATTAAGACACATTCCATCGTTTATAAGCTGATGGATGAAATGAAGCTAGCTATGGCTGGTCTTCTTGATCCAGACTTGGTGGAAAAAGCCATGGGGCGTGCCGAAGTGCGTGACACCTTCAGTGTTCCTAAAATTGGAACCATTGCAGGATCTTTCGTTGTCGATGGAAAAATCACTCGAAACTCTCTTCTTCGTTTGGTGCGCGATGGAACCGTTATTTATACAGGCAAGATCAGCAGTTTGAGACGATTTAAAGATGACGCTAAAGAAGTGGCGTCAGGTTATGAGTGCGGTATTGGTATCGAGAATTTCAACGACATCAAGGTCGGAGACGAAATCGAAGCTTATGTCGAAGAAGAAGTGGCAAGAGAGCTTTAATGTCAGAGAAGAGTCGCCGATTGCATCGGGCAGAGAAAGAAATTCGAGAAGTGATCTCAACTTACTTGATGCAGAAACAAGCCGGCTCCTCTTCTGAACTGATTTCTTTGACCCAAGTGATGGTGTCTCCGGACCTGCGCAACGTGAAAGCGTATGTTTGTATCCTCGGTAAGGATGAAGTCGATGTCGAAACGTTAGAAACTTTGCAGTCCCATGCACCCGAGATCCAAAAGCTTTTCAATTCAAAGTTTCGCATGAAGTTTTGTCCAAAAGTAAAATTTTATAACGACGAAGGTGTTAAAATGATGGCTAAGATTGATGCCATTGTGGGAGACAACCCGAACGAATCATGAAAAGCGGCCTCCTTCTTGTCAACAAACCCGGGGGGATGACCAGCCACGATGTGGTCGGGCAGTGCCGTCGTTTTTTACAAAGAAGAGACATCGGACATGCGGGGACCCTAGACCCCATGGCCACCGGCCTTTTGGTTTTATTGATCGGTAAGGCCACAAAGATTTCCGATTACATTTTGAATGGCGACAAAGCCTACCAAACACGAGTTCTACTTGGGGTGGAAACCGACACCGATGACATCACTGGTGAGATTCTGCAAAAAACGGAAAACTTGAGCTTAGATCCTGAGTTGGTTCGGAGTACCGCCCAATCTTTGAGTGGAGAGCTGGAGCTGCCAGTTCCAATATATTCTGCAATTAAGGTGAAGGGTAAAAAACTTTATGAAAAGGCCCGTAAGGGAGAAGAATTCACTCCTCCGATGCGGAAAATGACTTTTCGATCGTTGCAAGTTCATGACTTTTCGGACAACCGTCTGACAGTGGAGTTCTCATGCAGTAAGGGTACTTATGTGCGAGCCTGGGGCAAGGCCTTGGGAAAGCAACTCGGTTGTGGAGCCACATTGGAGTCATTGCACAGAACTCGGTCGGCTCCCTACAGTGTGGACCAAGCTTTGGAGTTTGAAAAAATACTCGATTCTGACCCAGAAAAGTTAGATCAGCTGGCGTGTTGGATTCCCTTGAAAAAGACCCTACCACAATGGCCGATGGTCAAAGTGGCGGGAACTGATGAGAAGTTGATTTCCAATGGTCAAATTCCACGAAAACTGGAGCGGTTTTTGGAGCTGGAATATGCTGGAATGAAGGACTTACAGGGGGTTAAGGTGGTGAGTCGACGCTCAGGAGAGCTTATATCCCTCCTCAGCCATGAGCCCCCCTTGGGCTTTAAAATTCGCCGGGTTTTCCCCAATCAATGATTGACGAAATGCAGTCATTCCCATAATTTAGCGCTTTAAAATGAACTTCTGGTATCGAGCCGCCATTAGCACGGATCAAGAGGTTTTCTTAACACTCGCAAGGAGAGGATAATGGCTATATTACAGTCACAGAAACAAGAAATTATTAAACACTTTCAACAAAAAGAATTGGACACAGGGAGCTCCCAAGTTCAAATCGCATTGCTCACATATCGTATAAAAGATTTAACTGAGCATTTTAAAGCTCACAAAAAAGACCGACACGGTCAGCGTGGTCTTGTGAAGTTGGTAAACAAAAGAAGAAAACTTTTGGACTATTTGAAGAAAAAAGACCTTGATGGATACACTAAGATTATCCAACAATTAGAACTCAGAAAATAATAAGAAGAAGATAAGAAGAAAAATAAAAAAACAGAGAGGTTTGAATGAAACAAACAGTCACCATGACCGTGGGAAGCCAGGCCATAGAAATTGAAACAGGCCGAATGGCAAAACAAGCCGACGGTTCAGTCGTTGTGACGGCGGGGAACAATGTTGTCCTCGTAACAGTGGTATCATCGACGAGAGAATCCACCATGGATTTTTTTCCACTCACCGTTGAATATGCAGAAAAAATGTATGCCTCAGGTAAAATCCCAGGTGGCTTTTTCAAAAGAGAAGGGCGTCCAACAGGTAATGCCACTTTGAACGCACGTTTGATCGATCGTCCATTGCGTCCCACGTTTCCTGACGGTTACAAGCAGGATACGCAAATTGTGGCGACAATCTTGTCTTTTGACGGAACTTTTCCTGTTGAGATTCTAGCCAGTATCGGGGCGTCATGTGCCACCCACATCAGTGAGATTCCGTTTAACGGACCAACTGCTGCTGTGATGGTCGGTCGGGTCGATGGGCAGTTTGTCGTTAACCCAAGCCCTGAACAATTGGAAAACTCTGAAATTGAAATCATTGTTGCGGGAACTCGCAACGGTCTTTTGATGGTTGAAGGTGAAGCCACTCTTGTTAAAGAAGAAGTGATGTTAGAGGCTCTTAAATTTGCGCACGAGCAAATGAAGCCAATCTTTGATGCGCAAGATGAGTTACGTGAAAAATCGGGAAATAAACCGAAGCGTGACTTTGTTCCTTATGCTGTGGACGAAGAATTTCGTGCAAAGGTTACTGACTTCGCACAACCAAAAATTGCTGATGCTTTGGCCACTCGTGATAAAGGTGAGCGTTATAACAAGTACGATGCTATCAAAAAAGAAGCCGAAGCGATGTTCTTGGCTGACCTTGAAAGCAAAGATGAGAAAGAAGCCCGCAAGAAGGATTTGGGAATCGTTATTGGTGACATCAAGTATGATGTGGCTCGCAGAAACATTCTCGATAAAGAAGATCGTATTGATGGTCGTGACCTAGTAACGGTTCGTCCCATCGCTTGTGAAGTCGGAATCCTACCGCGTGCTCATGGCTCTGGTCTTTTCACGCGTGGTGAAACCCAGGTTTTGGGTGCCGTGACTTTGGGAACTCCCGACGACGAACAAACGATCGATGGTCTATTGGCCTCTTACAAAAAGAGCTTTTACCTACATTACAACTTTCCTCCTTACAGCGTTGGTGAAACCGGTCGTATGGGTGGACAGTCTCGACGCGAGATTGGGCATGGAAACTTGGCTGAGCGTGCGTTGAAAGCTGTTCTTCCTGACCGAGAAAAATTTCCATACACCATTCGTATGGTCGGTGAGACTCTTGAGTCCAACGGATCGTCTTCTATGGGAACCGTCTGTGGCGGGACCTTGGCGATGTTGGATGCTGGTGTTCCATTGAAAGGAAACGTTGCTGGTGTGGCCATGGGGTTGATCTC
>CBDUOS010000172.1:0-5368 GCA_965368905.1 uncultured Bdellovibrionales bacterium | reverse complement strand
CTGACATTTCCATAACCTTACGCAACACCGGTGGTGGCAACGCTAGCGCAATCAACCTAAGTGGCCTGGCGGCCCCCTATTCTCTTGTCAGCAACAGTTGTCCGATCTCCCTGACTCCGGGACAAAGTTGCGGTGCTACGGTTCGCTACCAACCTTCTGCAACAACGACCTCTGTTGATCAATTGAATATTGATTTTTTTGATGGCTTTAACAACCAGACTTCCAACGCCGACTTTGTAGGGCAAGGGTTTGCCAACCCACTGGATCTGTCACTAATCAATCCAGTCTCTTCACCTTCACAAGATGGAACACCCACGGTTCGAACCGATACCTTGGTTTCAGGTTTGAGAATTCATCTGTATGGAGATGCACTCTGCACCTCGGAGTTAATTAGTGCTGTGAGCGCTGGAGCCTCTCTTGACCTCACCCCCACACTCAATGAAGGAACATTTGAGTTTCATGCACGCGCTGAAGACAGTGATGGAAATCTTACCGCATGCTCGGCCGATTCCGTGAACTACGAATATGATATCACCCCACCTGCCCCCCCCACAAACATAACCTTCGCACAAAACTATACAAGCTCCTCCAGTCAGTCTCCCACAATTCAATGGTCGGCCAGTACCAGTCTTGATGTGGTGGACTACCAAGTGGGAATAAGCACCACCGCTGGCGGAGGAAATTCTAATGGCGGCTTCACTTCCAAAGGAAATGTCACCTCTGCGACAGAGTTGGGCTTATCCATGGTGGAGTGCGATTACTACTACGCCAGTGTGCAGTCGATCGATCATGTCAATTTAACATCACTCACTTATGCCGTTTCAGCCACTCCCTATCGATACGACAGCGCCGCCCCGACACCTCCAAGCAACTTAAACGAAGACGGTGACAGCAGCGCGACCAATTCGGCAACCATCACTTGGACTCCCGGTACTGATGCTTGCGGAGTCTCTCACTACGAGGTGGCTGTGAGTGAAGACACCAATGGCAACAACACCTTAGACCCTTCGGAACTCGGCAATGCCGTTGCTTTTACCAATGTCGGTAACATCACAAGCCATCGTTTCAATGCCATCACATTAACCAATGGCGTGACCCACTTCACTTCGATCCGCACGGTGGACACCACCGGCCGCCTTTCTACAGAAGCTGTTTCTGACCCATGGATCGTTTATGATCCATCTGTCGAACTCCCCGATATGATTGTCTGGCTCGATGGAAATGACCCCGCCACAGTTGAAGACACCAATGGACGTGACGCATTAAACCCCTTGTTCAATGGGCAGGTGGTGCGATGGTACGACAAGTCCGGAAGCCCCATCGATCACGATTTCTCAGCATCCAGTGGTTCGTCCCGCCCCAGTTACGACATTCTCAACTTTTCTATGGTCTTTGATGGAGCCAGTTCAGGAATGACAACTCCTGACCACCCCGAAATTAATAACGCAACTGTCACCCAAAGAAACATAACAGTCTCATTTAGAACTTCCGCTGATATTGCCAGTCGACAAATTCTCTATGAAGAGGGTGGAAACATTCGAGGAATGAACGTTTACATTTTTAACAACCGTCTCTACTGCGGTTTTTACAATACACCGGCAGGAGACGGTGACGGTGCGCAACCCTTTACTTGGGTCAGCACTCCGATTAGCACGAACCAAACTTACTTTGTGACATGGGTCTTTGACTATACCAACTACACCGGTCCCGCAGGCCCCGATGGCAACCTCACCTGCTATGTAAACAATGTAGATATTGGATCGGTTCCCACAACTTCACGTTTGTTTGCCCACTCCGGAGATGTCGGACTTGGACATATCGACAACCAATCCTGTTTTGAAGACAGTGTCTGTCGAGACTCTGGCAGCCATTTTCTCGGTGATCTTTTTGAAGTGATGCTCTTCAACAACGCGCCAGATGCGTCGGACGTGACCAATGTCCATACCTACCTCGACAATAAATGGAACTGATGCAGAAGCGGCAAATTTGACCTAGGACGTTGGCTAGGGATTCGTGCCTTGTCCGCCACCCCTCTCATCCTTTTGTTATAATATAGACATCGGGGGATCATTTGGCTGAGGTCAAGAATAATAGCAATGCCGAAATTCGAGCCATGCGCGAGTACTACCAAAACCGCGAAAGCCAACTGCGTGAAAAGCAGCAGGCAGATGTACAACGTTTAAAACAGGTCCACAAATCCAATATTCAAGAACAAGAATCAGGTCATACTCAAGATTTGCTGCGGACCCGAAAAAACAGTCAGCAGCAATTGAATCGAAAGGATCTACAGTACCAAAAACAAATCAACAAGATGAAACAAGCACAAATCGAACAGAACAAGCAAATTTCGCAAGACAATCAACAAGAAAAAAACAAATTGCGCGACGCCTACGATGACAATGTCAGCTCCCTAGTTGGGCGTAAAGATAAACAGATTCAACAGCTTCGCCAACAGAATCAAGTTCGCCAAAATCAGTCACAGACAGAAAAGAATCAAATCATTGGTGACTACCAAAAACGTCACTTTCAGGAAACCTCGGAGTTTAAAAAAGATTTAAACCGTAGTCATGAACAAGAAAAACAACAAATCCTATCTAATTCAGCCGAGCGGCAAAACAATTTACGAAAAGACAATGTGGCGCAACGTGAAAATTATCAAGAACAGATTCGTAAACTTAAATCGAATCATTTTTCTGAGTTGAAAGGACAAGATCGCAAACACCAGCTACTCATACAGCACGAGCGACAAAATACGAGTGAAACTCTGAAAGCAATGCGTGATGAGCACCACCATTCCATCGAAAACAAGAAAGATGAATACCGTGCCAGCATCAAAAAATTGAACAAACGGAATGAGAAAAACACAGAACGTGTGGACCAGAAAATTGAAGAGTCGAAACAGGATCGATACCAAGACAACAAAGACAAACGAAAACTAACTCAGAAACATCAAAAAGAAATGATTCAATTGAGTCGACAAAAAGAACGAGAGCTTGAAAACCAACGCCTTGCTGATAAACACACTCATGACTTACTTCTAGAGGAACGAACTGGCATGGTTAAGGAGTTCAATAAGATCCATGGTCGCGAGCTTGTTGATGCACATAATCACGCCAACCAACGCATCCAAACCAGGGAAAATGAACTCAGCGAAAAGATGGATGATCACCACAGTCGTTTTCAGCAAAAAATCAATAAACAACGGGGTGAGTTTGAGCTGGATGTCGCCAAACAAAAAAGAAGCAATGACTTAACTGTACAAAACCTTAAATCCAAACATGTCAACGAACAGAGACAGCTGACTGACTTCCAAAACAAGCAGCGAGACATGTTAAAAGATCGGTATCACAATAAATTGGACCAAACCCGATTTGGAGAAAAGAATCAACAAGACAAACTTCGCTTCGAATTTGAAAGAGAATATAATACTCAAGAGAATCGCCACAAAGACGAGATGAAACAATTGAAAGCTCAGTTTCATAAAACTCTTCAAGGCTTGAAAATTAAACACCAAAATGAGTTTATGAGCTACAAAGAGAAAATGGAAAAAAGCATGCAAGCTCGCGAAAGCGCTTTGGAGCATAAGAATCAAACCCAAGCCAATCGCTACAAAAGAAACTTAAGCCATATCGAAGAACAACATCGCGAACAGGTTCAAAAAATGCAAGAGTCTCACTTTTACAATATGTCAGACATGATTCGCGAAGGTCAGCGCAAATCTTAAGAATCAGTCAGTGACCCACGCTTAAATTGATCGGCCGGGCTTGTTTCAAATACAGCTTCAAACCACCGGACTCGTTCATCAATTTAAACTCAATATCAATTCCATAATTTTCTTGGTCACTCACCCTGTCATCCAGCACCGCCTGAGTGCTTATGAGCAGTTCAATAAATAAGGGCAACTTGACAGAATCCCATGCGTTATCGGCATCTAAGAACACGGGACCGATACTAGAGACGCTATGAAGAGTTGGAGTCTGAGCCACTAGCTCGGCCTGCAAGGCCGTCGCTGAATCCGCCGCCAGTTCCAGTCGCAAGGATTCAGGAATTTCACCTGACGACGGGTTGGTCACCGAAGCTTCACCGAACTGGGAGTTCACCCAGTATCGCATTTTTCCGTTTTTCCGTTGAGCCACAATGACTCCGTTCGCCGCTTCGTCAGAGAAGGAGGGATTGATTTGCACTGCTAAGGCCGCTTGTTTGTGATCGATAGAAAAGTAATCCCTTTCCCAAAAGGCTCGCGGCAACCACAGAGAAGCCAGGACAGACAACAGGTCCTCATGCAATTTCTCCATTGAACTGGGTCGAGTTTTTGCCCCTCGCAAATGTTTGATTTTTATCCCTTCCGACAGATACAAGCCAGCCCCGTTGAATCGTGGCAAATCTTCGCAATTGGTCGAAGATCGAAAACGAATTTTTTCGTCTTCTCCAAGGAAACTGTAATCTCCATTGGCCAAGATTTCCAACCCATCAACAATGGCGGCAGGCAGAGTAGACAATTCAATCGCTTGTCGAATGTTAGCCAGTTCGCCATTCACTTCGCGGGGTGTGAGTTGACCATTTTTTACCTTCTCGATCAGCGGCAAAATTTTTCTTTTTTCAATGCTCTGTTCGCCTCCGGCCGTCACCACATGCCGATACAAATCAAAGTCGATAGCAAAACCGGGCTTAACCAAAGTGTTTCCCAAAAGACGCTCGATGTGACCATAGTTTACCGCCTTAGCACCCACCGTCGCTGGCGTATCAGAGGGCCCAGGTTTTCTCACTCCGATGACCCCATCTAAATTGATGATTGGAATATTAACTTTACCAATCAACTGCTTTAACTCGTCTTGGAACCGAGACACATCGGCTTCCGACGCAAGATCGATACTCACTTCTTCACCTAGGATTTGTATTCTTACCGGGCGCCCGGTCAAGTCTTTCACTTTTTGCAAAATCCCAGGAATGATACCTGTCGCCGATTGAGAAACAGCTATATTCAAAGTTCCACGATTGATCGCCAAAACATTGATATGAGACAACTCGGTCTGATCCTCTAAAGTTAAAATGGCCGCCACTGGGGGAATCCGGTCTGGTAGAGACGGAAAAATCGCAATATGTTGTGGCGTCAGGTCATTCATGTCATCTTCGGTCCGCACCAGTTTCAAGTATCCAAAAGCTTGATTGTTTCCATTGCCATTGTGAACTTTTACCAAGGGTGGAACCTCTCCAGCCAAGGTGGCCATTTCTCTTTCTGTAACCAGCTCATAACCCAAAGCCTTAAGGGTTGCGATATCGGTTAACCCCTGATTCGTTTGCAAATTGGGTCGACGCGTACTGGTTTGGCCATTGGCTTTCGTCGCTTGATCATAGGTGATAAAAAAGG
>CBDUOS010000171.1:0-5377 GCA_965368905.1 uncultured Bdellovibrionales bacterium | reverse complement strand
TTATCGATGACGCTTCAACCGATCATTCCGTAGACGTTATTAAAAAGAAATTTGAAAATGTCATTTGCCATTCGAAAAATTTTGGGTACGGACAGGTTGTAAAGACTGCTTTTGAATACGCTATCAAACACGGATACGAAAGTCTTATTATCTTCCCCGGTGATGGGCAAAGATCAGCCGTTGACTTAAAGAAACTTATTTTAACTTACCAAAACTCGGACTACGATGTGGTTACAGGATCTAAGTTTCACATTTATTCCGACAAGTACGGACCCATCAATCGTAGACTTGGTAATATTATCTACTCAAATATTGCCCACCTCGGCTGGGAAAGCCCGATCGAAGATGTACTCTCAGGATTCAAAATTTACAACGTAAGTGCCGTTCAACCGTTTTTTCATATCCTTCCAAAGGGTTACCCCTTTGATATCTGCTTTTCATTCTATGCTAGCCGTTTTGGACTGAAAGTGACTGAAGTTCCAGTCAATTGCCGGTACGACGCCCACACCAGCAAAATGAAAAGCGTTATTTGGGTTTCCATCAAAATGTTAGCGAAACTTCTTTACCACCTTACTTTTCATAAAATGCTTTGCCCAGACAAGAAGGAAACCAGTTTAGTTGATGGAAAAACAGACGCTCGAAGGAATCAGAACCCTCATGCTTCTAGTTTCTAGAGTATTTCTTTCCATTTTTGTTTTGTTTTTTATTTCAGCCTCTGACAAACTCTGGGCCGCCCAATCCTACCGAGTTAATAATGGCGCCAATCAAACCATTGATGAATTTGGCGTTTGCCAAAATGTTGATAATTCTTCAGGAGGTGATTTATTTGTTCCAACAAACTTGGCCGCTGAGTGGCTTTCTTTTCGCAACAACACACCAGCAGGAGTCAGCCTGAACCCATGCACCACTATGACTGATATGGACGAGCCTCCAAACGCAGTCTATGGACTCGGGTCTCATATAGATTTTCAAGTAACCTGGAGTCAAAACGTCACTGTTTCTGGAAACCCACAGATTGAGTTGGATATTGGTGGCGTTACTCGTTATGCAACCTATGATTCGGGCACAGGATCACAAACGATCAGTTTTCGTTACACCGTTCAAGCTGGTGACAATGATGCCAACGGAATTGCGATTGCTGACAACAATATAGATCTCAACTCTGGAGGACTTGACGATCCTGGTTCAGTGGGTGTGGAACTCGACATGACATCTTTCATTGACAGTCTCGCTAGTGTCACCGTGAACACCTCGATCACTCCTCCCAACCAAGTGACTGGTGTGACATTGGCCCCGACTGCCAACTCAACCACTGTTGGGGTTTCTTGGTCGATACCGAATGACAACGGAACAGCGATCACCCACTACGTGGTGCAATACCGAGAGCAGGGAGATAGCCTTTGGATTAACCACTCTCCAGACCCAACAACAAATGGCACAGAGATTACTGGGTTGTTATCTAGCACAACCTATGAGGTACGGATCGCTGCAAGTAATGGTTCTCTCGGGTCCTATTCAGCAGTCTCCACAGTGGAAATTTTCAACGTTCTAGACTTCAATCCTATCACTTGGTTAGACGGAAACGATCCTGCCGGCACCGGAACCCAACCGGCCGATGGTACAAAAATTGGAACATGGGTCAACAAAGCTGGAACAGGCACAGACGCCACTGAAGGAACCACTACCAAGCAGCCCACATTCGCCGCCAACGTACAAAACGGAAAAGGTGCCCTACGGTTTGCTAATTATGATCGTGGTCTCGAGGGAACTTTTACTCGTTCAGCAGGGACAGATATGACGTTCATTGCGGTTGTTCAATTCGACTCGGGTTATTCCGACCGCTGCGTCTTTGAGTTCCGAGGACCTGGAAATGCCAGGGGATTCTTTATTGATCGTCGCTATGCTTCAAATACAACATTTTCACCTGGCACAACCAAAGATCAATTTAATATTTACGTGATTCAAGATGCAGGTGGCTCGGGAACAGTCGATGAAAATACCACAGAAATTTACAATGGCGGTTTCGACTTTAACACAGATTTTACTGGATCCGGCAACTACACCCTAGGCGATGACACAACCGGTGGAAACCGATTGTACGGATACATTGGCGAGTTTTTGATTTTTGATGAAGCATTAAGTGGTGCCAACATAACAAAAATCAAAGACTATCTAAAAAACAAATGGGGAACGCCGTAAAGCCTTTGGGCAACTTACTTAAGGTGTGCTGTAATAGTTTTTTTGGCTCAATTCGATGGTTCGACGCTCCCCAGATGTTAACAAATCCGGAAAAACCAAGAACTCGGAAAAAAAACCATTCATAGCTACAGATCCGTTGCTCCCTAACAACACTCTCGATACTGTCGAAGTCACTGGAGTCCCTGTTAAAAAAGAGGAACCATTCGCATAAATGGCTCGCGTGCTCGCCGAAGCCGAACTAACAAATGAAAACACATTGGCGCTTCCGACAGAGACTGGCATAGTCGTATTCATTCGGTTGGGTGATCCACAACAACCACCAATATCCCAATAAATATTTCCATTTCCCCAAGCCATATGGGTTGAAATGCGTCCACCGGGGTCGCTATCTAAGGCTAAAATCCAAGCCCAACTATTTTTGCGAACCACCTCTTGGTGAACCATATTGACCGTTAATTCTCCACTGGACGGAAACGGCGCAGCGGCTGACAAAGACTGTGCACCGGGGGTTCCTAGCCAACGCACTCCGGGACGACCACCAGAGATAGTGTCGACGGTCCCTGAATTTACAATTCGAGGCTGGTTCCCATTGGTCGTTTGCGTGATATCCAGTGCATTTCCACTTTGATCATACCAGGTTCGAATATAACCATTGCCTCCACCAACGAAAGCCAGCAAAGCAGTCGTGTCCAGATCTCCACAACCAGTCCCCAAGGCATTGATGTCCATTTCGGTGTTGTCACTTGATCTCCTCACACGGATCAAGGGACCTGAGTAGGCACTTCGCAATCGGCGTACGGAATATGCGGCACCCGGCGTTGGTAGAGTGTCTAGAGGATAAGTACAGACTGAACCGCAAGCGCTTAATGTGACCGCTCCACCGGTGTTGGCTGTAATATTTGTTCGAAAAGCAGCCCACTCAGCTGAGGTTTTTGTCGGAATAAACAACTCATCGCCAGATCCATTGTTGACGATTTGACATGTTCCACACTCATCAATGGTTTGAGAAATTCCTGCAGGGAGCGAGTAATAATCCCCGACACAGGCCAAGGCCATGGATGACTGCAGAAATATTGTCAAAAGCAATAGCAGCAATGTACTCTCCCTATAAATTCTATTTTACCATGTCTGCTATTGGGATCAATTTCGATGAAAGTCGCGGTTTTATCCTATTTACTTATTGAATCAGTCTGGATTTATCCCTATGAAAAAGGTAATCCACCCTGAACTAACAACAGAGGTCGGGCTGCCAGTGGCTCCTGCTGTGGCCTGCATATCTTCGGCCATGAGTGTGGCCCACCCGTCACTATTGATTGTTGTGTAACCTGTTGGGCCGCCGGCCGGCATACTAAATGTACCGACAAGTGAGAAAAGGATCGTGTTGTCTGTGGTTGTTGTGAAACCCGTATAGGTAGCCGTATTGCCGGCACCTGAGCTTGAACTTGAATCCACTACTGGCGTGGACTGAATCACACCTCGATAAGTCGTGATGATGGCCTGGCGACCAGAGTTGTGACAATGGGATTTAGAGTGAACAGCCCGAGCTTAGCGAAAGTTGATGAACTGGAGTGGCACTTCAAAGCTAAGACTCTTGATGTTATCCATACACTCGCGAAGAGTGTCGATACTTTTCGAACTCACTCGAACTTTTTCTTCTTGAATGCTCGGTTGCACCTTCAACTTCATGTCTTTGATTTGCTTTACCAATTTTTTTGCATTCTCTTTGTCGATTCCCTCTATGATTGTCACTGGTTGACGAAGCATATTGCCGGAGATAGGGCTGGGGTCTTCGAATTTTAGAGCGCGAATGTCGATCCCGCGGTGATGGACTTTTCCCTGCAGCATATCTTTGATGGCATTGAGCTTGTATTCGTCATCTGCCACGATCGTTAGAGCCTTGCGGTCCCACTGAATTTCACTTTTACTGCCTTTAAAATCAAAGCGCGACTGAAACTGCTTGCGCGCTTGATTGACAGCATTGTCGATTTCTTGAATGTTCACTTCGGAAACGATATCAAATGAGGCCATAGCCTGAAATTAGTGGCTTTGGCCCAAATGTCAACAATTTGGTCCTACATTTTTTTGGACTTAGCCATTTTGTTCCAGCCGCTAATGCCTTCGCTGAAATGACGGATATTGGTATAACCCATCTCACAAGCCATTTTTGCCGCTTTTTGCCAAGCAGTACACATTTTTCCACCGCAGTAGGCGACCACCATGGCATTTTTGTCTTTGGGTAGAACTTTTGCAAAGTTTTTTTCGTTGCTGGCAAAATGCAGTGAACCAGGGATGTTACTTTTTGCAAAGGACTCCTCAGAATTAACATCTATAATCGTTGCTTTCTTTGCAGCTACAATATTTTTCATTTCACCTTTTTCTACATCTTTGAACTTAGAGTAGTATGTGCAGTCCACACCCTTTGCAAAAGCCTGTGCGAACGAAAAAAGGAATACTAAACTGATTAATGCTTTCATGAAGCCTCCTTAGGAAACTGTATTAGGTTGATACGTACAAATTCTATTCAAATGTCTGAGCTCCTATTGTTAATATCTATGGGCTAAACAACAAGCCACCTGATGTCAGAAAAGACGGAATCAGTTTTGCATATCAATTTGATGGATATGGTCTTAAATTTTAATAGTTTCAGAGAATACAGTGCAAAATTGACACTTCTAAGCGCCTTTTTGTGCTCATTTATTACTTTTCAGTCTTGTGGTAGCGTGAGTTCTACGGACCTCCAAACTGTTGACTCCACCTCGACCCTGCCACCGCCAACCAACGAAGGCGAGTTGGTTACACTTTCGATTCCTGCCGATATTCAATTAAACGCTGACGAAACAGAAGTCTATATACTCGACACGGGTTTGGCAGCTCTGGTAAAAGCCAATCTAGAAAACGGTCAGATGCAAGAGGTTTCGGGAACCCGTCGAGGCAATGGAGTCACCCTCGCTAAGCCCACGGGCTTGACTCTGTCAGCGAACGGAACCACTGCCTATGTCGTCGATGATGACTTGGATGGACTTCTCGAAATTGACCTTGCCACTGGAAACCGCCAGATCATTTCTTCCGCTATGCAAGGAGGAGGCCCCCAGTTCTCGCGCCCCTCTGCTGTAGCGTTTGGCGGATCAAATACTGTCTTTGTTCTAAAGTCTAACAGCGAAGCGGTCTAAAGTCTATT
>CBDUOS010000170.1:0-5422 GCA_965368905.1 uncultured Bdellovibrionales bacterium | reverse complement strand
ATCCATGAAATACGTCGAAATTCGCCAAGCCTTTATTGATTTTTTCCAATCCAAAAACCATGAACATGTTGCCAGTTCCAGCCTGATTCCCCACAATGACCCCAGCCTGATGTTTACTAACGCGGGGATGAATCAATTTAAAGATGTGTTCTTGGGAACCGACAAACGCAATTACAAGCGAGCTGTTTCGATTCAAAAGTGTTTGCGTGCTGGCGGAAAACACAATGACCTGGAAAACGTAGGCTTCACCGCCCGTCACCACACCTTTTTTGAAATGATGGGAAACTTTTCTTTTGGTGATTATTTTAAGAAAGAAGCCATCGAGTTTGCCTGGGAGTTTTTAACAAAAGTTTTACAGATTCCCGCAGAGCGACTTTACGTTTCCGTTTTCACCACCGACGATGAGGCCGCCGAGATTTGGGAAAAACACATCGGCGTACCAAAAGAAAAAATCTTTCGTTTTGGAGAAAAAGACAATTTTTGGCGTATGGGGCAAACCGGACCCTGCGGACCTTGTTCTGAAATTTTCTATGACCACAATCCAAATGGTCCCAAGGTGTCCATTGATCAAGATGAAGATCGCTTTGTTGAAATTTGGAACTTGGTATTCATGCAGTTTTTTGAAGATGAAAACGGCAAACAAACCCCACTGCCAAAACCCTCTGTCGATACAGGCTCTGGCCTCGAACGAGTGGCTGCCACTCTACAAGGAGTCACTGACAACTACCAAACTGACGTTTTCTTGCCTTTGATCTACAAGACGTGTGAATTGGCTGGACTGCCAAAGGATTGGTTGAAACTCTCGCAAAACAAGAACCAGTTGGGCGCTGTAAAAGTTGTGGCCGATCACGCTCGCACCGCAGCCTTCTTGATGAGTGAAGGGGTTCTACCCTCCAATGAAGGACCTGGATATGTTCTTCGACGAATCATGCGCCGAGCGATCCGTTATGCACGAAAGCTTTCTACAAGTACCTCGATCTATCCACAGATTTGCGAAGAGGTTATAGGGATCATGCAACCTCACTATCCTGAAATGGCCGAGAAAAAAGATTTTATCTTGAAAGCTGTACGTGACGAGGAAAAACGCTTTTTGCAAACCTTGGATAAAGGCAGTGAAATTTTAAAAGAAGAAATCTTAAAGCTGCAAAAGAAACAGAAGAACGAATTGGATGGAATAACAGCCTTCACTTTATACGACACCTACGGGTTCCCTTATGATTTGACTCAAGTCATGGCGAAAGAAGAGGGCTTAACTGTGGATGAGGCGGGCTTTAATACTGCCATGGAAGCTGCCAAAGACAAAGCTCGCAAAGCACAGAAAACCACAAACATTTCCAGCAACGACAAACATTTGGGAGAGTGGACCCAAGAGATCACCGGCACAGACTTTCAAGGCTATGAAGTTTTAACCTTGGCCTCTCCCTGCCTTGCCATCAGTGACGGTAAAAAATCAATAGACGAATTGAGCGGGGAAGGTTGTCTCGCCTTTGCAAGCACCCCCTTTTACGCCGAAGGTGGAGGTCAGGTCGCTGATTCCGGCGCTCTTTATGATTCTTCCAACAAAAAAGTAGCCGACGTGACCGATGTCAAAAAAATGAATGATGTCTTTATCCATTTTGTAAAAGCATCAGTTACCATCAAAAAAGGAGAGACCTACACTCTCAAAGTTGAAAATCAAGAGCGACAAAAAACCGCCAACAACCACTCCGCAACCCACTTGCTAAACGCTGCCTTGAAGGAGGTTCTGGGGGAACATGTGAACCAGGCCGGATCTTTGGTGAACAGCCAGAAACTTCGCTTTGACTTCAGCCACGGACAACCCGTTACCACAGAAGAAATTCAAACGATCGAAGAGCGAGTAAACCAACAAATCTCTCAAGCCACACCCGTGGTCGCTGAAGTCATGAGCCAAAAAGAAGCGTTGGCAAATGGCGCGGTTGCTATGTTCGGCGAGAAGTACGGTGATGAAGTTCGCGTTCTTACTTTGGGTGAAAAAGATGGAACAGTCTATTCTATGGAGTTATGTGGTGGGACACATGTGTCCAACACCTCTCAAATTCGATTATTTAAAGTAGTTAGTGAAACAGGAGTCGCCGCAGGAGTTCGTCGAATCGAAGCCATCACTGGTGATCGAGCTTTTCAATACCTCAACGAGATGACCAACGAAAATTTGCAACTTTGCGAATCCATGAAAGTTAAAAAGCCAAAGGTGGATGATGAAACTTTTGGTGGCGGGCTCACACAACGAGTGCAAGACCTGCAAGGTAAAATAAAAAAGTTAGAACAAGATTTAAAAAACAAATCCAGCCAGAGTGTTTCCATTGATGACATCCTAAAAGAGGGTGAAACGAAATCACTGGGGGGCCAACAAGGTATGGCACTGATCACGCGGGTGGCTGTCACCGACCGCAACATCCTCAGTGAAGTGGCTGATAAAATTCGCAACAAAGAGAAGAATGTGGCCATGGTGCTCATCGGAGAAAGTGAGAACGGTCAGCCCAAGCCCATGATTGTCGCTGTTTCCAAATCTCTTAAGAAAGTTCACGCCGGAAAAATCACCAAAGAGCTTTGTGCCATTTTGGATGGAAAAGGTGGCGGGCGCCCCGACTTTGCGCAAGGCTCTGTGACAAACCTCGACAGGCTGAACACAGCCAAAGACAAATTCTATGAACTCTTGGACCAATAAAGGAATCAAATCTGAAGCCAAGAAATTAGAGAAGTGGTTCGCTGAAAACTCGCGGCCGCTGCCTTGGCGGAAATCGAAAAACCCTTATCTCATTTGGATTTCAGAAATCATGCTGCAACAGACCACCGTGAAGGCAGTGATTCCTTACTTCAAAAGATTCACCAAAGAACTTCCCACCGTCGACGCATTAGCCGACGCTTCTTTAGAAGATATCTACAAACTTTGGGCGGGACTGGGATATTACTCTCGTGCGCGCAATTTGCACAAAGCGGCCAAAGAGATTCAAAACCTGGGAAGATTCCCTAGGGATCATGAAACTCTTTTAAAGCTTCCTGGGTTTGGTGGTTACACAGCCCGAGCTGTGAGTAGCCAAGCCTTTGCAGAAAAAGTGGGAGTTGTTGACGGCAATGTAATTCGAGTGCTCAGTCGCCGATTTGGATTGCCAGTCGAACATTGGAGAAATAAAGAGAAAAGAGTTTTGCAAAAGATTGCTGATCAATACGCACAAGCTGGTGAGCCCAGTGTGATTAATCAAAGCTTGATGGAAGTGGGCTCAACGATCTGTACACCCACTTCTCCGACCTGTTTGCTTTGCCCTTTAAAGTCTAACTGCTTAGCTCTGAAAGAGGATAGAATCGATAAGCTCCCTCTGAAAAAACCAAAGCGCGCCATGGAGATCTGGGTCTGGAATGTCGAACTTATTGAAAACAAAGGCCGCATCGCTTTTGTTCAAAATGAATACGCCCCTTTCTTAAAGAAACAGCTGATCTTACCAGGAAAAGTCGCTCAAAAGAATGTCGCGCCCAAGAGCTATGATTTCCAACACGGGGTCACTCACCATAAAATTTTTGTGAAGGTCTCCAGAAGAAAGTCTAAATTTCAATCGGCAAAAATTGCCGATTTTACTTGGCTTTCCCCTAAACAGCTAAAAGAAAAGGTCCCCTTCTCCCTCGTCCAAAAGGCAGTCGATATCGGCTTGGGTGACAAATCCTAATTTTCTAATACAATAAAGGGATGATTTCTGCCGCTCTTTATACATTAAATTCAAGATTAGACGGAAGGGTCTCTTAAATGCGTTTCTTGAAATCCCTCTCAACTCTAATATTGATTCTTGGCTTGGCACCGGCGGCTGATGCTTTCGTCCCTCCTGAGGCCATTAAGGTCACAAACAAAGGACGCAACCGACAACCTGAATTTGTTTCTGAAACTGGATTTGTTTTTGTCAGTTCAAAAAGAAATAAACACAGTGATTCTCAGCTGTACTTTCGCGATCTTGAACAGGGCAAAGAAAAACGAATCACCCACCAGCGCGGGCAGTTGGCCAATGGTTTTTTTCAGGACAAGTCTGGCCACATCTTTTACTCCAGCTCTACAGACGAAGAGAAAGAAACTCCCTACGTTCTTAGAAATTATATCGACCGCTACCCTTCCAACGTGAAGAATGACTCTTTCTTTCAGGTGGAGTTCTCGCCGCAAGAAATTTACAAAAGTCGCATCGATGGAACCGAGATTGAAAGAATCACTGAACATTCAGGCTTTGATGGTTTCCCTGCTTATTACGCAAAGAAACAACAACTCTATTTTTCTCGCTGGCAAAATGGAAGGATATCAATTTACGCAAAATCTTTGTTGCGAAATATCTCCCCTTGGAAGGTTTCAGAAACCTCGGGACATGATTTGGGCTTGAAGATTTCACCCGCCGGACAAGATTTTGTCTGGTCGCGCTTTTCTCCTGATTTTCGATCGGCACAAATTCTTTCAGCTGGTGTGGATCTTAAAAACCCTTCATACATCACCTTGGATTCTGGTGTGAGCTGGTCTCCGACCTGGCATCCCAATGGAAAGTCTCTGATTTACAGTGCGCGCACTGGCGGAATGCGAGACTACGATTTGTTTGAGGTCTCAGCCGATGGAAATTGCAAAAGGCAAATCACCGGCTATGCAGGTGATGAGTTCTATCCCAGCATTTCTCCGGATGGTAAGACCATTCTCTTTACCTCAACGATGTCCGGTGGCGAGCAAATATACAAGGTCCCCTACCCCGGGAACCTTGCTTGTACTTCCGTAAAATAATTAAAGTTGGGTGATGGCTTCGGCTTCGATACTGCTTGGCATTCGAACAGTTAGTTTAGTCATCTCGGTTGGCAGGTTGCGAAGATCAACCATTACAGTGCCTTTTTCAATGCCATAGCTCAAACAGACATACTGATTGCTCTTATTCATGGCTTCCAAAATCTCTTCGCTACAGACATTAGAAACTCGACCCATCATTGCAAACAAAGCCTCGTTCTCAGTGTTATCATAAGAGATCACCATTTCACCATTTTTGATCGGACTCTGCTTTAGCTCCAACTGCCCAGGGCAAGACACGCCATTGACTGTTTTCATATCCAAGATCAATGCTTGCGTGGATTCATCCAATTCGATTGTAACAGTTGCTGGTACCATACCACCAGAGATCACTCCGCTGTCATTCGCTTGAGCGGCACTTGCCACGACAGTTAAAACCAATAATGCGATTAAATTTTTCATATTTCCCCCTTAAGGAATAATTGTTTCGTTGAAGGCTTTCTAACGGATCTGAGTCAAAAGTTAAATTATTAGTTTAGACAGAAACCCATTAAATTTGTTAATGACTTAGCTTAGACGCCTGATACCAGGTGGTTGGCCCCACCCCCCACCCTTTGCACCAAATGAAAGAAAAGGCCATGTAGGTTACCAGCAAAGCCGCAACAG
>CBDUOS010000169.1:0-5468 GCA_965368905.1 uncultured Bdellovibrionales bacterium | reverse complement strand
TCAGCATCGAGAGCGAAAAAACGTCCACTGTTGGCACCGGCCAAAATTATATTGTTGGTGGCGTCGTAAGCGGGAGAAGAATGGGAATGCCCTCCCATCCACTCAGAGACCCAGTGAGTCTCACCCGTGTTGCAATCCAATTTAACGACCAGGCCATTGGGGTGTCGAGTTTCTGCAGTGATGTATAAAGCTCCGCCGGCGAGTAGAGGCGAAGCGCCAATGTAATCCGACACGGGGTTGGCCCAAACCAATTCACCGGTCATTTTGTCCAATGCATAGATAAAGCCATTGTAAGCGCCAATATAAACTTTCTTTTCATCCAAGGCGGCTGATCCGTGGATTCCATTGTTAGACCCTGGCACATAAAACTTCCAAACAACTTCACCATCATGGTTCATCTTTAGAAAAAAACCGGTATCGGATCCAACATAGACTCCGGTATCATCGACCGTGGGGGAGGATTTGGAAGCGCCATGAATATCCACGTTCAATGGGTAGATTTTTTTGATGATCTTGGCTTTGGCTTTAGGGGTGGCGTCGCCGGGGGCCGCTCCTGTTCTTTTCTCATCGTAACGGTATTGGGTGGTGGACTTGCAATTTGTTTCTAGTTCTTTATAGCGAACGGCTTCTGAAATCGGAGGGCGATCGACGACTTTAAAATAGTCCCGAGAAAAGTGAATCAACTGAGGGTTCTGCAAATAGCTAAGAACTACGACGAGAAGGGTTAGGGTAAAAAGCAGAGCGTGAATCTTCTTATAAGTCATGATTTGTCACCATACAATTCAGCCCACAACGGGTAGTCAAGGGAGCAAAGGTCCTTGATGTCCAAGACTTTAACGAACTTTTGGCGGGTCACACGCTTACTAAACAAGGTGAGGCTGAGTTTTTTAACGTCCTGGCTTTTCTTGTTTTCGCGGCAAATTTGATAGGCTTGATTTAAGTAAATCAATGGGTCACATTTTAATCGGGTGCCAAGATTTTTCATTGGACGCCGAATGTGAATGGTCCCTTGTTCGGTATCAGCGACCATGATGGCGTGGCAGCGGGTTTTAGAGTCAAACATATTTAAAGAGGGAAGGCGCGCGGTGCCTGATAGGGATGGGTCGGGTGTCAGCAGAAAAGGAATGGTCTGCAAAATAGAAAAAACAACAATCACAGCATAGACAGTGGCCCTGGCTTGACCATTGAAAAGGTTCAGCAAGTGGTCGGGCGTGGTTTGTTTGTTTTGCAGATACAACCATTCATCAAAAATGAAGAGAGATAGAATGCAAAACATCACCATGGGATAGAAAAAGCCGACAATGTGCCAAGAAAAAGCATGGAAAGCCAAGAACTGAAACAAGGCAACCCAACGAATCCACTTGTTTTTGTGAAGCAAGCCAAAAACAAAAATCAGTTCGAGGACGACAACATAAAACAGAGAAATTACGAGTAGGCTTCCTCCAATATAAGGGGAGCGTATCATCGCGGCACCACTGAGCCAGTCGATATTGATTTTTAGAAAACCGGCAGCAAGGTAATAAAGAACAATCAAATGCTTAAGAACAGCTTTTTTATGGGGCAAAAAAAGGTAGGCCAGCGTGGTGCAATAGATCATGTAGTGGTAGTTCCCCATGAAATTGTAATTGCTCATGTGTAGAAAAAATTTGTAAAAGGAAACCACGATTAGCAAAAAGTAACCCAGCCCAATGGTTCGTCGAACTGTAAAAAAACCAACGCAAAGGCAGGACAGCGCTAGATAGGTGTAAAGAACAATGGTCCAACTTTCCATGCTGATCGACTGACGAAAAAGGTCGCAGTTGGGGAACCATGGAAAACAAATGGGCTCGGCGTTGATTCCACTTTGGCTGTTAAGAAAGAAGTTATTACTGTTCCAATAGATGTATGTCCAAATATGAGTGAGAGCCAATGCCATCCCGTAAAGACTGAGAGTCCAGTCTTGGGTGATTTCATTGATTTGTCTTTTGCAGTAATTAATCAATTTTTACCATTCCTTTTTTGAGAGCCACTTCCTCTGAAAAAGGGAGCTTTGTTTTTGCATTAAACTTAGCTCCCTCTAGATCTGAAAGAAAAATAAAAACCTGTTCGAGGTTGGCGTCTCGCAAATCAGCCCCTTTGAAGCTCACTTCCTGCAGCAAACTGCCCCAGAAACTGGCATGGCGGAGGTCACAGTCTTGAAAATTCACTTTTGTGAAGCGAGTGCCAGTGGCAAAGAGGTTCTGTAAATTGCTTTTCGTAAAGTTGACACTCTTGAAATGACCGCCTCGCACATCCAAATGGGTGGCCTCCACTTCTTGAATATTGGTTTGTAAAACAATGGAGCGACGAAAAGAAGCGTGGCTAAGATTTCCGCCATCCATTCGGGTGACATAGAAGTAGCTCGAGTTAAAGACTCCGCCCAGGAGTTTGATATCTTTAAAAGTTTGATTAATAAAGCGCGACTTTGTAAGGTTTCCGCACTCACCAAAGAATTCAGGATTGGTCCCTGGAGAATTGGATTTTTGGCAAAAGCCATCTTCAAACCGAAAGCCCAGGTCAATAGCGTGAGAAGCTTGAGGTAAAATCAGCACAACAATATATAAAAGAATTCCCATCCCTCTATTGTTGGTAAAGGTTGGGCGAGACGCTAGTTACATCATGTCAAATACGATCAATCAACAGGAGTGATGCCACCGGTGGTGTTGGTCATAATAGTCCAACCGTTGACATCTTGCTTGAGGCCAGCAAAGGGGGAGCCGGTGTGAGTGGTGACAGTATAGCCATTGGCATCCTCATCAATTTGCCCCGAACTCACAACCTGTAAAAAGGTTCCGTTTCTACTGGGAGCATCAAAATAAATTTCACCAACCAGTTCGATCACGATGTTATTAAAGGCGACTCGTCTTCCGCCGACTGAAATCGATTTAAAAGTACAAGTTGAAATCCCTTGTCCATTAGAAACAGTACAGTCAGAGTAAGTGATGCCCACAGCGTTTACATTCGAGCCGCTGTTGTCTACAAAATCAAACTGAGGTTTGTAGGATGCAATAGTCGAGTTGTCTGAGTTTTTCAAAAGAACCACGATAGTCGCACTGGTTTGACCATCACCAATACCACGTGAGGTTGCAAGAATTGTTGATTTTAGAAAATCGTCGGCGGTGACATCATCAATAGAGACATCAATTGAACAATTGGCAAGAAATAAGGCCAAGAGTAATGGACCTAAAACGTTCAACAACTTCATAACTTCTTTATCGGACTCTAGCCCGTAAACTTTAGTCTGCATCCAAACGAGACACCCCTCTAAATCTCTGAAAACAATGACTTAAATTGAAGGTCTGTGCTTTAGTCTGAGCCCCCAATATTTCGCTTCTCTTAGGGAATTTTTGCCGGGTTTTTCTCAAAAACAGGCAATTCTTGCCGGAACTAGACTCGAGATCATCTCATTTTGGTCCGATGGTTTTAGTAAGAAGGATAAATTGATATGCAAAAACTCCTATTACTGATTGTCATATTCGTTACTTGTGGTGCTGGCGCCTCTGCAGAAGAAGCTGTGGTGATCGAAGTTCGTAAAAAAGTGAAGCTTCATGATACAGAGAGAACTTACGCTGATTACTTTATCAGAGGTGGAACCAAGCTGGGCTTGAGTCCGGGTGTTTTGGTTTCTGTTTTTCGACGAGTCCCAGTGCATGATCCATTACAAAACGCCTCGGTGGGCGACTTTCAAGTTAAAGTGGCCGATATCGAAATTATCTTGGCTGACGACAAAAAATCCATAGGACGATTGGTTGAGATTGATCGACGTGCAGCCCGGCCCATGCTGGCTTTTGATGCTATTATGATTGGTGACCGATTGGATTTGAGTAGCTTACGGACCAAGGTTTCTCACCACGAAGCCCCCTCTAGTGTTTTTGATCGAACCCCCAGCCGGGTCCCAGCCAGCGTGCAGCCGCAGTCAAATGCCGATGAGTCGCAAGAAAGGGATGAAAATAATTCCCCCGCGTTGACAAATCCCTAGTCCTACCCGAAGAATCCCCCTATGGATTCTAATTCTTATTTCACATTGCACTTGCAAGGGGTCAACGCCTTGCACGAGGATTTGCTGACTCACCTTCTATTTGAGGGAGGAGCTGGAGGCGTGCAAGAGAACTTAACCTTTGAACAACAAGAGAAGAACTACCAACCTCGAGTTTTAGAAACTGAAGTAAAAAATCTAATCGCATATTTTGAAGTTCCTCCGGCCCCTGAGTGGTTGGAAGCTTTGCAAGCGAAGTACCCCGAGGTGCAAATCTCGGTTGAGCAGCATCAAGAAGTAGATTGGTTGGAAAAATGGAAGCAACAGTGGAAGCCTTTCGAACTGATTCCCGAATTTTGGATTGTTCCAGACTGGCACCGTGGCACCTTCAAACCAGAGGTGGGACGTTGTTTGTACATTGAGCCTGGAATGGCTTTCGGAACAGGAACTCATGCCACCACCCAGCTTGCCGCTCAGTTGATACAAAAGGTGGTCACTGAAAACACGATCCATAGCCTTCTTGATGTGGGGACGGGTTCAGGCATTCTAGCATTGCTGGCCCACCTGTTTGATGTGAATAGAATTTCAGCCTACGACAACGATCCGGAATCGAAGCGTGTTCTTTTTGAGAACCTAGAAAAAAATCAGCAGCCCGCAG
Source organism: uncultured Bdellovibrionales bacterium (assembly GCA_965368905.1). Classification (GTDB taxonomy): domain Bacteria; phylum Bdellovibrionota; class Bdellovibrionia; order Bdellovibrionales; family JAGQZY01; genus JAGQZY01. The sequence goes on along the minus strand of CBDUOS010000169.1, from coordinate 816 downwards.
TGGATTGGGTGGAGAATTGGTCGGTGTCACTGGCTGGACAAACGGATTTAACGGTGGCCAATATCATCGACGGTGTCCTGTTAGATTTAAAGGATCAATTTAAAAAAGTAGAGAGTCCCTTTTATATTTTTACTGGTATCTTGGCAGAACGAGACAGTGATTTTGTGAAAGAGATGACAGATGACTGGGAACTTGAAATCTTGGATCGCCGTACCCAAGACGAGTGGGTGGGCTATCTTATGAAGGCTTCACAGTGAGACGATATTGGATTCCTACATCGGCATTGGAGGGTGAAGTTGTTCAGCTTGATGGTGATGTTTACCATCATATTTGCAATGTGTGCCGACAGACAATAGGGGACAAGTTCGAAGTGATTTGTGACCACAAAGCTTACTTCGTGGAAATCACTCAACAAAAAAAGAAATCGGCGATAGCCAAGATCATTGAGCAGAGAGAGATCCCCGAGTTGCCTGAGCCTCATATTCACTTGGCGCTGTCCTTGCCTCGATTTCAAACCGTGGATCGAGTGGTGGAAAAGATGGTGGAATTGGGAGTGAAGCAGGTGCATCTGTTTTCTTCGGACTTTAGTTTCATTAAACCCAAAGCTGGGGAGTTGGATAAAAAGCAAAAACGTTGGCAAAAGATTATCCAGGGCGCCACTCAGCAAACCGGCCGTGGTGAGTTGATGGGATTAACCGAAGTCACCCCATTGCGAGTCTTATTAGAGAAGCACTTCCCTCACCCAGGTCGGTGGGGGCTCCTGGCTTTCGAGGGCGAGGGGGGTACGACACTGAACAAAAGGCTGGAATCCTCGCC
>CBDUOS010000168.1:0-5469 GCA_965368905.1 uncultured Bdellovibrionales bacterium | reverse complement strand
CTATCATTGACTGAAACTATTGAGCGACTTTGACGTCGAGTATGATTTGATCAGCCTGACTGGAAACCACTTGTGAAATGAAGCCATCAAACTTAGCTGTTTTTAATTTTAGACTGAGAGCTTCCACTCCACCCGAGTAGTCCGTTTCAAAAGTGACTCGCCCGGGCTCGAACAATCGCTCGGTCAAACCGTTGGCCAATCCCAATTTTTCATTGAGTTCTTTTTTGAAACGTAAAAGCTGCATATGATCCAGATCCCCCGTCACTGCCAACTGAAGAACTTGTGCCTCCAAAGCTCCCCGTTGCCAAAGGTCATAAACTTGATTGGCCAGTTCGCCTCCGGTTTCGCGGGCTAAGTCGGCCACTTTCGAATGAATCTGGCTTAGGCCTTGCCCCGAGGGGGTATCAAAATTTCGAACCACCTCGGCCACATTCTTTCCATTGGAAGACTGTTTGCATTTCACCTGCACTCGCACACGCAATGCGTTTTCGCGAAGAGGGCTGGCGATCACATCAACTCGACCGTCTAAGTACAATTGGCCTTGTTTTAAGTTGGTTAACTGAACCATTTCTGTTTGGGTCAAGTAGGTCTTGCGCATAAAGTCCGGAACCATGTGCTCCATCTTAAAGGCTTGTGGGCGAAGCATAAAAAGCCCTTTATCCAAAAAACCCTGAAACATCTCTTTTTCAAAGCTAAGAGAAAGACTCTCTAAACCTTTTGAAACTGTAAATTCAGGAGACCACCAACGATAGGACTCCCCTGACATCGCATTATTAAATTCAATAAAGGGTAAGGTGATTCCAGTTTTCTCTGACGAAGCAAATAGTCCTTTTTGCTGCAAAACATGGCGCAGATCGCGGCGAGACACCTTAACCTCGATTTCAAATTTATAACCTTCATTTTCTTTTTTACTAGAGATGATTCTAAAAAATGGAATAAAGCGATTTTTCAAAGGCTTAACCTCTGTCTCCACTTTACTCTTATTCTCGGTGAATCGCGCCTCACCAATTTCCTTTTTAACCATCTCGGCGGTCACGGCATCGGTCGCATTATCGATGGCCGTGCGACGGGCCTTACGCTCATCCACTTCAGTCACGATCTGCTCAGAAACCACCACATCATAACGTCCATAAGCGTTATTAATGAAACATAAAGCTAGACTAACAAATAGCAGTGCTCTCATTGCAAAGCCTCCTTATTGCGAAATCTCAATGAAATCCATTTCCCCGAAATCTTTCTGAAGCCCCTCTAGAAAGTCATTTGAGAGGGCAATTCCCTTCGGATCACGAATATCATACACCACCCGTTTCTTAAGGTTATCAAGATTCAATTCGATTTTCACTCGTGTTTCACCAGGGTTCTCATCGATTCTTTTGCGCAATTTCGTAAGTTTATCTTCCATTGTAGAGTTCACCCGAAACAAGACCCCTTTGGCGCGATTGATACTGTCCGACAAGGTTGTAATTTTATCAGCAATCACTTTGTAAGTATCATCTTTGTTCTCAAGAACACCCGTGACCACCAAGGGCACTTCTTCCTTCAATACATCCTCGTACTCTGCGAAGGTGTTGGGGAAGACGATCACTTCCAATTGCGCTGACAAATCTTCCAACTGAGTGAAGGCCATGCGCGTTCCTTTTTTCGTGATAATCTCTTTGTACTGAGTCACCATTCCAACCAGCGTCACTTTTGATTTATTGGGAAGCTTACCAATTTCAGCGATTGTTGTATTGGCCCAAGCTCGACAGATGCCCTCATAGCCATTCAAGGGGTGGTCACTAAGAAAGAATCCCAACACGTCTTTCTCATAGTTGAGTCGAACCATACGATTCCAGGCTTCTCTCTCTGGTAAAAGCACTTTCTCGTGCTCTTGCTCTTGTTCACTAGACATTGAGAACAATGACACCTGCCCGACTTCTCGGTCTTGGCGTTTGGTTTCAGCGGCATCCACGAACTTCTCAAAGCCTTCAAAAAGCTGAGAACGATGATACCCAAAGCCATCAAAGGCTCCAGCTTTGATCAAGCATTCAATCACCTTCTTATTCACTCGACGCAAATCAACCACATCAAAAAAGTGATCAATGGATTCAAACTTATTGTTTTCTGTTTCGGCACGCGCTTCAAGAATAGCTTCCACCGCCGACTGGCCCACCCCTTTGATGGCCGCAATGCTGTAATAAAGGGTTTCACCTTTCACCGAAAACTTGTACTCAGAGAAATTGATGTGGGGTGGTTGGATATCAATCCCGCGCCGACGACAGAGGTTAATGTATTTAACGACTTTATCAGTGTCGTTCATATCCGTTGTCAAAAGAGCCGCATAAAATTCAATGGGGTAGTAATTTTTTAACCAGGCTGTTTGAGCCGCGATCACACAATAAGCCGCTGAGTGAGATTTGTTAAATCCGTACTCGGCAAATTTTGCCATCAAATCAAACAGTTTTTCAGACTTCTCTTTATCATGTCCGTTAGCCACAGCCCCTTCGACAAAACGCTTCTGTTGTTTCGCCATTTCCTCGGCAATCTTTTTACCCATAGCTCGTCGAAGCAAATCGGCTTCACCCAATGAGTAAGACGCAATCACCGCAGCAATCAACTGCACCTGCTCTTGGTAAATAATAATCCCGTAAGTTTCTTTTAGAATTTCTTCCAGCTCTGGAAAGATAAAATCCACTTTCGACTTACCATGCTTACGTTTGGTGTATTCAGGGATCATGTCCATCGGCCCCGGACGATAAAGGGCGTTGATAGCCATGATGTCTTCAAAACAAGTGGGTTTAATTTTCTTCAGAGCGTCGGTAATTCCGTCACCCTCAAACTGAAACACACCCGCGGAGTCTCCTGATGACATCAGCTGGTAAATTTTTTCGTCGTTGATGTTGATCTCGTGGGCTTCAATTTTTTTGCCACGGTTTTCTGCGATCAAATCCAAGGCATACTTGATATGGGTCAGGGTTTTCAAGCCCAAAAAGTCAAATTTAATAAGACCAATTTTCTCGGCGTGCTTCATGTCGTATTGAACGACATTTTCACCATCCACCCCTTTGTAAAGTGGGGCGTGGTCCACTAAGCGTCCATCGGCTATAATCACACCGGCGGCATGAATCCCAGCATGACGTACCAGCCCTTCCACCTTCAAAGCAATTTCGATCATGTTATGAACTTGCGGATTCATTTCCATTTGCTCTTTGATCCGCGGTTCCAACTCTAGAGCTTCACTCAAAGTGATCCCCAACTTGTCTGGAATCAGTTTTGCGATCACATCGACATCGGCGTAGCTCATTCCTAAAACACGACCCACATCGCGCAGAGCCGCCCGAGCTTGCAACTTTCCGTAAGTGATAATCTGAGAAACTGAATCTTGCCCGTACTTTTCAGTCACGTACTGAATCACCCGCGGTCGCTTTTCTTGACAGAAATCGATATCAAAATCCGGCATCGACACACGCTCAGGGTTCAAGAAACGCTCAAAGATCAGACTGTAGCGAACCGGATCCAAGTCCGTAATTTTCAAACAGTAGGCCACCAAAGACCCAGCCCCGGACCCCCGTCCTGGTCCCACCGGAATATCGTTCTCTTTCGCCCAATTGATAAAGTCTTGTACGATCAAGAAGTAACCGATAAAGCCCATGCGATCGATCACATCAATCTCGTATTTCAAACGATCAAAGTATTTTTCGTGCTCACTCTCTGGGACTTCTTCATCGCGCGCTTTCGCCTCGGCAAAGCGTTCCTGCAAGCCCTCTTTGGTAAGACGCTTAAGTTCGTCTAAGAGACTCACATTGTTTTTAGTAGGAAAACTCGGAAGGTGATAAATTGTCTTGCCATCGTCATCTTCGAGCTTAAATTCCACGTTGCAACGATCGGCTACTTCTACGGTGCGCTCACAAAGCTCAGGGCAATCTTTAAAAAGATCATACATTTGATCAGAAGACTTAAAGTAAAACTCTTCACTTCCCAAACGCCAGCGACTGTCGTCATGCAAGGTTTTGTTAGAACCAATACAGATTAAAACTTCTTGTGCCAGTTGGTCTTCTTTATTGAGGTAGTAGACATCGTTGGCCGCCACCATTGGTACGCCCTCAGATTTACCCAATTCAAAAAGTGAGGACTCCACCTCTTGCCACTCTTTGATACCGGTGCGATTGATTTCCAAATACAAACGATCACCGAAAATTCCTTTAAGATTTTGTAAGCGTTCTCGAGCGGCATCCATCCCATGACGTCGCAAATGCGAGGCCACGTCACCGGAGATGCCACCAGTCAAGCAAATGACGTCATCACCAAGTTCTTGTAAGGCTTGCCAATCGATTCGCGGCTTGTAGTAAAAACCTTCTTTGTAACCGATCGTACTTAGCTGGCAGAGGTTCTGATAGCCCTTGTAGTTTTGCGCCAATAGCACCAACCGAGTGTTGGGCTGATAGTTCACTTCTCGTTTTTCGTTCTTTGTGAAGCGATCTTCGGGTGCCAGATAGGCATCCAGTCCGAGGATGGGCTTGACCCCTTTCTTTTTGGCGGTCAGATAAAACTCTACCGCGCCAAACATGTTTCCACTGTCGGTCAGTGCCACCGCAGGCATTTCATAGCTTTTGGCTTTATCGAAGACCTGTCCAGCACGGCAACAGGCCTCAAGAAGTGAGTATTGGCTGTGTAAATGCAGATGTACGAATGGTCGACTCAAAACACAATCCCCCGCTGGATGATTCTCAGAAAACCCTTATTTTTATCATGATACGAGCCAGGGGCGAGGAATTTTTCAGTTTTTGTCCTCTAAATGGGCACTTGACGCTATGCAAGTGCCGCTAGAGCTTATAAAACAGTCTCTGTTTCAACTTGTGCACCAGCGTCTTCGGTCACTCGGTAATACTGATGAACCGTGGGAGGGAAAGGGTTGAAGACATGAGCCCCATTCACAAGAGTTCCATCATTGAAAACAATATCGATCGGCACAGAGTCATCAACTCGGCAATGCAAGTTGTCTGGCACACCCAGGACAACACCATTTCGCACGGGAATGTTTCTAAGAGTGGCCACATCACACAAGTGGGCGCCAGCTACCTGTTGGTAACGTTGCCCAGAACAGATTCCTAAAAAACACTGAACTTCAACGGCTTTGATTTCATCTGCATTGAAGACGTACACATTTCTATTTTCTCTAGGGTCGATGTTTCCGGCTTCCGATCGGCCTTCTTCTCGCAAGTTCACGGTCAGGCGGTAGCCGACCACATAAGATTCTTCACCATCCTCAAAAACATCACGAACAAGATAGGCGTCTCCGTCGTTGGCTAGAACGATTCGGTCCTGCCCGACTCGATAATTGGTTCCATGAGATTCAACAACGATGGAATCCGTCGGCTGCATCACCGAGTCCACCGGGGCACGAAAGGTTTCAGAGCTACGGCTGCAAAACCAACCACAGGTGAAACGATTGTAATTCAAAACGTATTCATCACCTTGCTGAGCGCCAAC
>CBDUOS010000167.1:0-5542 GCA_965368905.1 uncultured Bdellovibrionales bacterium | reverse complement strand
TGTCTACAATCGCACAATTTATGAATACGGTGGAAGAGCATTACGACCGCTTTGAGTTTTATAAAGTCTATCATGCCCTGAATAACTTCTTCACTGTCGACCTCTCCAATCACTACTTGGATATTATTAAAGATCGTTTGTACACCTGGAAGACCGATGGTTTAGAGCGACGATCTTGCCAAACGGTGGTTTACCTTTTGACGGAAAACCTCATTAAAATTATGGCTCCCCTTACATCCTTTTTAAGTGAAGAGGCTTACAACCACTTCCCCGGAGACAACAAGGAGAGTGTGTTTTTGGAAAGCTACCCCAAACCCCAACCCGAATGGGAAAACAAAAAAGTCAGAGAACTATTTGCTGAGCTCTTTATGATTCGAACCGACGTCTCTAAGAAATTGGAAGAAGCCCGCGCCGCAAAAACCATCGGCTCCAGCTTGGAAGCGAAAGTGGTTTTACAGGTCCCAGAGACGCAATTTCAGTTGATTAGCCAATTTTCACAGCAGATGCTGAAGGAATTTTTTATCGTTTCTCAGCTAGAAACCTCCCAAGGTCCTGAAATCAGTGTCGAGGTGCAAAAAGCGGAGGGTGAAAAGTGCCCTCGCTGTTGGAATTACGATACACTTATTAACACTGATAACTATGGACCAGTCTGTACTAAGTGTAACGAGGCTCTTTGATGAAAGCTAAATTGATCTTACTGGCGATAACATCCCTCATTGTTGTGGTAATTGACCAGCTAACAAAAAACTACGTTTTGGCGGCTTTTGAGTACGGCGAGTCGATGGATGTAATTAAAAACTATTTTAATATCACCTACGTTCGCAACTACGGTGCGGCCTTTGGAATGCTCAGCAAAATCACCCCTCAAATTCGAGATTGGTTTTTCTTGCTGATGCCACCATTTGCGATGACAGTCATACTGATTATGCTAAAGGTGGCGCCCTCAAACGAGAAAATTCGCAAAACGGCTCTTTGCTGTGTGTTTGCTGGTGCTCTCGGCAATTACATTGATCGTTTGCGCTTTGGATATGTTGTGGATTTTTTGGACTTCCATTGGTACGAGCACGCTTGGCCTGCATTCAATGTGGCAGATATGGCTATTGTGTGCGGAGTTTCTGTTTTGATTATTTTAGAAATTTTAGCCCCAGTACCTAGCCAACAAAAATCCAATGCATAGCCAACTCCCGGAGTTTTATCCAATCGGTCCTTATCCAGAAATCAACCTCGGCTTTGTAACTCTCCCAACCTATTACACTGTATTAAGCCTCACCTATTGTGTGGCGATCTTTTGGTTTTACAAACGCTGTGAAACTCGTAACCTGTCTCAGCGCAATGCCATGAACATTGGGTTGATCGTATTATTTGCTGGGTTTATTGGAGCAAGAGTTTTTCATATTCTCTTTGAATATCCCTCATATTATTTAGAAGACCCCATTCAAGTTTTTTACTTCTGGCAGGGGGGCTATGTCTTTTACGGTGGGTTTATTCTGGCTTACGTTGCCGCCTTCATCTATGCCAAAAAACTCAGGCTCACTTTTTGGTTGTGGCACGACACTTTGGCGCCCGTTCTTGCTGGTGGTTACGCAATGGGGCGCATGGCTTGTTTTTTGGTGGGCTGTTGCTATGGGGCCGCCTGTGACCTGCCATGGGCCGTCGATTTAAAACAAGCCGATGTTCACTCTGGTGTGGTCTCAACGGTGAGTCGCCACCCCACCCAGCTCTACGCCGTTATTTTTGAACTCGTGATTATGGCTTTCCTTATCTGGTATGAAAAAAGAAAACCGCCTCTTGGAAACGTCTTTTTGTCTTGGGTTGGGTTGCACGCAATCGGTCGCATCATTATGGAGACATTTCGAGTCGACCCGCGTGGTGGCGTGTATGTCGGTCTTTCGATTTCCACTTGGATCTCAATTCTTTTCATCGCAATTGTGATCGCCACATTTATCAAAAAAAATCCCAAAAAACCCTAATCTGCTAAAAAAGGTACGCCGTTCCGAAAAAAGGGAACGGCGTACCTTTTTTAGCAGCCTTTTCTGGTTTTTCATTCGGTAAAAGATCGCTATAGTGTGGGTATCGAACAATAGGATGGTCCTTATCTCGAAAAAAACAGACAGCTCAGAAGACCTTCGCCAGCTGGCGATCCGTTCACAAACAGGGGATCGACAAGCCTATACCGAGTTTTTAAAAAAACTGAGTCCCTATATTCATGGTGCCCTTCGCCGTAAGCTGGGGTCGATCGTCGACCAGGAGGACCTGGCTCAAGAGTGCCTTATGGGAATCCACAAGAGTCTGTCCTCTTACCAGCCCGACCAACCTATCAAGCCTTGGGTCTCGGCTATTATTCGGTACAAGCTGGCGGATCACTTCCGAAAACTGGAAAAAAATAAGGAACAACTGATCGGGGGTGAGTCTCTCGATGTCACAAATGACCCGTCAGAGCCGAATAATGAGGAAGCCACTTCGAAAAGACATGCCTCTGAAGTCCTTGGAGTTCTTCCTGACAAATTGAGGCGTGCCTTGGAGATGACCCATATCGAAGGGATGACTTATAGTGAGGCGGCGAAAAAGGAAGGAATCAGCGAGGCGGCTCTACGAAAGCGAATTTCTAGGGCCTTCGCAAAAGTACGAACTGAAGTGACTCGCAATGTGGAGTTTTTGAATTGAAAAAATCAACTGATTTACTCATTGAAGAATTGGCCAATGACCTAAAACCCGGTCGTGATTTGCACCCGATTGCCCGAGCCGGCTTTTGGTTTGCTGTCTTCTTTCTTGTGAGCACCCTTGGAATGCTCGCTTATCAAGACTTTCGCCCCCACTTCTTTGACCAGCTTCTTGGGTACACCCGCTTCAGTCTCGAAATCATTTCTATTTTTTTAGTCTGCAATTTTTTTCTCTTCTTTATTTTTTCTTTAATGATTCCCGGCCGTAAAATCCCCACCACTCTTTACTATCTCACCGGTCTCGTCGCTCTGATTTGGTTGATCACCCAATGGACGGCCTTTGGTTCCGCCAGTCCGGCCTCTTCATTTATTGGGGCTCGCATGTACTGTGTGGAAGAGGTCTTTGCCTATGGAGTTCTAGGGGTGGGCTTTCTTTTCTATTTTGTTTACAAGGCTCAGTTTCGATTTCGACTTTGGCAATATTTTTTGATGGGCTTTGTTTCAGGTCTCATTCCAGGCGCCCTTATGCAGTTGGCTTGCATGTACGCCCCCAAACATGGCCTACTTCTCCATTACGGACCAGCCTTTGCCACCGGATTCGTAGCCCTTTTAGTCTTTCCCACCCTAAAAAAAGTCAGCAAAACCTAACACCACGTGTGAAGAAAAGGGTACGGCGTACCCAATTGGGGGCTGGGTTCCCTAGATTCAATTGTAAAAATTAGTTTACAGAATGGGTGACAACTTACGGAATTGAACCCAGCGTTCGCAAACTACCATATGTAAGCAGCTGAAATTGCTTGTTAAAAACTGTGCCATTTTGGCACAGTCTGTGAATATTAAGTAGACGATAGATAAACTCTAATTAATGTGAGGTATATAATGACTAAGAAAAAACTATTACTAGGACTACTAGTATTTGCCATTGGTGTGATGTTCACTGCTTGCGGTGACAAAAACAGCACCAGTAATACAACGACTAACAATGAAGATCAATTTCCCAAGAGTTGGGAAGACGACAATTGTGAAGATTGCCAACGCATCTATGAAGGCACACTTAATATTGTAGACGGTGAGCTTTACTTGGAAGCTTTTGGATACCAATCTGGAAATTCTCTTGGTTCTGGCGACAATATCTTTGATGTGTTTTTACAAGAGGCTATTCTTGAGCCTGTTGGCGGATTGCTTGTTTGTGGAACCAAAGTTTTCTTGACCGAAGCCATTGCCGAGTTGGCTGGAATTGACAACATTGATATCGAGTGCACACAAGAAGACATTAACCTTTTTGACAATGGCAACACCGTTAGTGGTGACGAACTGGATGACTCGTCTCCTAGTGCTCGGATACGAGTAACCTTTGAAAATGGCGAAGCTCGAAGAATCGACCTCTTAGTACAAGATGCAGTTCGTGGTGAGGACGACGTTGAAAGTTTCTATAGAGAACGCACCGATGTTTTTGTTAATACAGAGGACACCTTGTTACTACAAAATGCGGATGGAAGAATTCGTTTTGGAACAACCAACGGTCGTTTGATCGGTGAATTCAACGACTAATTAAAACCTATCGACTCAATTCAACCTCACAGGAAGGGCACATCCCGCAAGGGTTTGTGCCTTTTTCATTTTCTGCTTTATGCTTAAAAACAAATCAATTCCATTAAATTGCATAGTTTATGAAACAATAATCACGTGCAACTGTCTTCTTTTCTGCGTTTTTCGTAAAAAACCCTGAATAATCAGGCTTTTTGCCTTGACCCTAATTTTAGCTTAGGATTCAATTTCAAGGTAAGCACAATTACAGCAAACACAACAACAACAAGGAGAAGCCATGAACAAAGCAGAGCTTATCGAGAAAGTTGCCACGACTACTGATTCAACCAAAGCTCACACTGAGCGTGTATTAGACGCGACTATCGACATCATCCGTCGTTCCGTTAAAAAAGGTGACGAAGTGAAGTTGGTAGGATTCGGTACTTTCACAAAGCAAAAAAGAAAAGCCAGAAAAGGAAGAAATCCTCAGACTGGTAAAGAAATCAAGATCCCTGCGGCTTGGTACCCCAAGTTCCGTCCAGGATCTGAGTTCAAATCAATGCTTAAATAATTAGAGCTTCTAATTTTTTAGAAAAAAAGCGGGATTGTTTCCCGCTTTTTTTTTACCTAATACTGGTCATGTATTGGGTGACTTATTTGAACTCGGCTTTCCACTGGTATTGTTCGGATACGAATCTTTTAAAACTCTCTGCAAAAGATTGAGCATCGAAACCTACAACCTGGCCATCTTTACTCTTAAGACCTTTGTTTTCCTCTAGACTGACCACCAACTGACTCAAACGTTTTTCCTCTTCCGTTAATGTGGGTTGGGGATCTGGCTCAGGTGCCAGCCTTTTCAGTGTCGGGTTTCCCATTCTCACATTATAATATTCTAGAGTGCTAACAATCTTACGATTGTGATGCCCGGAAGGGCCCATGGGATTCAGCACACCATCTTCGCGGTTGTGGTAGAATGCTGTAATTTCAATTCGACCGACCGACTCACCTTGGCTGTTTTGCAGAACGATTTTATGAACGGTTCTCGATGTCGTCGGATTGATCATACCCATAGGGGTCCTCCTTGAGGTTTTAGCAGAGTCAATGCTATGGGTGGCTCTCACAGACACATTCACTAAAAAAACCAATAAAATGAATGAATACATTCCTCATTCTCGGTCTTTGACCACTAAGAGTCAAAGATTGGCCTCTATGACCTACTGACATTAAGCGAAAGCCAGAAAAGGAAGAAATCCTCAGACTGGTAAAGAAATCAAGAGCCCAGCGGCTTGGTTCCCCAAGATCCGTCCAGGATCTGAGTTCAAATCAATGCTTAAATAATTAGAGCTTCTAATTTT
>CBDUOS010000166.1:0-5562 GCA_965368905.1 uncultured Bdellovibrionales bacterium | reverse complement strand
CGCGAGGGCGTTGCTGAAAGTAGGCATTGGACCTTTCGTAACTCAGTTTTTCAACCAAGCCACGAACCCGAACTTGTCGATGAAAAGGCTTCTCCCAGTGAAAAACCAAGGCCGCTTTTGGGTTCTCAGCCAACTCGTTACCTTTGACACTGTCATAATTGGTGTAAAAGCAAAAACCCTCGGGACCGTACTCTTTAAGCAGAACAATGCGGGCCGTTGGCAACCCAGCAGCGTCCACAGTGGCCAAGGTCATCGCCGTGGGCTCAAAGTGGTTCGCATCTTGAGCAACTTCAAACCACTGTTTAAATACATCAAATGGCTTATCTGAACGATCAATCCAAGTTTCCATGGGGCTTAAATAACTCAAGGGGGTCCTTTTGTCGAGAACCTTCCCCCTACCATCGGCGTGTTTCATACTGAGAGAGTTGAGGAACTCGCCCGACGGGCCGATAAGACCCTATGACCGCTGAAAGAAAAATCGAGGAACTGTACCCTCGAGCCCCACGCTATGAAATCGAGATTGGAGACAACCAGATTGTCCGTTTCGCCCATATGCCTCGTGGCTCAAAGGCCATGCACACTCGAATAATCAATCTTTCTGAATCCGGCATGGCCTTTCTAGTGCCCTATCTGACCGCTCCCCAAGAGGGCGAGAAAATTAAGGTGGAGTTCACTGGCCCGAACAGTGAACCGATCGCCTGCTTCGCAAAAGTGGTTCGTGTACAGGTTCACAAGACCTATCATAAAACTCGTCAGCCTCAAACGTTTAAGATGGTGGCCGTGGAGTTTGTTCAGCTACACCCAAAACAGCGACAGATGCTGGCTTCAGGAATTCAAAACCAAATGAATAAAAAATACAAAAAGTACTTGCGAGACCAAACATGGAACAAATTTATTTGGTTTTTCTTAGGCATGGGACACAATCTTAAATCTTTGTTCAACCGCGTGTTTCCACGCAATGGAAATAAAGACTTAGAAAAAAGTAACGACAAAAATAGCTATATCGACGTTTGAGTTATCGAGTTTCAATCGTTTCACAATTGAATTTAAAAAATGATTTGCAAAGAGGTTTGCTACGCCAAGTTCCACATTGGCAACTGTAGCGTTTTGCGTTCTCCACTCTCAAGTCTGAACCAGGACCAAACTTCCACAGGCCTTTGCGTTGCCAGTGCCTTTTGAGCTTGCCGCAATAAAGCTCTGCTTTCTCTTGAACGCGCGTATCTTTTCCATTTAGACATTTTTTGCTACTCGTCGGTGGATTGGTAAAGCAGTGCTTCCCGTTCTCAATAGGCCCCACCAAAGAACCGTTGATCCCCGCCGGGCAATTGGAGATGGTATTGGGTAAAGGTTTTTGAATCTGCGATTCAGGCACGAATCCCTTGGGTACCTTCACCGCCATACTCATCTTTTTGCGCGCTCCCTTTTTATCTTTAATAGTCTCTAGCACCGGCGGAGCCGCGATGGGAGTCGCAGCACCCTGTTCCTTTTCGACATTGGGAGATTCTGGAGTGGACTGACAAGACAAAATCAAAAAGGACATCGAGATCCAAAAAATTAAAGATCGCATAACACTCTCATGGGGTCTGGGTTTTAACTATTTTAACAAATCAATCTGAAGAATGGAATAGCTCTGCGAAGATTCTTTAAAACCTCTAAGGGGTTGGGTAGGCCAAATTCACTCGCTTGATATCCTCATCACTCAGAAGGTTTTCAGTATGGGGAATTAAGTCGCCATCACGGGTCAGCAGGGCCGGTTCGCCAGGGTACATACTGAATGTCTCTGAGGAGTAGAGCATAATAGACTGAAAATCAAAAGGTCGCCCCATCACTCCCATATAATCATTGGGTAGCTTTTTAAATTGAGGTCTATTGATCTCGTCTATGTTGTCCCAAATAATCTGTATATACTCGTCGCGATCTTCTCGGTTTTGCTCGTGTAAAAACCCGATCGTGTGCATCCACTCATGGATTAGCTCGCGCACCCCACATTGCGGTACCACAAAAATCTCTTGCTTTCCCCCTTTGCGACCGGCGTAAGAATAACAATCGGCTTCACCTCGTGTGAGCAACACATAGTCTTCTTCATTTTCACGGGGAACAATTTTGATATTTGTGAAAGTATTCAAGTACTCAACGGCTTCGATGACATTCTCCTCCTGAGGAACATTGTCATCGATCACATAGGGAATGTGGCCTCCGGGCCATCGAATTGACTTCCCCACTTTAATGACCTTGTTTTTCATCAGCCGAGGCAATTCACTGGCATCCCCAATCAACACATCGCCGTGATAGACTAAGTGCTTTCCCACTTTGTTGACCTGTTCAATAAAGCGATTTCCCTGTTCATCAAAAGCGGCAAAGCTGTCATCGAGATTCGGATACTTTGCGGTAGCATGAGGGGTAGGAGCTGGCTTTTCCAATACGACTTTTTCTGTTTCTTGAACAACAGGCTCTGGCTCTTCGTTCTCTTCGTTCTCTTCGATCGGCTCAGCCTTTACCTCGACATCTTCAGTTTGATACAAAGCTATGGGCGGGTCTTCAACTAACACCTCTTCTTCCCCATTCCATAAATAAAAAAACAGTAAAATGATACCGGCTACAATTAAAATGTCTCGGGCTTTGATATCCATATATATTACTCTTCACCCCACCTTAACACTTTTGGCAAACTATAATACATCAAACGGTGATAAATCCCGCGCGGCAGCAAACGCCGAAGAATTGTAAAAATATGAGCATCCCAAGTTGCAGCCACTCGCAATGGTGGGTTGTTTTGTCTCATCACTTTATAAATGGTTTTCGCCACCTTTTCTGGAGTGGCTGGCGACCATCGCATCATTCTCGAAATAAAAGGAGCCATCGAGTTATAGTGATAAAAATAGGCTGAGTTTTTGTTAGACGCTGCTTTTTTACACTCCCTAGAGTCTTTGACGTTGAGATACGATTCTGAATGGACAAACCCAGGTTGAACCAAAGTCACCCGAATATTCCAAGGCTTCACCTCATACCAAAGCGATTCTGAAGCCGCTTCTAGCGCAAATTTCGAAGCACTGTAGACAGACATGGTCGGCATCGCCATCATACCTGCCACCGATGACACATTGATAATTTTTCCAAAGTGCTTGTTGCGCATTCCTGGAAGAACATGTTTGATTAGCGCCATTGGAGCTCGGAAGTTAGTATCCATTTGCCGAAATCTCTCTCCCTCCCCCACATGCTCCACAACAGCTCGCAACATATAACCTGCATTGTTAACCAGAATATCAACACCGCCCAATTTTTCATTAAGCTCATCGAGCAACGCATCTCTATCTGACTTTTTTAAAACATCCAGAGACCGGAGCCACAAAGACTCAGACTCGACAATTCCTTGATCTGCAAATCGCGACATTGAACTTTTTCTCGCCGTGGCCACAACATGATACTGATCTTTTTCTAAAAGTAGTCGAACAAGGGCCAAACCCAGCCCCGTACTTGCACCAGTAATTAATACAACTGGTTTTGTTTTGGACATATCAACCTCAAGGCTCAACATTGTGCTGAGTTGATATTAATATACTCTAATGGAGACGGGTTGGGTCTACTTCTTTTTTCAACAGTTCCGTCTCGGAGGCTTCGCGGACTCTTAAAATTTTAATATCGAAGCGGAGACCAAGACCCGCTAATGGGTGGTTGCCATCAATCTGGACCTGATCATCTTGGATGTCTTTAACGATCACTGAAATCACTTGGCCATTTGGGCCTTGGGTTTGGAACTTCATTCCCAATTCCAACTCCATCTCTTTCGGGAACTGACTGCGCGACATCCAAGTAAGGAGTTCAGGTCGGTGCAAGCCAAAAGCATCGCGCGCGTGTAAATTGACTTCCGTCTGGTAACCAGAAGCCTGCCCCCTTAATGCGCCTTCAACCTTAGGCAACAAAAAGCCATGCCCAAAAAGAAACTCAAGTGGGTTGTCCACATCCCTCTCTTCGATCATTATGGGCTGCTGCTTATCACCCAGAGAAAAAAGTTGATAAGAAATTGATACAACTTTGTCTTGATCAGCTACCATGCCTTTTTCCTAACATATCTAAAAAGTCTTTTCGAGGGATATATTCCCCACCGAATTGTTCAAGAAGCGGGGTAACCATCTGAATGTCGATCCATTCATGTCCCTGGCTCTGCAACTCTTCAACCAAGTAGACCAGGCAGACCTTAGACGCTTCCGATTTTTTAAAAAACATACTCTCACCACTGAAAACACCTTCAAACAATACTCCGTACAACCCGCCGACCAATTGGTCGCCCTCCCAAGCCTCAACACTGATGCCATGGCCTTTTTTGTGCAGCAGAGTGTAAGCTTCTACCATTTCTGGAATAATCCAAGTCCCGGTCTCGTGGTTACGGGGAATGCGTGCACAATTTTCGATAACTCGCAAAAAGGCTTTGTTCATTGTCAGTTTAAAAGTCTTTTGTTTGATCTTCTTTTGAGTGGCCTTGGGAATTTTGAAATTTTTGAAAAACAGAACCCCACGCTCCGGAGGTGAAAACCAAAGCAAGGGGGCTCCTTCTTGCGGCCAAGGAAAAATTCCCTTTGTGTAAGCCTCTTCAAGTGTCTGTGCGCTTAAGTTACCCCCCATGGCCAACAGGCCATCGGCATTGGCGGTTTCCGGATCAGGAAACATCAAAGTACTCCAAGATCTGTTGTTTGATATCGACGTCATCGCGAGTCAGCTCCACCATTTGCAGTAATTTTTGTTGCTGCGATTTCAAAAACTTTTCGTGACTCTCTAGATTCAACAAATGATCTGGAACTTCATCCACCAACTTCCATTCGCGAAAATTATGAAAGTTCTCAAGAACGCCCCATCGATCAAAGAGCTTGATCACAGTTTCTACTCGAAAATCCCGTTTGTGATAAAAGTGCATCTGCTCGCGCAAGAATTCATAACCCTCAGCATGCACCCGATCAACATTGTCTTCGACCAATCGGTAAACCTGGCGAATAAAGGAAGGGTCGGGGTTAGCCCACTTGATAAAATCCATTTGAATAGAGATATCGTCCGGATCGTATAACAGTACACCTCGAGCCGGCTCCCCGTCTCGACCAGCACGTCCCACCTCTTGGTAATAGGCCTCAATGCTGCCAGGGACCTCAGCATGAACCACCATTCTTACATTGGCTTTGTTCACTCCCAACCCGAAGGCTGGGGTGGCCAAGATTAGCGGCGATTCTTCTTTCTGAAAGAGCTTTTGGTTTCTCTTGCGACGGTCGCTGGAAAGCTGACCATGATAAATCAAATGTTCAATATTAATTTTCTCTAACTCACGAGAGAATTTTTTTAATGTGTCCACCAAGGCAAAGTAAACAATTTTTGCACCTGGAGTTTGGTGGTGATAGAATACAAAAGCGCGAACCTTGTCTTCCAGCCCAACCATCTCTTTGACTTCCATTTCTATATTGGGTCGGTCAAATCCGGTGTTGAAAACATCGGTCCCCACCGACAAACCCAGCTTGTCTAAAATATCGATTTGCACTTTACGAGTGGCGGTGGCAGTCAGGGCCATCACCGGAGGATTCC
>CBDUOS010000165.1:0-5571 GCA_965368905.1 uncultured Bdellovibrionales bacterium | reverse complement strand
TGGTTGAAACCCAAGGCCACGGAAAGCTCTTAGCTCACGATGGTATGATAATGGTCACCGAAAAAGATGAATTCATCTATCATGATATGATCACCCATGTCCCCATGTTCACTCACCCCAATCCAAAGAACGTTTTAGTGATCGGTGGTGGTGATGGCGGTACTGTGCGCGAAGTCCTCAAACACGCTTCTGTTGAAAAAGTGACTATGGTGGAGATCGATGGCACTGTCGTGGAGGCTAGCAAAAAATTTATCCCTCAAACTTCGAGCCAGTTAACAGACTCGCGGGTCACATTGCTAATTCAAGATGGCGTGAAGTTTATGAAAGAGTCTGCCGATGTGTTCGATGTGATTATCGTCGATTCTTCAGAGCCAATTGGCCCAGCCACTCCACTGTTCAATGTCGACTTTTACAAGGATGTGGCCGCTCGCCTGGCCGACGATGGCATCGTAGTCTCTCAGGGGGAGTCTCCTTATTACGATATGAAAATGCAAAAAGTGTTGATGAAGATTCTGGCTGAGGTTTTTCCAAAAGTTCACATCTACAACTACTGCAATATGAGCTACCCCAGTGGCTTGTGGTCCTTCACTTTTGCTTCAAAAGGTCTGTGCCCCTTTAAAGATTTTGATTCAACCCGGGTCAACAAGACTTTTCAATACTACTCGGTTCCAATTCATTATGGCGCTTTTTTATTGCCCCAGTTTATGCTGGATGAACATAAAGAATTTTTAACTCCCTTGCCGGAGTTTCGTTGTTCGTGAATTCGGTGAATTTGGATGGTCAGCTCTATGAGGCTTCAGCTGTTATAGAAAAACTGCAGGAGCAGGTTCTACCGGAACGATTTCAAAAAATCCAATCGGTGATTGCAAAACGCAACTCCCACTTAGTGACTGTCATGGAAAACATTTATGACCGTGGCAACACCAGTGCGGTGATGCGAAGTGCGGAGGCTTTTGGATTTCACCAGTTTCAACAAGTGATTCCCAGCGACGAATTTAAAGAATCGAAACGAGTCACCCAAGGTGCCGACAAGTGGTTGGTACAGACGCTCTGGAAACAAACCACCCGTTGCGTGAAGTCGTTGCGCGAGCAGGGTTATCAAATTTTGGTCACTCATTTAGAAGGGGCCACTCCCCTAAAAGATATCTCTTTCACGAAGCCAACGGCTCTGTTTTTTGGCAACGAAAGAGATGGCGCAAGTGAAGAACTGACACAATTGGCCGACCAAAAAGTTCTGATTCCAATGCAAGGGTTCGTACAGAGTTTTAATATTTCGGTAGCAGCAGCTCTTTGCTTTCAACATATCCGGCGAGAATTGGAAACTCATGGCCTTGGATGCCTCACTGATGAAGAGCGTCAAAGGCTGTTGGCTCTCTACTTGTACCGAAGCTGCAAAACCCCGGCCCTTCCCAGCCCAATCTCCTAGAAAAAATGTCTATTCGCCATGTCGTTTCTTACACCAGTCAGTGACAAAGAGATCTAATACCCTTACAACTGATCCATTCGATTTATTTATGACTGCAAGGGACTAACCCAATGCTGTCAATGGGAGGGCCAATGGACTTACAAAAGTTAGATCTTTTTAATCCGACTGATGAACACGCCATGCTACGTGAAACCATTGCACAATGGGTTTTGGCCGAAGTGGAGCCACAGGCTCTCGAGTATGATCGCAACGAAAAATTCAACTTAGACTTGTTCAAAAAGATGGGCGAATTGGGACTTTTAGGAATCACCGTTCCCGAAGAGTTCGGCGGTTCTGGTCTAGGCGCTTTGGCTGCCGTTATCGTCCACGAAGAACTCTCGTATTCAGATCCTGGATTTTGTCTCGCCTATTTGGCCCACTCCATGCTGTGTGTGAATAATATGACCCATCACGCCTCTCAAGAACAAAAAATGAAATACCTCCCCAAGCTCTGCAGTGGTGAATGGGTGGGGGCCATGGCTATGTCCGAGGCCAATTACGGTACCGATGTTTTAGGAATGGAAACCACAGCTAAAAAAGAAGGCGACCACTACATCATCAATGGTTCGAAAATGTGGATCACAAATGGTTGCATCGATGACAACGGAACCCCGGGCGATGTTGTCTGGGTTTATGCCAAAACCGGAGAGAAAGACGGCCGCGCTGAAATCTCCACTTTTATTGTCGAAAAAGACTTTGCCGGCTTTTCTGTGGGTCAAAAGATTATGGACAAGCTGGGAATGCGAGGGTCAAACACCGCCGAGTTGGTTTTTGACAATTGCAAAGTTCCCGCAGAAAACTTGGTAGGTACCGAAGGGGAATCCACCACCCATATGATGCGCAACTTAGAAATTGAACGTGTCACATTGGCGGCTATGGCTTTGGGAATTGCGAAACGTTGCGTGGATGTGATGAACAAGTACGCCAACGAAAGACACGCGTTTGGGAATTCCATTAATAAATACGGCCAAATCCAGAGATTCATCTCTGAAAGCTATGCCCAATACCAAGCCTCCCGTTGCTATGTTTACAACACGGCCCGGATGATGAGCCCCGACGGCACCGGCAATCGAATCGACTCTGATGGGGTCAAGTTGATCGCCACACCCATGGCAAAAGAAGTGGCTGACAACGCGATCCAAGTTTTGGGTGGATACGGCTACGTGGGTGAATATGTTGTCGAAAGACTATGGAGAGATGCGAAATTACTGGAAATCGGCGGCGGAACACTTGAAGCTCACCAGAAGAACATCACCAATGATTTGAGAAAACGCCTATAGGATCTATTTAGTTCTCGTGAATCAGCTGAATTGATTTCGTCAGTCCAATTTAATCTGAAGAAGCCTCATCCCTTGAAATGGTCTTTTTTTCGTTCTAAGCACCGTTACTTTGTAAAAATGTCAGATTCTGTCTTCGTTAAACTCTATAATAACGAAATACTTTACTAAAACAGGTATTGTAAGTTTATTAAATTGGAAATCGGTTATAGGGTATCCAGAACTTGGCAGGGGCTCGCCCTTTGTCTAGTGGGGATAAATCTATATAACAGGGGGAAATTCATGGGAAAACGATTCCTGCCATTTCTATTCGTTTTCACGTTGCCAGCTTTGACTTGGGCCCAAACCGATGTGGTTGAAGCCGACGATTCAGAAAACGCAACAACACAAATTGAAACAACCATCGAGACTCCGGCTCCCAAAAAGGCCCGCGACATTGAAAAGATCCAAGTCACTGGATCACATATCCGTCGCACCGACGTTGAGGGACCATCACCAGTGATCACTATTGATCGCGCCGAAATCGAATCCTCAGGGTTCAACGACGTAGGCTCTCTATTGCGAGCCTCTGTCGCCTCTCCTTTTGGCGGCAATGGAAACAACGTGAGTTTGCGTGGTTTAGGTTACGAACGAACTCTCGTCCTCATTAATGGACACCGAGCCCCTAAGAATGGTTCCAGTTATGGAGCCCGCGCGGCGTCTGCGAACTTTGTTCCTTTGGCTGCTGTTGATCGCATTGAAATTCTCATGGATGGAGCCTCGGCGACATACGGTTCTGAAGCTTTGGGAGGTGTTGTTAATATTATCACTCGCAAAGATATGGACGGCGCCAAGTTTGATACGATGTACAGTATCACCGACCCTATTGGTGGGGATGTTTCTCGCTCCAGCATGGCCTATGGTTCACAGACGGCAAATAGTAATTTTTTAACCAGCTTCCAGTACCAGTACGGACAAGAATCAAGATTGTCGTCATATAAGTACAGCGCTGATGCACGAACCACAATTGCTGGATCTCCGAACTATTTAACGGCAGACTCTGGTGGACTTCTTGCGGGACCGGGCTGTGATCCTAGTGATATTAATCAAGCCGGCCAATGCGAACAAAACATTGGCTCGGAAACAATAACTTTGGCCAGCCACCAGGCCGGTAACGTTACAACTTATCGCAGAGATCTTTCTGGGGACACCGAGTTTTACTCAACATTTGTAGGACTTTACACACAAGGAAATTCCAAAAACCGCGGTTCGAGCTTTTCAACTCCTGGTGTCGGAGGCGGAATCACCTTTACTGGAGCCGATGCACAAAAAGTTGGAAACCAAGCATGGTCTGGCAAGTTGTCAAAAGGAACTTATAAAGCGGGTGACTCCATTCGTGTTTACGACTCTCTTGATAACCCTCGTATCAATCAAACAGAAGATTATATGGGTGGCCTGATTGTTGGAACTCGTGGTTACTTCGGTGACTCGGATTGGGCATGGGATACCTCTTTGAACAATCAAATGTATGTTCAATATGAGCGACGTGGCGGGGTCGGACTTTATGACCAAACTCAAGCTGCGGTCGTTAATGGAAGCTTGACTCCACTGGCGGCGCAAAGCCAATCCACAGTAGGTCTTACAGCTGATTCCACATCTCACTCCACTTACATGGTGAATTGGGCCGATGCCAATACCACAGGAACTCTCGGCAACGCGCTTGGAGCCTCTTGGGCGACGGCAGTTGGTGTTTCAGCTGCCAACTTTGAGTATGACGACAAAAGAGACGACCGTGTCACCGGCGGTGCCTTCATGGGACTTTCTGGTGTCGAAGGTGGCGGTGAACGTCAACTTTACGCCGGTTATATGGAGTTGTCAGGACTCTGGGGAAAAAGTTTTGAGACTCAGTTCGCTCTTCGCTACGATCAATACTCAGATTTCGGTGACACCTTCAACCCAAAGTTTGCCTTCAAATACAACCCGGCAAAATCGGTCAGCATTCGCGGATCTGTCGGCACTGGCTTTAACGCTCCTTCTTTGCAAGATGCCTATGGCCCTCGCCTCGAAGGATTTTACAATGGAATGACAGACACTAAGTCTTGTGATGCTGTCGGCAACGATCCAAATCATCCCAACTGCCAACCGAAATCCATTTCGGCTCAATTGGGATCCAACCCCGCTCTGCAAGAAGAAACTTCGATCAACTACAACGTTGGTGTGATTCTCGAGCCCATCAAACGTTTAAATTTTACTGTCGACTACTGGTACACAAAAATTGAAGATGTCATCTATTCAGGTGACCCACAGAAAATTCTTGAACTTGAAGCACAAGGCGTGGATGTTTCAAAGTACGGCGCTGTCATTGAAAGAAATCCAAACGATCCGACCACGATCGATCGCTTGTCACTATTTATGGCCAATGCCGGAACCCAAGAAGTGGATGGAGTGGATGTCACAGGAAACTACCTATTTCGTACTCGAATTGGTGATATTAAGCTTGGAACCCAACAAACTTACTTGTTCCATTACAAGCAGTCTTTCTACCAAGAGTTCGGTAATGAGGACGTCCTCGGGCAAAATGCTACGCCTCGCTGGAGAAACAACACCTACTTGGGTTACCAGTTGGGTCGCTTCGCCAGTGTGCTGACTGCACGAACTATCGACCAACATGAAAAAGCGGCCCGCGAAAGTGGTTACGTCCGACGTTTCACTCAATTCGATGTAAACTTTGACTATGCCATCACTGACAAGTCGCGATTAACATTGGGAGCCCTAAACGTATTCGACCAAAGACCGAACCTAGATGAAACAACCAACTACCGAGTGGATAGCTTCCTATACCGTCCATTC
>CBDUOS010000164.1:0-5576 GCA_965368905.1 uncultured Bdellovibrionales bacterium | reverse complement strand
TCTGGGTTTGACACCATAGCATCCGCCGAAAAAATGGAGGAGGCCTCAACCGATGCAGAGATCGGGTCAGTTCCAGTCGACGACGCGACCGAACCAAGAGTAAACTTTGACGATGTGACTGATCAATTTCGCATGAAAGATTTCAGCTTTAGTGCTGACCCGAAAAAACTGCGCGAAGAGGATGAAACATCAGTCGTCGAACCAGTGGAAATTGAAGAGCCAACTGATGAGGTCGAACTCAAGCAAGACGACAAAGGATTGTATGAGTTTAGTAGTGGTCAATTTAAGATTAAAATCCGATCCCCAAAAAAGAGAGAGTCTGATGTCGATCGTTGAAACATATAAAAACGAATTTAAAATTTTCTTGTATGATGAAGACGTGACTCGAGCCGATCGAATGGCGGAGTTTCTGAACAAGAAGAACTTCAACTTTACCGCGTTCAACAGTCGAGGCCTGTTTACCGAAACTTTGAATACGGATCTTCCTCATGTTGTGATTTTATTTTATCAACCATTGAGTATGAAGTTCCGCGAACTTTTAAATACCATTCGCAAAGCGTCCTCTGAAATTGAAGTGGTTCTTTTGAGTAGTAACGAGTTCTGGCCCGGAATCCATGCTTTAACCAAAACGGGTTTGGTCAACGACTTCTGGACTTATCCGTTTGCCGGGCAAGAGCAGATGGAGTTGCGGATCAATAGAATTATTGAAAAAAACATTTATAAATTTATTGCTGAACAACGCAGTGAAGAGACCGAGACTATCATGCAAAAGTTGGAAGAGTTGGCTGAAGAGCCAAATTTTTCCAATGTGATTTCTGACGACAAATCGGATGTGAGTCGATTGCTCAGTGGAGGACATCGGACCGAAGCTCAAATGATCGAAGAGCTGATCACACAAATGAAAACACAGTTCCCTGAAAGTGAATTTGTGTACTTTAAAAACTATCGTGCTAAAGATCAGCTGCTTGTGACTCGAACCAGTTTTGCTTCTGAAAACTATTTTCGAGGTCAGTCGGTTCCTTTCCATCAAGAAGGTCTGCAGCAGGACAGAGATCAAGCTTTAAACCGACTTCGCGATCTGATTGAAGAAACTTTTTCTTGCGACGATTTTGTGATGCAGCCAGTGGAGTTCGCTGGGCAGTTTTACGGCTTGATTATGGCTGTGAATTTTGAAAACAGCACTTTCTTGCAAAAAACGGCGCGCTACCTGAGTATGACGTTGCGAAACTATCTTTTGGAGAACAGTGGGCAAGAAGCCGATTACGGCAGTGAGTTTGAAGTGGGAGTTAGCAAAAGCGAATTTCCATTGTCAGTATCGACCGAAGTTTCACGGGCCCGTCGTTTGCGATTGCCGGTGTCTATCTTGGTGGCGCAAGTTGAGTACGTGGGTGAAAGCGAAGAGGATTTTAAGAAAGCCTTTTCAATGATTCAGAACAATTTGCGCAATTACGATTTGATCAGTCAGATCGGTGATAACCAGATTGGCATTGTCTTGCCCCATTGTCGTTATGAAGATGCGGCGATCAAGGCCGAGACGATTCGACGTCAGTTGGTGGCTCGTGGACTGAAAACCCAGAACACGCCCTTGCGGTTGTGCTTTGGAGTCAGCGAATACCCCAGTCTTTCAGCTGATTCGGATTCTTTGATTACCGATGCCAAAAATGCCTGCTCGCAGGTTCTTGTCTCGGGTAAGAACAAGGTCTGTTTGTACACCAAGTCGGCCAACCATCATCCTGAGTTTAGCCTCACGTAAAAATGCTAGAAGGCATCCGTGGGCTGATTCTTTTCAAAGAGGCCGAGCTTCGCAAAAGCTTGGCCGAGTCTTTAGCCAGTGCCAATAGTTTTATTTACCCTTATAAGAAAACAGGTGATTTACTGACAGCGATTAGTAAAGATCACCCCCATTACATTGTGCTCGATGACAAATCAGCGACGGAGCAAGGTGGGTGGGTCTTAGAAAAAATCAGAGAACATAAAACTCACGGGCCAGTTCCGGTGGTTGTGTTGAGTGAATCTTTGGCTCTCACTAGCAAGCGCTTCTTGATTGAAAAAGGCGCTGATCGGATTCTGAAATACAAAACGGATCCTGACAACTTAGCTCTTGAGGTGTTTGCGCTCTTGCGCCGATCTCACAGTTACTCCAAAGCCAAAGAAGCATTGCAGTTTGGTGACATCTCTTTAAACCCTGAACACCATCAGGCGCGAGTCTCCGGTAAAGTGATTAAGTTCACCAGAATTGAATTCAAAGTGTTCCAAGAGCTGTTGAGCAAAAGGGGAGAGGTGGTCTCTCGCGAAAAACTGAGTCAAAGCTTTCTGTCTCTGCGCAACTCAAGTGATCGCACCCTAGACGTCCACATCAATGCCCTCCGCAAAAAGCTCGGTTCGAAGGGCCACAATCTCACCACCATCCGCGGCCGCGGCTATATGTTCCGCGCTTAAATGTTGGCACCCTCTTTTCTGGAAGCCCATTTTTTAACTAACAGGTGACAATCTTTGGCGAATTTGGGACCTCAATTCTAAAAGACCCGTAACTTTAATCTGAAGTCTCAGCGAAGGGCGTTTCACCTCTTTTTCTGGCCCAGATTTTGAATCTCAGTGCCATGAATCAATAACACGAAACGGGACCTGAAAGTGCATTACGGTTGGCGGTACATTTTTCTGATTAGTTTACATCTGTTAAGCCTGACATTTATCGGGGTCTTTACAGCCCGTGGTGACGATACAGACGACGCTCTGCAAATGTGTCAGAGTTTGATTCGGCAAAGAGAAAACCAAATGAATATTCCGTCGGTGTCTGCAGAGGCTATTGGAGATCTTCTTCACTGCAATGGAGAGTTGGCAGAACTCTTCAATCCCACTATTGTTCTTGAAGAGGGTGTGACACTTTCTGATTTTCAATGCGGTACCTTTCAGCTGGGGTGTCAAATCTACAGTGGTTTGGCTTGGGACTACTTCAGTTATTGGGCCGGCGCCCGCTCTTACGTGAAACAAATCAAAGATCGCATGAAAGAAGACGAGCTGGCACGTCTTGCAGTTTACACCGAAACCTTTCCTGAGCTTATCGAAGAAGGCTCTGGGTTGACTGGTTTGGATGCGATCGTGACTCGAGCATATAACCAATTCGAAGAGGATCACCCCTGGGAGCTCAATGGCTTCAATGGCATTAAAACAGTTCTCGTGGACTTTTCCTTTCATTACATTCGTTCGGAGCTGATCGGATTTGGCTTTGATCCCTCCAACAATTCTGATTTACAAGTCATGGAAACAGAGGCAAGGCGCTACCAAGTGGCCTTGGAGCAGTGCTTTTCGCAAACCGAAGTGATTCAAGGTGTGGATTCCTGTATCAGCCTTATGAAAGCCTATGGTTCTTTTGGAATGGGTCACTTTGTCTTAGAGAAAAACTTAGAAACCAATTTTTTGCATCAAATTGCAGAAAGTCAAAAACCTCAGTTCTTAGCTGAAGTGGATCACAATTTGAATGTTTGCCTTCCCCATTTCTTTTTCAATCCCGAAGAAGAGGCCACTCCTTTTCAAAAAATGAGGGCCTGTATCTTTTATACTTTTGTGGAAGGTTTCCATTGGGTGCTAGGAGCCACATTGGCAATAAACCTCGATCTTGACACAGAATCGAGCGATTTAAAGCAAAGAGTCGATCAATTGCTTGAAGAATGCGAAGTGGGTTCTCTATTTGATTCCAGTAAAACAAATTTAGAGATCTACCGTGAGCTTGTGGAGTGGGAGGCCGAAGAGTTTGAAGAAAAGCTTATGGCTTGCCAAAACAAAGTGGCCGAAAATGTGGCGGAGCAGCTGATCCGCGTCACTATACAAAGCGAGCCCATGTTGGTTAATTTTTATGGTGAAGGTTTAGAAGAGTTTACGCAGTCGATTTTAGATACCCATTACCCCAACTGTATGAATCAGCTGGGGACCGAGGGTTCACCCCAGCTTTGTGAAAATTATATCTTTGTCACAACAGTTTTTGATTTTTTCGATGATTTGCTCAACCGTGAAGTGGCTAATCAAGTGAATGCCATGTTGGGTGAAGGAGCTCACCAAGACATCGTCGCACCGATCTTAGAGAATGCTCGAGCCGCATTTGCCCAATGTCGTGTAGACATTGCCCAGTCCACATTGAGTGATCCCAGTCAGCGGCGTCCCCATTGGGAGGGCGTGATCACTGAGTGTTTAAATCGTGCGATGATTGTTGTGTCTCAAGAAATCGTTCAAAATGTCATACCGCAAGAACTGGCGAGTAATCCCTTTCTACAAAAATACAATGTCAGTCTTGGAAACAATCAAGTGCAAGAGTTTGCCCTGACTTTTGGTTCTTGTATGGGGTCTGGACTGAGTGAAGTACAAGCTCTGGTTGACTACCAGGATGCGATTGAAAGGTGGCAAGGCACCTGTCAATTGTCCCTCTACAAAGAAGTGCTGGTGGTGGTGATCAACCAAATCCTTGAATCCGAGTTTTTGGGTGCGGGTTTGAGTTTAGAAGAAATCTCACAATTAATGGAAGAGTACCAGCAAGACCCAGAAAGTCTTTATTCTCGAATCGACAGAGTTGCAAGCATGGAGGCTTTGGATGAGCTGACAGCACAAGCCGATCAAATTGTCTTACAAGACTTGGCTCCGGTTCTTATTGATCGCATGGTCGAAAACGAGGCGGGTGACTACCTTGGGTCTCGCACCCAGCAGCGTATTGTGAATCTTGTGACTGAACATTTTTTACGATGCACTCAATCAGAGACCATTGCCGTTTGTCAGCAGAATGTGATGCCCTTAGCTATAGAGGCGATTCTGTACAATGTACTACCTAGTGAAATTGAAAAAGAGTTCGAGCAAGCGTCAATTCATTACATCACTCCGGCCGTCATTGATCGTTTGGATGTGCGTGGGGTGGTTCGTGCGAGCTTCGACACAACCACTGGGCGCATGTTGATTGACTATCTGGTTCAACAAATAACTGCGGGTCGAGGCATAACAGAGATCACTCAGAACAGCGGCCACCCGAATACCTTCCGCCAGTTGGTTTTTCAAATATTTGCCAACAATCAAGCTTTCATGTCGTCGATGCTAGAGGCGATCGTGCAACCCCAAATGAACCAGGACCGACAACGTCGCGAGCAGCTGAGTCCGTTTCACTGGTTGGCCTTGAATGTCTTCGTTCATCAAGAAATCTTTGTCTGGAGAAATATTCGCAACACTCCCAGTGGTCGCGAAGTGCAACGTCGGTTCGTGCTTATCTTTGAGCGATTGATCACTCAACCCAATGCGCCAATCCAGCGCCAAGAGATGCAAGAGTTGGCTCAGTTGGTGGGGCAAGCGGCCAAAGAGATGAACAGTCACCTCAATCGCAATTAGACTCACAATTTAAAAATTATTGAATATGGCAGTAGAGTTTCACTGAGGGGGGCTCTTCGGTCACAACATGGCTAGTAATTGTGACCATAGCACCTTGCGTGGTGTGAAGTTGACCTCGAAATCCGGCTTCAAACTGGATAGTAAACTCAGCGGTGTCACTGATTTCAAGATCTGAATCATTGGCTTCATCGAAAGTATCAATCACTCTTTGTCGA
>CBDUOS010000163.1:0-5579 GCA_965368905.1 uncultured Bdellovibrionales bacterium | reverse complement strand
GCCAGTGATGTGATGCATGTCGCCTCTCGCATCAAGCTGCAAAATGTATTTGATCTCACCGATGCCATTGGCAAGAACGATCAAGCTCGTGCTCTAATGTGCCTGGCAGACCTTCTCGAGAACGGACAGAACGAAGTCAGCATCTTAGCAATGGTTCACCGTCATATCCGCCTGCTACGTCAAACCCGCATGGGAGAACAACAGGGTTTGGCGGGCCGAGACCTTTCATCGTTCGCCGGTGTTCCCTACTATTTTCTTAAAGAATACACCGCACAGGCTCGTCGCTGGAATGAAAGAAAAATTGAAAAAGCCTACAAGGTCTTGGGCGAAACAGATCGAGCTTTAAAAAGCTCACCCGTTTCCAGCCATATTTGGTTGGAAAACTTCATTATGCAAACCTGCCAATAGATATTAGAACTTTTTGACTTTTTGATCCAATTTGCGAAGCTTCTGCAAGTTGATCATTCGAGTATAGTAATTGGGATCTCGCTTTACCACGGCCGGTTGCCGGCGGTGACTCACGTTGCGAACGCGTCTATTGAATCGAACCTCAGCCACCTGACCCATTTTTCCTAGATACTTCATTGGGTTCAAAGGAACATTGTGACAACGAACCTCAAAGTGCAAGTGAGGCCCAGTGACGCGGCCGGTACGACCAATATAGCCTATGGTTTGCCCTAAGTTGACCCAATCCCCTTCTCTTACAGCATACCCAGAAAGGTGACCATACAAAGTGGTGTAGCTGTTCCCGTGATCCAATATGATTGTTTTACCGTAGTTTCCTTTTCTGCGTGCTGTTTTTACAACTCCAGCACTTCCTGCCAACACCGGTGTACCAGTGCCGCCGCGAAAATCGATCCCAGCATGAATGTGTCGACGCCCTGACATCGGATGCTGACGTGATCCATAACGACTGGTCATATTGGCTCGAACAGGCTTGTCTATATATGGAGACTCATTGCAAATCTTCTCTTCAACCCAAGTGCCATAGGATTTCTGATAACGACGAACATGGCTATTCTTAGTGAGTTGTTTGGTAAAAGCTTTCTCTTGATAAATCTGAGTCAGGTTCACAGACTTTGAAGTCATTTTGTTTTCAAGCCAGTTATGGCCATTGAAGTAAGAGGCTATTTCTAATTCATCAACTGCCTTATATTGCAGGAATTCTATTGTTTCATTCCTATCCGTATTTCCATATTGAACCGCTTTAGATACCAATGTGGCGAACAGACTGATGAAGAATAGAAAGAAGAAACGATTCATGTGCTGATACCTCGTGTTGTTAAAAATATATCGGCACATATCGATACGGTGTTTAGATCGCGGGGCTGTACGAACGTCTATTTCTTGCCAGGTAATTATGCTAGAAATTGTCTAAAGTTTTTAACCATCGAATTTCTCACATTTTTTTTTCACGCTTCAGAATGAGAATTGTAAAAAAATTAGCCGACTAAATTTAAAACACCCCGTTCTATTTTAAGAAACCTCGCCGGCCTGTCCAAATTCTCAACAAATTGGACCTACGTCTCGTCTAGGGATTTAAACTTTAGTCCAAGTCCACCGAAAGTCTAGGTGTCTAAAAGGTTTTAATTTTTTTTACAGGAGGAAAGAATGAAATTGAAGGCTCTCGTTTTAACTTTGTTTTTACCAGCTTTGATGCTCATTGGTTGTGGACAACTCGAAACCAATGAAACGACGGCCGGAAATGCACTTGAAAATGCAGTCAATGAAGGCGTGGTCACAGAAGAAGAGGCCAATTCGATCAACGAAGATCTTCTTGATGAAGAAGTCGCAATGACCGAAATGGGCTCGAACTCAATTATGATGAAATTGGGTGGTGCCGAACTACTCATTGATTTTATGGAAAACCTGACGGGTCTCCCAGAAGAAGTGGCCATGATCATCAATGGTATTGAAGTGACAGCCGAAGTGGCTGCAAATCCAGAATCACTGCAGGGCTTAATTGCCTCATTAGTTTCTTCACAATTAGAAGGTAAGGAAGTTTTAGGACTCCCTTTGATGGACCTTGTGAACATGGGTCTTGGCTTAATTACTGGTGACACCGAAAAGGCCGACTTTTCAAACTTGTTCGGAACATTGGTTCGCGGTGCCTTAGGTATGTTTTTAAACAGCTCCCCAATCGGAGCAATTATCGGAACCTTGGCCGGCCCTCTCTTGGATAATATTTTCGGACAAGATCAAAATGCAAATAATGGAAATAATAATAATAATAATAATAACTCAAGTGGTGGTGTCTTAGGAAACATCGTCGAAACTATTGGAGGAGCCTTAACCGGTGGTTCCAACAACAGCCCACTTGGAGGAATTTTTAGTCTCATCACGAATCTCTTCAAATAAACCTTATCCCCTAGAGAAGGAGCCAAAATGGTTTGGCTCCTTTTCGCTTTTATGCCCGCGTCATTCAAAGTCTTGTTAAGGCGCCATCTATTCTTTGACAGTCCCCCAAAAAGTGAATACGCCTTAAGGTATCGGGGGAATTATGAAAACCATAATCTTAGCTTTACCATTGATATCACTCATCATTTTTGCACAATCGGCTCAAGCACAACATCTCACAAAACTGGGAGAGCGTTTAAGTACGTGTAAGAATCTGGAAAGCGATGATTTCCTTATCGAATATGAAAACAGCCTCAAACCCGAGGTTAAAGGCCAATGGGCTAACGATAAATTGCGAACTGCAATAGTTAAAGCCGACAATTGTTTTCGAGTGGGCACCGAATTGAAGCTCACCATTAAAAATGACGACCTCCCCTTTTTAGGAAGAGGCCTTTTGGAAGAACTAAAAGTTGTTCCTAAAAACCAACTGGCCTCGGATCAGTTGAATGGTTTTAGTAGCAATACAACAAGCGCCTTTATCCAAGAAAACCCCGCTCGCAAATATGCTATTCTTCGCTACAAGGTCACTGAAAAAATTGAAGAAGCTTATGAGAATGAAAAGTACAAACGATTGCCTTCTTGCTTTCCGGCCTACAGCGACTGGGAGTACGTCAATATGACTGAGACCGAGTTAAACGATATTAAAAGTGGTAAAACAAAAGCACAAATCTGGAATGGAACTTTCAATTGTTACAAAATTGGAATTTTTGTTGAAATGAACATCCAACGCATCCAGCGCGAGGACGCTCCCGACCCCACCCATGGGTACATCGTCCCCAACGAGCTGTTTTTAGTTCACTACACCAACTTGAGTCAAAAACATGCCGATCTTTTGGGAGAAAGCTTAAGTGGCTTGAAGACTCGTATGGCTGAAAAGAAAGATGTCGATGGTGGCTGGGTCAGCATGGTGGCTTTCGACTACCACCCCGTTCACCCCAAAGATATTCCACAAGAAGAAGTCGAAGAAAAGGCTGAAGAAAACTAGTAGAGCTCTTGGCGCCAGACCCTTTCTGTGGAAGGGTCTGCCGGGACGACTTCAAAAGAGATCCGCCCCACCTCTCGATCATCTGAAGTGAGAACCCTCACCTGCCAGTCTCCATTTTCATAATTGGATTTGTATGCATAACCACGGTAACCCCGATCGTTACCCCCATGAATTTGCAACGGAATCGCATCGCGACGTTGCCACCCCTGGGTTGTATTTTTATAAAATACCAATCGAATTTGATCAGAGAACTGGGTGGGAGAAAAAATGGACACAAAACAATAAACAGCATCACCCTCCCGTCTAACAAAAGTTTGTGCCCCGGACTCCCAAAAACGCCACCAGTCTCGCTCATAGCTCAGCACATACTGGTTCTCAGGCTTTTTAATATCGTGGTAGACACCAATAAATTTTAAAGAGACTGGAACCGGAGGCAACAACTTCAAGACATAAAGGGTGACGAACACCAGTTGCACGATCAGTCCTGGAGCCAGCAAGTTTCTTTGCACCCATTTTAAATCTTCCTTGCGACGGTGTATTCTTGTACAGAGTAAATAGTAAACCGACATACTAATCGCCATGGCGACCATAAAAGAAAGAAGACCGATATTACCTGTTAAAACAGGAACCAAGTATATAAAATAGGAAGACAAACAAAGTGCCAATAGGGCCGCACGTATCATGATTCCCCGTTTTTGAAACTGTGGGAGTTCATTGATCACCAAGATCGCCGCTAAAAATCCCATAAAGGCAAAAGACGTCACCAAGGACGTACTCTTAAAATAAAAGATTGTGTACAAGCTGAGCAAACTACCAAAAAGAAAATGCAGAACTTCCACATGCCAGGCCCAAACCTTTTTTAAAAAACCACCTTCTTTTAAAAACACTTTGGGGGTTAAAACCTCCCAGTAAATAAAGACCAACAAAAGGATCAAGTACACCAGTTGTTGAATCAATGAAAAGGCCTGGTCAATTCGATCAGTGGTGAAAATGTCGAAAAGAAAACCACCGATAAAAAAAGCGGCTGGTAGGTAACCTTGATATTTCTGGTAAAGTTGACGCATAATAGGATTTTAACAAAAGGGGCCTTTATGACAATTTTTAAAAAAATTATCGACAAAGAAATCCCGGCCGATATTGTCTTTGAAGACGACATTTGTCTGGCTTTCCGGGATATAAGCCCCCAAGCTCCGACTCACATACTGTTAATTCCCAAAAAAGAAATTCGCTCGATGAACGACATCGACAAAGGTCAAGACAAAGAAATTCTGGGTCACCTGATGGTAGCCGCTCATCAAATCGCAAAGGATGAAAATCTAGGGGAAGAGGGCTATCGGATCGTGATCAACACCAACGAAAATGGTGGCCAAACCGTGTACCATTTGCACATTCATATCCTAGGGGGCCGATCACTCCAATGGCCCCCCGGCTAAAAAAGGTACGCCGTTCCCTTTTTTCGGTACGCCGTACCTTTTCTAGCAGGGCTTGGTACGGCTGGTGGTAGGAGCTGCTTATTTGCAGCAGTCTTTCTTTTTTGATTTTTTGAAAGCCATTTTTTCCTCTTTAGTGACTTTCCCATCTTTGTTGGCATCCATTTTTACAAACATGTCTGCGTGCGATTTATTGTATTCGTCTTTTGAAACGGCACCATCGTTATTGGCGTCCATTTTTTCCCAAATTTTTGCGTGGTGACTTTTATCACCTTTTTTATGATCACAGCCTTTTTTCTTTCCATGATGAGCACAACCTACGACCGACAATGCAAAAAGACTTACAATAACTACAATCCAATTTTTCATGGGGAATCTCCTTTATGTTTCGACAATGATACCCCCCTAAGACAGAAGGTTCCAGGAGCCTCGCACTTTGTGCAGCGCATACTCAAACAGGACCTGGCTGTACGCACCGCATTCGACAAAGGCATCCTGTGCCACTTAGAGTTTGATTTTAAGGGGCGAGACGTTGGGTGGTCCAGGGGGAGGAAAGGTTGTGGCGCGTGAACTTCATTCGGTCGTGTAGACGGTGTTCTTGGGCTTGCCAGAACTCGATGCTAAGAGGTTGCAAGGCATAGCCGCCCCAGTTTTCCGGACATGGGATTTCACCTTCGGCAAACCTCTCTTCGTTGGCTTTCACACTAATTTCCAGCTCTTCTCGACTTTGAATCTCTGTACTCTGCGGAGATGACCAAGCTCCGATT
>CBDUOS010000162.1:0-5642 GCA_965368905.1 uncultured Bdellovibrionales bacterium | reverse complement strand
TTGAAATGAAAGACAATAAAACCATGGAGCTTTTGGCTGCCATGATGGGCCTTCGTGGTCACTCTGTTCAACTGATCAATGGTTACAGCGGAATCGAATCCGCGGCTGTTAAAGCCGGCGCGGTCATTGAAGCTGCTGCTATACTGGAAGAAGCGAAAGCCGGTCCTGAAGGTGGTGACGGAAGTGATATGGAGACTTTTAAGCGTAAGCTTTTTGATGCTCTTGTTACTTGGCAGACCGATATCCCAGTGATCAATGGTCAAGCTCAAGTGAACTTCAAATTGAACGACTCTTTGACCAAGTTTAAAGTGTTCGCAGTGGTTCAAGATTCCACTGAGAAATTCGGAACGGGTGCCACTGAGTACCTTTCTGCACAAGAGGTTCAATCTTATCCAAACATGCCTCCAGTCGCGCGCACAGGTGACAAATTTCCTGTGACTGTGACTTTGCAAAACAACAGTGCCGCTGATGGTAACTTCACAGTGACTGTTGATTACGAAATGTTGGATGCCAGCGGAAACGTGATTGGTTCTGGTCAAATTTCTAGCGGCCAGACTATTGGTTCGGCTTCAAGCAAGCCTGTCAAAGTGGGCGACTTGGAAGTGGCTGAAGGTACAGTAAGCATCAACTACGATGTGGTTGTAGCCGACGCCAACGGAGTTGTTGTTGATCGTTTGACACCAGAAGCTCAAACCATCCAACCTGCCATTCCACTTTCTGTACAAGACGAGTTCATGGTGCAAATTGCCGAAGGAACAGCTCCTTTTATGTTTGCCAAGAATCCTAAAGCACTTCCAGGTCAGGGGATGATTGATGCGCAAGTGTTCAGCAGTCTTGTTGATTCCACTCGGGTTAAAGTGATGAAACAAATGGCTAACAATCCTTGGAAAGACATCACCATCGAAAACAAAGTGATTGCTGCTCTTGTTAACGATCAAGGTGTTGAAGAGGTTTTTGCTGAGCTTGTTTCTCAAGTTGATGGCGAAGGTTTCATCAAGTATTACTCACGCGCGTCTCAGGGATCTTTCTGGATGACGGCTGAAGTCTTGCAGTTGGTTGGTGCCTTCGGTGCGGCTGACAAACTTCCTGAAAACTTGAAAGCTTCTTTTGAAGCCGGAATGGAAAAAGCTCTCAATGGTCAATTGAGTGAAAACTACATGCCTCAAAACGAAACCACAGTTGTTTACTCTAAAATCAAAGCATTGAATGCATTGGGTGCAATCAATAAAGCAAAAGCTGAGGGTTATGCTGCAGCGGTTGCTGAACAATCCTCTACCTTGGCGATGGAAACTCTTCCTGTGAGTGCTTTGACAGAAATGTCACAAGCTCTTGCGACGTTTACTCCAGGTGCTTTGACCCAATCTCAAATCTGGCAATACATTGCTGGTGGAAAACTTGTTCTAAACAACAAGACAGCCAAGTTGGATGATGTGTCAGTATTTGGTTGGTGGGGTTACAGCGATGAAACCATCGGAACCGCTAAACTTGTCCAAGCTTTGAGTCTTGACGCACACACCACGGGTGCGAACAGTGCTGACAATTACTTGGATAATTTGGTCGCCGGAATGGTAAACGCCAACAAAACAGGTGGTTGGTACAACATGCGAACTCAAGCATGGGTTGTTGCAGCTATGATGGAATTCGCAAATGCTTATGAGTCTGAGCCGGTAACGGGTCAAACCGAAGTGAAAAACAGCGAAAGCATTTCAAGTAGCACTGTTGTTTGGAACCAAGGCAACCAACAAGGTGGAACAGCCACTGAGTGGAAGTCCGAGCAAGCCACAGTGACCTTTACCCATAATGGAACAGGTCAACCATGGGCCTCTGTAACTGCTTCTGCTGCTGTTAAGCTTGAAGCTCCTAACTACAAAGGAATCCAAGTTGAAAAAACAGTGGAGAACGTGACTCGTAAAGATGGGACTTACCAAGCTGGTGATCTCGTGAACGTCACGTTGAAGATGACTGTGAACGGGGACGTTAGCCATGTTGTTCTTTTTGATCCAATCCCTGGTGGAGCCAACATTCTTTCTGAAGGATGGGGAGCTTACAGCAGCTCACAAACTTCTTACTCTGGTTACAAGGCTTACTTTAGCCATATCGCTGGTGGAGAGACTGAAGTGAGCTACCAGTACCAATTGAACAATCCTGGAACGTTTAATGTTTCTCCAACTCGAGCCGAAGCCCTTTATGAACCCGGATTCTTTGGTGAAATTCCGAACGCCACAATGGAAATCGCTCAGTAGTAATCACTGAACATTTCTAAGTGCAAAAACCCGCCTCCATGGCGGGTTTTTTTATACCTAACAGCTATTGAGCAAAGTGGGTGAGGGATTCACCATCCAAGCGATAAACCAACCAACCATCCATGTGCCGGGCGCCAATTTTGTGATAAAAATCACGGGCGCCTTGGTTCCAATCCAAGACTTCCCATTCAAAACGCGCGCAGTTGTGAGAGACCGCCACCTTGGCACATTCTTTTAAAAGGGCTTGCCCCGCGCCACTGCCACGTTCTGATGCTTTGACATAGAGGTCTTCGAGAAATAAAGAGGGGCGGCCGGTCCATGTGGACCAGCAGAAATAAAACAGGGCAAAGCCGACAATTTCGCCCTCTCGCTCACACACCCGAGTTTGAAAAAAAGGGGTTTCACCAAATCCGTCTCGCAGCAAATCAGCCTCTGTGGTCTTAACCGCATCGGGTTCTTTTTCGAAATCAGCCAATTCTTTTATCAAAGCCAAAATCGCAGGAACATCTGTCGCTTGGCCTGGGCGAATCGTTGTCATTGAGACCACCTTTGTTGAAACCTCGCTTCTTATCAATCAGTCGGGGGGCGTTCAAGCCTCTTCTTCCCTCTCCTGAGCCGGGGCAGGAGTTGAGTTTGAGGCTTGAACCACCTCTGAAATAATTTCCTATTTAAGAGTTCTTTTGTTTCTTTTCTCGAACAGGTTTGATAAGTCATTCCTATAAATACGCGAAAAAAGGAGATTCTTGTGATTGAGCGCTACACAAGAATGGAAATGGGCCGGCATTGGACCCAAGAAGCCCGATTTGAGTGCCTGAAGGATGTGGAATTGGCTGTTGCCAAAGCCCAGGCCGACCTC
This sequence comes from uncultured Bdellovibrionales bacterium, assembly GCA_965368905.1. GTDB lineage: Bacteria > Bdellovibrionota > Bdellovibrionia > Bdellovibrionales > JAGQZY01 > JAGQZY01. The sequence continues at coordinate 2,543 of CBDUOS010000162.1, read as the reverse complement.
GGCATCATCCCCAAAGCGGCCAGTGACATCATACAAGAGAAAGCCGCCTTTCAAATCGATCGAATCTTAGAAATCGAAAAAGAGACCAAGCACGATATCATTGCCTTTGTTTCATGCATGGCAGAGAACGTGGGCCCTGAGGGACGCTACTTGCACTACGGGATGACCAGTTCGGATGCTTTGGATACGGCACTGAGCGTGCAAGTGAGCAAAGCCGCTCCCGTTTTGCTAATGTCTTTGGATCAGTTGCTGCAAGCTTTACGTGGCCAAGCTCAGGCACACAAGGACACCATCTGCTCTGGACGCACCCATGGCATGCACGCCGAGCCGACCACATTTGGATTAAAGCTGGCGGGGTTCTTTGCGGAATTCGCCCGTCACAAAAGACGTCTGACCACGGCAGTCGACAATATGCTGATCGGAAAACTCAGTGGCGCTGTTGGAACCTACTCTTTCTTGAAGCCTGAAGTTGAAGCCAAGGTTTGTGAGACCTTGGGATTGAAGCCTGAAACGGTGGCAACGCAGGTGATTCCACGAGATCGGCATGCCGATCTGTTTTCAGCCATCGCCTTGCTGGGTGGAGCTCTAGAACGATTGGCTGTGGAGTTTCGTCACTTGCAGCGCAATGAAGTGGCTGAAGCCTTTGAAGGTTTTTCCAAAGGGCAAAAAGGCTCCAGTGCCATGCCTCATAAAAAAAATCCAATCAGCTCAGAAAACATCACGGGTTGCGCCCGCTTGTTACGCTCCTATTCTTTGTCAGCAATGGAAAACATGGCTCTTTGGCATGAGCGGGATATTTCTCACTCTTCTGTCGAGCGTGTGATTTTTCCCGATGCCTTTATTCTTTGTGACTACGCCCTGAATCGAATGGCGGGTGTGGTAGAAAATTTGGATGTGAATGCCGACAGAATGCGAGAGAATATGGATTTGTCTCAAGGGCAGCTTTTCAGCTCTCATTTGCTATTGCACATGGTGGATCAAGGTTTGTCTCGTGAAGACGCCTATAAAAAAGTGCAAGCAGCATCCCATGGTCTCGAAAAAGGCCAGCATTTGCGAGATCAGCTTTTAGTGAATTCTGAAACCAAAGACTTTTTTACTCAAGAGGTTGTGAACGAAATCTTCTCGGGCCAACGGCATTTATCAAAAGTGGAGTCCATCATCGAAGGAGCTTTGAATGAGCTACGCTAAAGGTGAAATGATTTACGAAGGCAAAGCCAAAAAGATTTACCAGGTTGAAGGCGAGTCAGAAATGGTTTGGCAAGAGTTTAAAGATTCCTTTACCGCTTTCAATGGCGAGAAAAAGGCCACTATGGAAGGCAAGGGCCGAATCAATCGTGCCATTGCCGCCTTCATTTTTCAAAAGTTAGCCGCGAGCAATGTGCCCAGCCACTTTGTCGAAGCTCCTGGTGAGATCGACATGGTCACCACAAAGTTGGATATGATTGATCTAGAAGTGGTGGTTCGCAATGTTTTGGCTGGTTCCACCGCAAAGAAGTTTGGAATCAAAGAAGGATCGGCTTTAGAGAAACCTCTTGTCGAGTTCTACTACAAAAAGGATGAATTGAACGATCCCTTTATCAGCGACGATCAGGCTTTGATGTTAAAAACGGTTCGCCAAGATCAGGATATAAGATCTTTAAAGTCCATGGCACTTCAAGTAAACACAGTGATTCAAAAAATGTTTGCAGATGCTGGAATCAATTTAGTGGATTTTAAATTGGAGTTTGGCTACGACGCCAACGGCAGCATTCTCCTTGGCGATGAAATATCACCGGACAGTTGTCGCCTTTGGGATGCAAAAACAAATGAAAAAATGGACAAGGATCGCTTTCGTCGAGATCTTGGCCAAGTCTTAGAAAAATACCAAGAAGTATTGGATCGTTTAACAAAGTAGGGGTTATGAAATTTGCTCTTAAGATTTTACCAAAACCAGAGGTTCTCGACACTCAAGGTCGCGCCGTGCAAAACACATTGGAACGTCATGGGTTCTCTTTACAAGAATGTCATGTGGGTCGATACATTGTCTTAGAAGTCACTGGCGACGATCCACAGAAAGCCAAAGAGATGGCAACCGCCATGGCAGAGAAAGGTTTGTACAACCCTTTGATTGAAACTTACGAGTTGGAATCCCTATGAGCAAGGTTGGTGTATTAAGATTTCCTGGCACCAACTGTGATCGGGACATTTGGAAGTCCATAGAGATGAAGGGGCAGACCCCTGAGTGGATTTGGTACGAAGACAGTTTTGATCCGAAAGGTTATGACGCCTTTTTGGTGCCCGGTGGTTTTAGCTACGGAGATTATTTGCGTTCTGGAGCTTTGGCTGCTCTCAGCCCGGCTGTACAAGATTTAAAAGAGGCGGCTTCCTTAGGAAAACCTATTTTCGGAATTTGTAATGGCTTTCAAATTTTATGTGAGGCCGGTCTCTTGCCAGGAGCATTGATGCGCAATGAGAACGGTCGCTTTATTGATCAATGGGTAAACCTCAAAGTTGAAAACGAAAGCCAATGGTCGCCTTTCGCAAAAGGAAAGACTTTTAAAATG
>CBDUOS010000161.1:0-5681 GCA_965368905.1 uncultured Bdellovibrionales bacterium | reverse complement strand
TGGAAAACTCATCAACCAAGCCATGCTTTTGGAAACAATCTTAGTGAAAGTCGCGCTCGTCAAATCTGTAATTCTCTCGAGCGTGAAGTCCGAGAGTGTCAGGGTGGGAGAACGCCAACACCACAGCCGCAACCCCAACCCCAGCCCCAACCTGAAGATCCGGGAGACTGGAACTATATTCCAGAGGGTTCCGGTACGAAGCGCTAAGTTTCGTTAAAAGAATTTCTTGAAAAAGCTTTTTATGCTTTCAAAAAACCCTGGCTTGGCTGGGGTTTTTTCGTTTTCGACAGAGTCGACGGCGCGAGTCCACTCCGGCCCCTCTTCGGTCGCTGGTTCGGCCGCCGGTTCTGCACGGACGCGACCCTCACTCGCCATTTGACCGAGAAGTTCAGCTTCTAGTTCGGCGAGGGCGCGATCACGATCCTCTTGGGTGGTGGCCTCTCGCGAAGCAATCACTTGTGAATGAATTTCTGGAGGGGTGGCGCATGCAGGAGGTTCTCCTGGGCCGTAGCCGCTCCAGTTGTAAGAAATGTTACGAGTTCCCACTCGGCGCGCCAGTCGGAAAAAAGCCATGGCGTTGGATTGACTTAAACGAATGCAACCCCCTGAACGAGCATATCCATCGACACTGCCGCTGCCGTGAATGGCGATTCCGCCACGCACCCAAACGGCATGAAACATGGGGGCGCCGGCCCAGGGTTGAGCATCACTGACACGGTGGTATTCGGTAACCACAGCACGGTCTGAATCAAAGCGCTGGTTAACAGGAAGAGTTGTGGGTGAGTTATTATAAGGCCCAGGTCGAAACAGCCCTGGTGATGTGTCCCAACGAGTGGGAGTGGTTGATATCCAATTGGTTCCACCGTTAGTGTATGGGTTATGCATGTAACGGGGTTCGGTGCGGCAATTGTTCAAGTCGGCCTGTCCATCGGCTCCCGGTGCACAGACACGTAAATTCAGTTTCACATTCATTTCAAACTTACCGGTATCGGCGTTACATTGAATGTCGACTTCGACGTTTGTTCCGCGAGGAATTTGTTGAAAGTATGGGTCCCAATTATAAGTTGGATCTCCCTGGTCCCACTCGGATCGTTCACCACAACTCACACTTAATCCTTGTCGATTGAAGCAGGCTTCTTCGCGATATCTCTCTCGAATCGCATTCAAATCGGGTTCAGTGGCGTTGTCAAAGTGACCACTGATGCGGTCCCTCTCTATGACGCGAGTTTGAGGGTTGCTTTGTCCCCTCCCGAGAGCTGTGCTTGAAGAAATCACTAATATTAAAAGAGGAAGCCATTTCATAATTTAGTCCTTTGTTTCACTTCAAATTTTATCAATATTTTCGTCTCTTTTTGAGATTAATCGTTCGCTTAGTACCAAAGGCCACAGACCATTTGGCGGATTTTCACTTTAATTGAACCGAAACCACAAAAAATGCGTCTTATCTTGAGAAAAACGGAGCAACCGTTTTAGTTTTGCTAGACCAAGGCCGAAGAGAAAAATGGGTAAAGTGGGGTACATATGACTTGGAACACAATACCTCAGCCGCTGATGCTGCAGGTGAACGAAATATTAGAAAATCTAAGAAAGCACGATCAAGAGACTTATCATCATTGTATAAGAGTCTCGCAGTTGTGCCGTTTTTTAGCCAGTGCAGCTGATTTGCCTGAAGAAGATAAACTCATGGCACAGTTCTCTGGGTTACTACATGACGTAGGAAAAATGAAAATCCCACTGAATGTTTTAAACAAACCCGGAAAGTTGAATGACGATGAATACAATTTAATGAAGCGTCATGCAATTTTCAGTGCCGAGATGTTGGATCCACTAGAAGAGTCCGAGTTTTTTCGCGAAATTCGCTTGAATGTCTTACATCATCACGAAAGAGTGGATGGTAGAGGATATCCTTTAGAGCTCGACGGAGAACAAGTTCCCTATATTTCGCGTTTAATTTTAATTGTAGACACAGTCGATGCAATGACCCAAACCCGAGCCTACCGCAAGGGACTACCAATGAATGTTGTGTACAAGGAGTTGGACAAATTCTCAGGTTCTCAATTCGACGGAGAGTTAGTAGAGATCTTCATCAAATCCTACCAAAAACTCCTAGCCAAAGAGATCAAACCAATCATCTCTCTCCCAACAAAAACCAAACAAGCCGCATAAGGTACGCCGTTCCCTTTTTTCGGTACGCCGTACCTTTTCTAGCAGCGTCATAGTCTAAACTTCTCTAGCGGACTTTCGCATCGTCCATAGTTCGTTTTTGCCAGTTTGAAAGTCGATTTTGCAATGCCGTTTTTTACAGAAATCCATGCTTCATCTGATGGTTTGTGGTTTAGCCAGCTTAATGTTTCTTTCGGCGATGAAAACAAAGTTTCATCATAGCAAACTGGAAAGGTGGCTTTTGAGCATCCGATGAGAAAGTTTAATGAACTGTAAGCGTAGGATTCGCAAGAATCTGAAATCCCAGCTTTAACTGGGTTGTGGTATATGTATTTATAGCAGTGCAAGAAGTAAATAGGGCGATCGACAATACATCGAAAGTAAGGCCCTCCGAAGGCTTGGTTAATGCACCCTGAAGCACGATTCAGTGACCTCGTCGATTCCCTCATGAAAAAATTCATAGCTTTGCTTAAATTGGCATCAGGTGTAGTAGCTAACATATGGAAATGATTACTCATTAAGACAAAGGAGTGAACATTAACATTGAACCCCCATTTTAAGAATGTAAGTTGATCTGAAAATATTTTCCAAACAATCGGCATAGGAAGTTTAAACCACTCTTTATTTCGACACCGAGCTCCTATGTGATATGGGAAGTTCGATTGTAAAATTGTTTTGGCTCTTGGCATGAAAGTAGGTAGAGCAATAATGGTGCCCTCGGAAGCAGATGGAAGTAACTGGGCGAAACTAAATAATCGGAATTTCGGACTCGAATATTGATGCTGTGAATTAAGGTACGGCGTACCGAAAAAAGGGAACGGCGTACCTAAAAGTGCATTTTGACTTTGTTGAGGATTTTTCGGGTGGTTTCTTCGCTTGGGATGGCGCCTAGTTCTAGTAGGTCTTCTACGTGTTGAGGGTGGGAGAGACCCATTACGATTGAGTGGATTTCTGGGAGCGATAGATAGAGGCGGGTTACTTTGTTTGAGAGTTTGGTTTCGTCTTCTAAAACTCCACACTCTTGGTTGAGATAGTGGCAGATTTGATTGGTTCTCAAGTTGGCAATTCCTTGCAAGCTATCCGTGACGAGTCCAAACAATGTGTGCAAGCGATTCACATAGTTCACTTTCCAGTGATTCCACTCAGGCGAGTGGGGTAGTCTTTCAATGCTCTCTTGCATGCTTGGCATGATTTGCTTTTGTAGATAAACATTCCACTTCCACCAATCACTAATTTTATTAAGATTCGAACGCAATAAATGTCCCCATTTAAGCTCTTTGTGTTCGGGGAGTTTCTCGAGAAGTTCTTTTTCTAGCTCAATCACCTCCATTAGGACTTTGTGCATTTTCCCTTTTACCGAAACTTCGTCTTTGCCGGGGAAAGTGATAAAGTGATGAACCTTGTCGCGATGATGGCTGGTCAGTGGACGGCAGGTTAGAATACCCATGTCGTGCAACCTTGCGGCGTGAAAAAATGTCTTCTTATTTTGGTTCTGTTGAAACAAAGGTGAAGTTTCGAAGAGATTGAAGGGCACTTGTAAAACTGAAAAATGATGGTTCGGAGAAATGTCTTCTGCCAAGGCCACAATTTCGTCGATGCTCAAGAACTCGGGAGAAATCTCTTTCTTTAGGAAGGCACTGGAGCTAATCCCATAATGATCAATCCGTCCTTTCGCCACTTCTACTTCTAAATGTTCAAAAGCGCGTTTCAAGTAAGCGATAAAATTTTCTTTTGATTTCAAAATTTTCAATAGATGTTCTGGGTTTTGAATCAGAACTAAGTTCACTTTTTCAGACTGCAAACGACGTAGAGACAGAGTCAATTGAGACTCGATAAACTCAGGAGTCAAACAGTAGCTCAATCGCTCGCTGATTTTGTAAGAACCTGGGATTTTAACGCCCCTTTGGTTTTGCATCTGCATTTCTTGTAAAGTAGCACCTTGAACAAGACCCAATTTTGTACACAAAACAATGGAATCTTTTTGCTCAGGGTAAAGCGATAGATATTCACGCAAGGATTCACCGATGACAATCTCAGAAGCCCCATTTCCGTAAGCGCCACTGGTATCGATAAAGTGTACGCCGCTGCTTAGAGCTTTAAATAGAGTCTCTTTGTAAATTCCGTTTTCGGGAGTTAAACGAAGACTGCCAAAGCAAATGGGAGAAACCATAAGTTCGGAACGGCCAAGACGACGCTTCTCCAAATTGATTTGCGAGCGAATTGGTGTGATGACTTCTTCTTTTTTTGCAGCTAATCCCATAAAGTTTTATCGGCATTCTTTAGGAAAGAATCACCCGACTAGAGTAGGGAAATCCCCCAGCCGCGTAGGATCGAGACCAAAGAGAGCAGAGGGAGACCCACAATGGAACTATAGTCATTGGTCTGTATCTCTCTGAAAAGGTGAAGGCCCTTCTGTTCGATCTTATAACCTCCGGCACAGCCTAAGGGCTGGTCCAAGTTCACATATTTTTCAATTTGTTTATCGGTCAGTGAGTGCATAGTGAGCTTGGCAATAGTCGTGGATGTTTCGATTTGATTCTTTCGAATCAGACAAAGGCCAGTGTGCAGCTCATGGGATTGCCCTTGCAAAGCTCGCAATCGATGCTTGCACTCTTCTAGTGATTCAGGTTTGGCGTAACCTTTACCATTAAAAATCAACATCTGGTCGGAACCAATGACAACCGCATCAGGCTTAGAAGCAAAAATGGATTCCGCTTTTTTCTGCGCTAGGTGAGCTGGGAGGTCGAGGATGGATCCAGGCCAAGTGGACTCAATACCGCGTTCATCCACGTCGGGAGATTGGCATTCAAAATCGTAACCCAATTGTTCCATTTGAGCTTTGCGAAAAGGGGACTGACTGGCGAGAATTAACTTTTCACTCATAATGGGACTTTAAGACTTTCAGCATTTCACTCTCACCCATATTGGTCTGCTCACCACTGGTGAAATTTTTAAGCACGTACTGTTTCTCTTGTAACTCGTCTCCTAAAATAAGAGCGTGACTGCAACCTCGTTTATTGGCTTTTTTCATTTGTTTCGACATATTGCCAGAGTAAATGGTTTGTGCGGGAATTCCAGAGTCGCGTAAAGATTGCATGACTTCCAAAACTTTGGATTTTCCAAAATCGGTGGCCGATAAGACGGCGACGGTTTGATGTTCCGCTTTCGGTTTTTCTAAAAGCAAAGCCAAACGATCGGTTCCGGCGGCCCAGCCCACACCAGGGGTCTGCGGACCACCCATGGATTCAATTAGACCATTATAACGTCCACCAGAAAGGACGGCATTCTGTGAACCTAAATGAGATGTAACAAATTCGAAAACGGTGTGATTGTAATAGTCCAACCCTCGTACTAATCGAGAGTTGATCGAAAAGGGAATTTGCAATTGCTGTAGTCCCTCTTGCACCTCGGTAAAAAACTCTTTGGATTCGGTGTTCAGAGAGTCGGTAAAATCGGGGGCTCCCGCCACAATTTTTTGATCCCCTTCATCTTTCGAATCTAAAATTCTCAAAGGGTTG